>DLHY01000168.1 GCA_002483445.1 Blastocatellia bacterium UBA7656
AGTGAGGCGTGGATTGAAACTTTGCGAGCCTCATCCAGTTTGTGAACTTTAATTGGTTCGCCTCGCTCTCGCAGTGAGGCGTGGATTGAAACTGCGGCTTCTCCGCCCCTTTTCTCAGCTCTCCGAGTTCGCCTCGCTCTCGCAGTGAGGCGTGGATTGAAACAATCAGCTAATCAACGAGATTCCCATTGAAGTCAAGTTCGCCTCGCTCTCGCAGTGAGGCGTGGAAGCGTCCCCACGCACGTGGGGGTGAACCGACTTCCTCTATGCCTGCCGCTGCATAACTCATTTCAGCTTTGCAGGAAATTCATCTCCTCTGCCTGTATCAATCTGACGGGTCGTGTCATATAGTTTGATTTCGGAAACGACTAATAATTCGGACGCATAAGGACAATCTGTCAGACGAGTTGATGAATAGCGCGGAACTGAGAGCGCAATTGGAAAAATACCACCGTGAGTCTTACGGCTGGGCGCTGATGTGCTGCGCGCGCAATCCAACGGAGGCTGAAAACATTCTGCAAACCGTCTACCTCAAAGTCCTTGAGGGAAAGGCCCGGTTCGATGGACGAGCCGCCTTCAAGACCTGGCTCTTTTCAGTCATCAGACACACGGCCAGCGATCATCGCCGTCGCGAGATGCTCCGCAGGATAAGGTTGATTGGCCGCCAAGAAAATGCGACCCAACAGGTCAGCTTCGATGATGAGATTTACAGGTCTGAAATTCAATCCCTCTTTCAACAATCGCTCGCCGCTTTGCCCCGGCGACAGCGGGAGGTTTTGCAACTCGTCTTCTATCACGATCTCAGCCTTTCGGAAGCCGCTGAGGTGATGCGAGTGTCAACAGGTTCAGCCCGCACTCATTATGAGCGCGGCAAAAAACATCTTCGCCACTTGATACTGGAATCGGGAGTCTTCGATGAATCAACGATCGGAAGAAGAAAAAATCAGGCGACTCTTCCATGAACTGCGAGAGGAAGATGATCAGTGCGCGCCTTCTTTCTCAAGCATTCTGGAAGCACGTTTATCGAAAACCGGATCGGCCAAACCCGGACGTTTCATCTGGCGAGCGGCGATGGCGACGGCTTCGATTATTTTAATCGTCGGTCTCGCGCTGCTCCTGAGACAATATTCCTCGCGACAGAATACCTATCCTGCTCCGACGGATGAATCAATCGCTCGCGCGCCTTATCTCAATAAGGCGCGGCCTGCTCCGCAAATAAACCCTGTCGGGAATGAGCCTCAAAAACCCGTTCGCAGAAAAGCGCGGCCCGCGCAATTCCGCGAGACATCAAGGCTCATCTCCCGGTGGCAGTCGCCCACGGATTTTCTGCTCAGGACTCCCGGCGCGGAGTTGCTCAAAAACGTCCCGCGAATCACTGATTCGGCAGTCAACCTCAAATCGATCCCGACTGCCGAAAAAAATTGAAACGGAGATATTATGAAACTGAAAATTTTTGCTCTTTGCCTGTTGCTCCCCGCCTGCCAGTCGATTCATGCGCAGCAGAAACCTCACGATCCGATTGGCGAAAGTTTCTTTCCGCCTGAACTGGTGATGCAGCATCAGCAGGCCATAGGGCTGACCGACGAGCAGAAGGAATTCTTCAAAGCGGAGTTGCGAAAGGCGCAATTGAAATTCACAGAGTTGCAGTGGCAGCTACAGGACGAAGTTGAAAAAATGGTCGCGCTCGTCAAAAACGACCAGGTCGATGAGCAACAAACACTTGCTCAACTCGACAGGGTTCTCTCGGTCGAACGCGAAATCAAACGGCTTCAATTCATGCTCGTCATTCAGATCAGAAACAAACTGACCGTCGAGCAGCGCGCCCGACTCACGGAGTTAAGGCAGAATGAAAAAGGAAAAAGTGAATGAGATATCGCGCGCAGAGGCAACAGCGCAGGCTCGGAATTTTTGCCTTATCTTCTCCTAGGGAAGCAGAAGGACATATCATCCCATTTATCTCAAGCCCGATTTGGGGCGCTGTGACAAGCGATGCTGGTGGTGAAATCGGTCAGCCTGAAGATGCGCTGCGCAATGTCGGACAAGCTGCCAGATTGTCGTTGTTTCCCGCCGCCGAGGCTTTTCGCGCTCCACGACAAGCTGGCAGCTTGTCGGACACTTTCCACATTCGACATGGGATTTTATTTCGTTCCTCTTCTCTTATCTATCGGCGCATACTTCAAACCGCGCGGGCCGGTGTATTCGGCTCGCGGGCGAATCAAGCGATTGTTGTCGTATTGTTCCAGCACGTGAGCCGTCCAGCCTGAAATTCGACTGCACGCGAATATAGGCGTGAACAGGTCTGTCTCGATGCCGAGCGCGTAATAAGTCGAAGCCGAATAGAAATCGACATTCGGATCGAGTCCCTTCTCGCGCTTCATCACTTCTTCCATGCGAACGGACATCTCATACCATTTCTTCTCGCCCGTTCGTTCTCCCAGCTTGCGGGACATCTCGCGCAGATGAGTCGCTCGCGGGTCTTCGGTTCTGTAAACCCTGTGGCCGAATCCCATGATCTTTTTCTTTTTGGCCAGCGCATCCTTCACCCAAGCCTCGACTCCCTCGACGCTGTCGATCTCCACGAGATTTTTGATCACTCCTTCGTTGGCTCCGCCATGCAGCGGCCCTTTGAGCGTGCCTATGGCAGAAACTATCGCCGAGTACATATCCGAAAGCGTCGCGGCGGTGATTCGCGCGGCGAACGTCGAAGCGTTTAGTTCATGATCGGCGTGGAGTATGAAGGCGACATCCATAGTTCGGGTGGCCACCTCATCAGGCGCGTCGCCCCGGAGCGTGTACAAAAAATTGCCCGCCATGGAAAGGTCTCTTCTCGGTTCTACCGCGTCGAGTCCTTTCCTCACTCGCTCGAATGTGGTCAAGATGGTCGGGAATTTCGCAGTAAGTCTTACGGCCCGCCTGACGTTCGCTTCGCGTGACATATCCGCGCCGTCCGGGTCGTAGAAGGCAAGCGCCGACACAACGGTGCGAAGCATGTCCATGGAATTTGCCGCAGCGGGAATGTATTTGATCAGTTGTTTGATTTCGGCAGGAAGACCGGCTTCGCTGTTGAGTTGCTCTTTGATCTCGTCAAGCTCATCGCGCGCGGGCAGGCGTCCGTTCCACAGCAGAAATACGATTTCTTCGAAAGTTGCGTGCGCTGCGAGGTCGTGGATGTCATAGCCGTAGTAAATGAGTCGTCCCTCGACTCCGTTCACATCGCTGATGCGGGACTGGGCGGCAACCACGCCTTCGAGACCGGCTTTGGCAACATTGGCTTCACCTGACATTGTTTCTCTCTCCTCGGATGGACTTGGAAGACGAGCTTAAATTTAAGAATAGGCAAAGCGATGGGGCGTGTCAATTCTGAGAGTCCTTCGAACGCGAAATGCGGGATGTGGAATGCGGAGTTGTATTCCGCACTCCGAATTCCGCATTCCACATTCGACAGGCTCACTGTGAAAACTGAAGCGAGAACGGCTGGCCGTCCAGTCGGCCTTCCCCATAGACGCTGCTGATGGAATTCCTCGATCCCAGATCGACTGTAAGGAATCCGTCTGCGTTGGCATTGTCCGCTCTCACAAGCCTTATCCTCAGAGAATAAGCGTCGCGGCGCTCCAGACGGCCTGAAAGCGTCATGCGGTTTGCGCCGAAAAATGAAATCGTGACATCAACCTCGCGTCCGGCTCTGCTTGTCACTGAAACGCTGGTGATGTTTTGATTCCTTCGCCTTTCCACCGTCAACAGTCCTCTGCCCCGCTGAAAGAGATTGAGGTCCGAGTCCGATCCGTCATATCGGTCGTCGTCATCGGCATTGGAGTCCGCAATCCGCTCGAACTGAAATCCGGAAGAGCCGTAGAGATTGCGATCCCAGCTTACGGTCGTCAATTCCTTTCGATCCCTGTCAGCAAAATAAAAAATGAAACGGGTATCTCCCCTCTGTCGGTCGTCCCAGGTCGTCAGGTTGACTTCCAGCCTTCGCCCGACCTCACGCCACGTTCCGGTGTGAATGACTTTTCGCCTGCGTTGAACCTCCCTCAACACGAGTCCGAAAAAGCTCACGGAGTCGCGGCGAATCTGCGGCTCAGTGCCTCGATAGCGCGTGGAGAGTTGCGCGCTGCCGTCTTCCTGAATTCTGAGAACCCAGATTATGCGATAATCATCGCCTCGCCATCGACTGTAGGCCGAAGTCCTGTAGGCTCCCGTGTATTCGCTCCTGCGTGAGTCGGGCCGCCAGTCGGGACGTGAAGGCGAAGAATCGCCCGACACGAAAGAGATAGAGAAACTCTGCCTGCGGGTCTCGCCGGTTATTTCTATTCTCTCGAATCCGCCGCCGCGCGAGAGCCTCACTGTGCCTCGTCCTCTCGCGCCGTCGCGCCCTAAGCCGTCTGTGATTTCGACCTCGACATCATAGCCGCGCCATCCGAACCAGCGTCCCGTGAAGACCCAGGGCGTGATGCTCAACACTCGAATTTCGAACTCGCCGTTGCGCCTGAGGTCTACCGTCGCGCGGGTGATCTGCTCGTCTCTTTGCCCCTGAATCCTCAAGGTGCCGCGCCCCTGCTCGGTCGCCGACCAGTCATCAAATTGACGCTGCGCGCTCGCCTCACGCGCCGAAAGCGTCGTAAGAACCAGAATGCTTAAAACGAATGCAATTTTTTTCATCATCAATTCTCCCCGAAATCCAGTTTTCAGTTTTCAGTTTTCAGTTTTCAGCCTTCGTCGTTTCCGCGCAAGTTGGTCGATCTCGTAAAAGATTCCTCCGAAAACAGAAATCAGTGGTCAGAACAAAACAACTGAAAACTGAAAACTGAAAACTGAAAACTGAAAACTGATTCTATGGCATTATCACTTCCACTTCGATGCCGCGGCGCGCTTCCGTGAGGCGGGCGGCCTGCTGTCGCTGAACGGCCAGTTCCAGAAATCCGGCGCTGCCGAAATAAGCGAACAGTTCCTGGCTTCCGCCTTCAGCAAAATGAGTCAGAACGCGTGTGGCTTCGTGCTTGCCGACCCTGATGCGCGCGCCCGCGCGTATCATATCATCGGTAAGCTCCGCGCTCGTGATATTCGTTATGATGTTGCCGAAGCGGTCTATGTGAATGACCGCCCCGCGAATGCCCCTGCCGACGGATGTCGGCGTGGGAGTGTTGAATTTGACGGGATCGGCGATCTCCTCGCCCATGCGATTCCAATCGATCAGCTTGGCGACATAAGCGGCGGCGGGCGCGAAGATGTCGCGTCCGTGAAATGTATTCGAAACGGGCGCGCGGAAATAATGCTCAACCGAAAGATGGACTATGCGGCTCACGTGTTCGCGCTGATAGATGTAGCTGAAAATTCCGTTATCCGGGCCTACGAAATTGTAATCGCCCGCTGAAACCACTATGGGACGGCGGGCAGACCCGACGCCCGGATCGACGACGGCGACGTGCGTCGTGAGCTTTGGAAAATCCTTGTAGCAGCACAGCAGAGTGAAAGCTGCCGAGAAAATATCATGCGGCGGGACGTGATGAGTGATGTCGACTATCTCGACATTGGGGTTGATCGAATAGATCGCGCCCTTCATCGCAGGCACGAAGTAATCGGCCTCTCCGAAATCCGTCGTCAGCGTGATTATAGGTCTTCTTTCAGCCATCTTTTTCTCCAAGCGCGCGTCGCAGAATCTCGCGATCATCCTTGTAGCTGAGTTTCTCCTCAGCGTCACGAGCGTCGAACCACCGAGCCTCGTCAACTTCCGCTCCGTCTGTTGTGATCTGACCTGAGAATTCTTCCATAATGAAATAGTGAACGGCTTTGGGTCTGAGGTTGCCTTTAGCGGTTCGATAATGATAGCGCGCAATTAGCAATTTGCCGAGTATGCGACATCGGAGACCAGTCTCTTCCTCGACTTCCCTGAGCGCGGCGTCTTCAACCGTCTCGCCTTCCTTCACTCCGCCTTTGGGAAATGACCAGTCGAGATATCTGGGACGATGCACGAGCAGAACGAGTTTGCTGCCGTCATCTTCAAAACGAATGATGACGCCGCCTGCCGCGAGCTTTTCGTCTCGCTCCCGCCTTTCACTCATAATTGCGAAGGTATCAAAGGGAGTCTTTAGAGTCCAGAGAGTCTTGAGAGTCTTGAGTCAGGAAGAGGTGTTGATTAGGGCCACTTGGTTTTCCGAGATGAAACAGGAATAGGACGCGGATTGACGCAGATGAAGGCGGATTTAAGCTGATCTGCGCCTATCCGCTCTTATCCGTTTGATCCGCGTCCTATTTCCGAAAATTAAATTGCCCCAGGTGTTGAATGGCTTGATGGATTGTGAGCGTTGATTATTGAAGAACGAGAAATGTTCGCCTCCGATCACACTGCGCGGCGCTTCCTATGCTTGGTCTGGTGCCGCAGACTGGCTTCCTCAATAGAATGAGTCTCCGTAAGTTTGGTGTCGTTCTTGGCCATCGCAACCAGCTTTTGGTAATGCTTGTGAAGTACCTCAATCTCGTCTTCGGTAAGGTCCTCGACATCGATCAGCCGATTACTGGCTCCCTCCATCGCGGCGACAATCTCGTTGAGCTTCAGATGTATCGCCAGCGCATCCTTGTTCTGCGTTCGTTGAATCAGAAATACCATCAGAAAGGTGACAATGGTCGTACCCGTGTTTATCACCAGTTGCCAGGTGTCCGAAAAGTGGAACAGTGGCCCGGAGATTCCCCAGACGATGAGTACACCCAGAGCGATGACGAACGCCCCGGAGGTTCCGGTGGCTTTCGTAGCTTTAAGTGAAAACCGCTCGAGCATTAAACCCAGGCCCGCCTTTTTCTTGCGACCCATAGTTAAACCTTCCCTTTCCGGTAATAGAATAAAGTCTCCGATCCAGTGTCCCAAATAATGCCTGGCAGCATTGCTCAATCATTTCTGCTGATACCGTCGCAATGGGAGTATCCAGGAGATGTAGACAATGCGAGGGGAAGGTTGGTGACGCCGTGAACCATTCGCAATGAAGGGTAATGGTTCTCTGGTCTGTGGATTGTCGTTTTATTTTCAGGATGTCGGATCCTTTTGTCGAGTCGCCGTCACGCCGTGTATGATCGCCAGCCCAATCATACAGACAATGCCTACCCCGATCCATTTTGGAGGCACGTGCAGCAAGTTGGCGCCAATCGCCAGGCCGACAATCAAGATGACGTAGCCGACTATGTAAATTCCAAATGACATTGTTGGCCCTCCTTAATTGTGTCCAGTAATCTGCCTGCTTCAAGACCCTGCGGCTGTCGCCTTTGGCTTTTCAGGTTCTGCTACAGGCATTTCGAGCAAATCTTCAAAAAGCATCCGATAGTGAAGCAAAGCCGTTCTCAATTCCTCCGTGCCTGTCTCCCCACCTCTATCGCGGAGCGCGATATCGTGAGCGACACGGTAGTTCGTAACGACTGATGAATGATCGACTGAAATATCGGCTACTCGCTGCTCGAAGCCGCCCATCGGGTAGCCGCGAGTTTCCATAACCTCAGCCACCAGTCTGTCAGCATTAGCCACGGCGGATCGCGGATCATCCACAAATCCGGCCTGCACCTGTTGCCACGCTCCGTCGAATCGATAGCGATCTTCGGGAGACAAGGGAACCAGCTTGAGTTTCTCCACCCGCTTTTCGCGTTCGTGAAGAGTCTTTTCAGCCCGTCCCCGGTCGCCTTCGACTTCGGCGAGCCTGTCATACTCAGGTCCAAACCTGGAATGCAACCTCTCGCTCTGTTTCTTCTTCAGATATATCCAAACCACCGCCGTGATTACCACGACGGCAGCCAATGTGGCAGCGACAATGATGATCGTTGTTTTATCCATTATTACTGATCCTCCTTTCCAAACCATACTCTGATTCCGCATCCGGCGATGTTCAATATTGGACGTATCCAAAATGACTTCTGTCTGGCATCTGCGGAGACTGGCATCAGCGAAACTTTTTTTCTCCATCTGTTCAATAGGGAACAGCGCCGAGCGAAGAACTGCGGTATCCTAGCCTCCGATGGAGCGTCTTACAGCTTCAATAGTTAAACATCATCCTGGTGGCCAGCCTGTTCAGCGGTCGTAGTCGGTTGAGACCCAATGAGCGGGTGGTGTGGTGCCAGGCTGGAAAGGAATAAGTGATATTATGACGACATTGATTGTTATCATCGTGCTGGTTCTGCTCTTCAGCGGCGGCTACGGCTACCGTCGCTGGCAGAGGTGAGTGTGCCTCACTGCTGCAAGCCAGATTGCCTGGGGCTTTCGCGGAGCAACCGAGGCCGCGAACGATACCAGGTATTTGCTGTTGATCAAATTCAACGACCGCCTGGACAAGGCCGGCCCTGTTCGCAGGAAGGATGGCTTAATCATTCGCCCAGGCTTGACACACACCCCCTTATCGACACCGTTGACTTGATGGAGCCGCAGAGATCGATCAGTCAATCTCTGCAGCATGTGGCCAGGAAATGGTCAGCAGGATTGCGCTCTCTTCGAGCGCCTCCAAGTCGTGATCGAGCGCGCGATCAAGTACGAGCAGATGGCCGTCCGGCAAATCAACTGTCTGATCGGACAGTTGCAGCTTCACGTGTCCGCACAACGTATGTATCGAGATTCTCGCGTCGGCGCTGTGTTCCTCAATGTGTCGGCCCTTTTGCAACGCGATCAGCACGATCCTGAAATCAGGCTGCTTCACAAGAGTCTTCGAATTCCTGCCCGTTCGCAGCCATGCCTCTTCTTCGTGGAGATGGGCGATTTCTTTCGGCAGATCGAAGTCCATCAGCGGCGCGGTCAGGTGTCCTGCCAGCGAGTCGTGACCAGTGCGGCCTTCCTTCGCTTGAGAAACCTTACTATGCGGCGTAGTCATTTTCTTTTCTCCGTTCCTTAATACCCCAGCGTCGAGACTATCATTTGCCGGAGATGGCGTTGCCCACCTTTTCCAGCAACTCGCCAGCTTTCCGGCGGGTTTTCCCGATTTTCTGCTGAATTTGTCCTTCGCGGCGCTCGGCTCTGCCTTCGGCTGCAAGGTCGGGATCGTTGATCAATTTTCCGACCTTGTCCTTGATTGCGCCCGCTATTTGTTTGCCTTTGCCTTTGATCTCCTGCTTGTTCCTCATACTTGTCTCCTCCAGATGATTGCCAATCTCTGCTCGTCCGCACTGACCGGACGTATCAAAGTTTGCACGTTTCGGAGCGACACAGGAGGCAGCACTGCGTGGTAGATAGCATTCGAGGTGCTGAAAAAACTGCTTGCCTCCTGTGTCCTCCCCCTCTTAATAGTAAACCGACCACAAGGTGGATTTCTGTTCAATATTAAACAATCATGCGAAAATAATTGGCGAATGCTTGAAAAAATGATTGACTGGCGGCTAGCGGATTAACCAATAACTCCAGGCGTTGAGCATTCGGATTCTTAAGACTCTCTGGACTCACTAGACTCTCCGCACTCGATAGGCTAGGCTCATCTGCGTGAACGAAACAAGAGGCGAACCATCGATCCGCGTCGTACTGATGCCCAAGGACACTAACGCAAAGGGGACGGTCTTCGGCGGAGTCATTCTCAGCTACATCGATCTTGCGGGCGCGGTCGAAGTCCGCAAACACACTCCGAAATCAATCGTCACCGTCGCTATGCACGAAGTCGTCTTCGTCGCGCCCGTGATGGTCGGCGATCTGGTGAGCTTTTACACGGAACTCGTCAAAATCGGGCGGACTTCGATCACAGTGAAAGTCATAGTCGAAGCTCTGCGCGCGAAGTTGCCCGGCGAGCGCGTGCGAGTGACTGAAGCTGAAGTCGTCTATGTGGCAGTCGATGACAGCAGAAATCCGACTTCCATTCGCGACGAAAACTCAGAGTGAAAATGAGAGCCTTCTATTCGGATCGTTACGTCATAGAGCTTCCTCCGGGCCATACGTTTCCCATCATCAAGTATTCGATGGTTCGCAACAGGCTCGTCAGCGAAGGCACGCTTGCCTCTGAGCAAATCGCGGAGCCGCAGCCCGCTGCCCGCGATGAAATACTGCTCGCGCATACGGCGGATTATTATGATCGGGTAGTCGACGGACAACTTTCAGCCCGCGAGATTCGCCGTCTCGGTCTTCCGTGGTCTGAAGCCCTCGTAGGTCGTTCACGCCTTTCGGTCGCGGGGACGATGGTTGCGGCGCAAGCGGCGATTACGGACGGAGTGAGCGCAAACCTCGGAGGCGGAACTCATCACGCTTTCCCCGATCACGGCGAAGGCTTCTGCGTCCTCAACGATATCGCCATCGCTATCCGAACGCTCAGAGAATCGGGAGCGATCCGTCGCGCGGCTGTAATCGATTGCGATGTGCATCAGGGCAATGGAACGGCGGCGATTTTTTCTGATGACCCGGACACCTTCACGCTGTCATTGCACGGGGCGAAGAATTATCCGCTCGTCAAACAGCCGAGCACAATCGATGTCGCTCTCGCCGATGGCGCGGGCGATGAAGAATACCTCGCCGCGCTTGCCGCGAATCTCTTCGCGGCCCTCGACGTGTTCCGGCCCGATGCGGTGTTTTATCAGGCTGGCGTCGATCCGTACAGAGATGATCGATTGGGTCGATTGGCGCTTACGCTCGAAGGACTGAGCGAGCGCGATCATTTCGTTTTCGAAGCGTGCCGCGAGCGCAGCCTTCCGTGCGTCATCACTCTCGGAGGCGGATATGCCCGCGACGTTTCAGATACGGTTGAAGCTCACTGCAACACGGTGCGCGAGGCGCGGGCGGTTTTCAATGTGTGAGGAACTGCCCTCGCTTGAAAGGCGTATCGAGTAGAGAAAGGAGCATCAGATTATGCCCGGCAAACTTGAAGAACTCAGCCGTCGCGCGAAGGAAGCGGCGCGCGAGCTTAACGAAAAATACGACATCACAGGCAAACTCGATCAGGCGGCTCAGGCCACTACCGACGCCCTTCGCAAAGGCGCGGACGCCGCAACAACCGGATTCGAAAAGGCTAAGGAAAAAGTGACGACGCTCGACCGCGAACATCGCGTCAGCGAGCGCGTTACTGAAAGCGCGCGCAAGGCCGCCGATAAAGTAGATGACGTGGTGACTAAAAGCGGAGCGAAAGAGAAAGCGAGCGAAGTTGTAAACGACGCCCGCAGCGCGGCCAGCGATATTTACGGCGAAGCGAAAAGTTATTACAAAAGCGCGAGCGATGCGGCTCACACCACAGCTTCAGCCGCGCGATTGCCTTCATCAATACTCAAAGCCGTTTCAAGCGCACGCACCTGGATAAAGGAAAATCCCGGCAAGGCAGCTATAGTTTCCATCGCGCTCGTCGCAGGCACGCGCGCAGGCTCGGCCTTCTCCGCGCTCGATGTAACTCTGCTCGGCGCGGGAGGCGCGGGCCATTGGCTCTTTCATTCAGCAGTCGTCCCTTACGGATTGCGCAAGCTCTCACAAAAATACGAAACATACTTGAAGAAGCAGGAAGAACTTATGCGCGATGGCAAACTAGACGAGGCGGAACGCGCAAGGGTGAAATTCCAGCGCGACGCGGCGAAGTATGTCGGAGCGCCACTACTCGGAGCTTTCAGCATAGCGGCGGGCGCAGGCTTGATGTACGAAGCGTTTGCGGGCGCAGCGGTCGGAGGCTTTCCGATCAATCTCGTTGTGGGGGGAAATCCCATACTTTCGAGCTTATGGCTTTTCGGCAACGGGCTGGTGTGCTTCCATAACGGATACAAATTTTTCATGATGGCGTTGGCCGATCAGGAAGAAGTAGCCCGCGTCGTTCAGGATGTCAAAGGCTTGCTGCCCGCTGCGAGCGAAGGGTGATGGGATGAATGGGAGAATGGGTGAGTGGGTGAGTGGGTGAGTAAGAGCCAAGCCTCTTCATCTCCCATTCTCCCATTCTCCCACTCTCCTCAACCGGTTATGAACGAATTGAGAATCGCCCTGCTGGGTCTTGGAAATGTCGGGCGCGCGTTTTCGGATTACCTCGCGCGGGCGACGGATGATATCGCCAGACGAATTCGCGTATGCGGGGTGGCTGACGCAAGCGGCGGGTTGCTCAGTGACGAGCAGATGCGAATCAACCTTGTGATAGAGCAGAAAGCCTCGGGCCTGAGCGTCAGGGATTTCGCTTCCGGCGATGCGATGGCAGGAAGCGATTTCGTCCGCTGCCTTTCTGGTTTCGGAGTTTCCATTCTTGTCGAATCTCTACCCACTAATCTCGTTGACGGTCAGCCCGCGCTTGATTTGATCTGCGCCGCTCTCGGTCAGGGCGTAAATGTCGTGACAGTTGATAAAGGACCGCTCGCGCTTGGGTTCGACCTTTTGAAGCAGGCTGCCCGCGAGGGCCGCTCGCAAATCGCCTTCACTGGTACGACGGGCGTTTGCCCGCCCGATGGAATCTCCGGCGAGCGAGTGCTTGAAATTCGCGGCGTGTTGAACGGAACGACTAATTACACACTGACCGAAATGCAGGAACGAGGCATTTCATTTCAAGACGCGCTCCTTGAGGCTCAACGCGAAGGCATAGCCGAGCCTGATCCGCGACTCGATATCGAAGGGTGGGACACGGCGGCGAAAATTCTGATACTTGCAAAAGACCTGATGGGGGCCGACGCTCGGATCAACAATATCTCGCGCATCGGTATTGGGCCGGAGACCGAATCGCTCATCACTGCTGCGCGCGCGCGCGGCTGCGTGGTTCGTTTGATTGGCCGCGCTCGAATCTGGCAGGGCCGCGTGCGGGTCAGCGTCGCGCCCAAACTCATCGATCCGGCATCGATTTTTTATACTGTGCGGGGAACGTCGAAAGCCGCTGTGTTCCGAACTGAAAGCAAAGGCGAGATGGTCGGAGTCGGGCTTTCAGGCCGCGATCAGATAGCGCGAGTCGTACTCGATGATATCATTCGCCTGTGTTCCGGGCAGCCGTGAAATCCGAAAACAGATCATCGAATGAAAGCTGGGGGGAAGGTTCTTCACCGCGCGCCGAATAGTCGGCGCGACTCTCTGCGCGCAGCGCGTGTTTTACATCTTTGAGATTGAATCGGATCAGCCGGTCAGTGATCGAGATGGCAGGTATCCGTCCTGCTCGGCGAAGACGATGAATAGTCGCTTCGCTGATCTGCAAAACTTCAGCCAGTTGTCGCGCCGTCAGAAAGTCCTGTCTCTTCGCCTGCTCCGCCGCCGGCGCGTCGGCGGGTTTTTCGGAGATTTGTTTTCGACTTTCTGAAGCCATCATTTGTCCTGTTTCTTTTTTTCAGGCTCAAGCGAAAAGGCAAGCGGCACCGCTTCGCTTTCGCCCACATCGACGGTTTTCGTTTCCGGCTTGTAGCCCGCAAGCGATGCGGTCAACTGATAGCGGGCGCGAAGCGAAGGGAGGCGAAAGGCGAACTCGCCGCGGCTGTTCGTTATGTAATCGCGCGAGATGGATTCGATTTTCTTTTTGTCTTTCTGTTCTTCTTCCGTAGGGATGCGGATGAGTTTTATTCGCACGCCTGCAAGCGACAGCCCGCCCGCATCGAAGACGGCTCCGCGAATGAGCGATGTTTTTTTGCCTTTGGGAAGTTGAACGGTTTTGACTTTGGTTTCCGCGCCTTCTTCGACCTGCCACATTTGAAGGAGCGTGCCTCCCTGATAGCCTTCGGCATCGATGCTGATGGTGTAATGATCAGGCTCAAGATCGAATGAGTAATTGCCGCTTTGATCCGTTCTGGTTTCCTTGATAGATCGGTCGCGGCTTGCCATCACTCGCACTTCAGCGCCGGCCAGCGGTTTGCCCTTCGCGTCCTCGACGCGGCCTTTGAGCGCGCCGGTCTTCTGCTGGGCGATTGCGGCAGTGAAGCAATAAAGGACTAATAGGATCGAAGCAATGAATCTTATTTTCATAGCATTTCCCGGACTCCGACTCGACGCCCACAATTCTGCTTTTCCGATCCGCGAAAAGTCAACATCAGCAGGGCAATTGAGTTCGATCAAAATTCTCGCCGAAAGGGTCGAAGGAGTCGGGCAGGTCAGCCGATTGTGAAGCCAGCCGCCGGATAATAGCGGTCTGATTCAGATGCTCACGCAGGCGCTTTTTTCAAGCGAGGCTCTCAGTTCGTCCAGATTGATGGGTTTGCTGACATAATCATCGATTCCTTCTCCGAGGCAGGCTTTTTCATCTTCTTGTATTGCGGTCGCTATCATCGCGATGATACGCGGCCTTCTCCCTTCGGGAAACATCTGACGTATAAGACGCGTCACTTCCAGACCGTCTACCTCCGTTATATTCATATCCATCAACACAACATCGCATGGCTGACGGTTGAGCGCCTCGATCACTTCCGATCCATTGGCTGCCAACTCCGCACGGTATCCCAGCTTATGCAGCATCTTCAAGGCGATCTTCTGATTGATAGAATTGCCTTCTGCCAGCAGGACTCTCACTGACAGGCCATTGTCCGGGTGGGCCGCTCCGCCTTCCGCTCTCGCCTTTGAAGTCTCTTTGAGTACTGCGTTGAACGCATTGTATAGCTGCGCGAGCTTGATCGGCTTGGTGAGGTATGCTGCAAACCCGTCCTGCCGTCCATTTTCGGCATTCTTCATCCTGTTTGCTGCAATCGAGGAAAGCAGCACCAGCGGCAACGCCTCGCCCTGCTTCAGCTTGCGAATTTCTGCGCCAAGCGATCTGCCGTCCATGTCCGGCATTCGATAGTCCAGTATCGCTATATCAAACCGGGGCAGGCTGCGCAGGCAATCGAGCGCCTCTGCCCCGGATGACACGGCCACTGAGGTCATCCCCCAGGATTCGGTTTGCAGAGTAAGAATTTTCCTGTTAGTCGAATTGTCGGCGACGACTAAAACACGTTTGCCGTTGAACTGCGGACGGGGTTTATAGCCCGATTGGGCGGGCGCAGCTTCTGCCAAAACGGTGAAGTGGAAAGTGGAGCCAATTCCCTCCTGGCTTTCGGCCCACATCTTTCCGCCCATCATTTCAGCCAGCCGCTTGCTGATTGCAAGCCCCAGCCCCGTGCCTCCATAGCGCCGGGTTGTCGAGGCGTCTACCTGGCTGAATGACTGAAACAGTCGATTCATCTTATCTTCTGGAATGCCAATCCCTGTATCGCTGACGGCGAATTCCAGTTTCACTCTATCCTGATCAACCTGACTTGAGGAGATGGTGGCAACAACTTCGCCTGCAGCGGTGAACTTGATGGCGTTTGAGAGCAGATTGACGAGAATCTGGCTGAGGCGGAAGGCGTCGCCGACTATCGTATGAGGAACTTGATCGTCAAGCAGGTAAGCCATCTCTATCCCTTTTTCTGCCGCTTTGTGCGCTACGAGATCGAGAGCGTCCTCGATGCAGTTGCGAAGCGGGAAGGGTCGCCTTTCCAAATCCAGGTGGCCGGATTCGATCTTAGAGAAATCGAGAATATCGCCGATGATTGTAAGTAGAGAGTCGCCGCCAGTGCGAATCGTTTCGATAGAGTCTCGCTGCTCAGGGGAGAGATGCGTGTCAAGCAGTATGCTGGCCATGCCGATGACTGCATTCAGCGGGGTTCGAAGTTCATGGCTCATGTTGGCTAGAAACAGGCTTTTGGCGTGGGAGGCGGCTTCGGCTATTTCTTTCGATCCCTCTGCGAGGTCTCTGGCGCGTTCAGCCTCTTCCATGGACTTCTCCACCAGCAATTTGGACTGCCTCAACTCTTCGTTCTTCTGTTGCAGTTCGTCTGTGCGCTCTTGCAAGAGCGCCGTGCGCCTTGCCACCTGTGCCGCGAGATCGATTTCTCTTGCCTCTAACCGCCTGACCCTTAGACGGTAGCCGCCAAATCCCATCGCGGCTAGGGCAAGCGCGCACAGCCCATAAAACCAGTAGGTCTCGTAATACTTCGCCCTTAGATGGAGATTAAACGAAGCCCCGGTGTCGTTCCACACTCCACCTTCATTTCTGGCTATAACTCTGAACCTGTATCTCCCCGCCGGAATATTGGTGTAATAAGCGACCCGTCGCGCGCCGGCATCGACCCAGTCCTTGTCATATCCCTCCAGCCTGTATTTGAAAATGACATCTCCCGGTTCTACAAAACTGAGGCCGGTGAAATGGATTTCCAGGTCTTCGCGAGCAGGAAAGGATTCTGCCCTCGCTCGAAGGTCTACGGGCCTTTTATCAATCAGGACTCGCTCGATATGGACAGGAGGAGGGAGATCATCTGTCCTGATCTTCTCAAGGTCGATGCGGACCACTCCCCTGATGGTCGGGAACCAAATATCACCGTCGCGGGTTTTCCACCCTGCGGGCTGACCTCCTCCGTTGCACTCGTTCGACGGCATACCGTCGCCTTCGTTATAGGATATGCAATTGATCGAGCGGAGCTTTCCTTCGGCGAAATCGTTCAATTCCGATTTGTCGGCCCGGAAGATGCCCTTGTTGCCGGTCATCCACAGATATCCGCGATCATCTTCCAGTATTCGCGATACTATATTGTCAAATAATCCAACATCAGTGCCGTAGTGAGTGAACTTCCCATCTTTGAATCTGTGGAGCCCCCCGCCATAGGTGCCGATCCAGAGTACATTGTCCGAGTCTTCATAAATTTCGCGCACGAAATTATGCGCAAGCCCATTGTCAGTCGTGTAATTCGTAAATACCCCGTCTTTGAAACGGCTCATCCCGCCCACTGTTCCGATCCACAGCGCGCCCTCGTGGTCTTGGGTGATAAACCGCACGTCCTTATGCACCAGCCCGCTTTCAGGTCTGTAGACTGTGATTTTTCCATCGCGAATGCGGTTCAGTCCGTTGGTGGTGCCGGCCCATAACGTCCCTCCGCGATCACGGTAAATCGATAGTACCGTGTCGCTTGCAAGCCCATCCTTCATCGTATAGCTGGTGAATTTTTCATCCCTGCGGTGGATCAGCCCGTTGCCCCAGGTGCCTATCCAAAGGCTGCCATCCGGGTCGGGAAAAAGCGACCACACACATCCAAGGTGCTGGCCGTAGGCAGTTATTTTCCCATCCCTGAGTCTGACCAGTCCTTTACATGTGGCGCCGATCCAGATATTGCCTTTTTGATCTTCGGTTATCGGCACTACTATGTCGCCGGGCATACCTTGCGTCATGCCATAGGTGAACATCTTTTTCTCTTTGATTCGACACAGCCCTCCAGATTCTGTGCCAACCCATATATTGCCTTCTCTATCCGAGATAATGCTCCTCACATCATTGCGAGGCAGGCCGTCTGCGCTGGTATAGAAAGTGTAGACTCCGTCTCTGAACCGTGCTATGCCGTTGTTCTGTATGCCAAGCCAGAGGTTCCCTGACCGGTCTTCAGCGATGCAATTGACGAGGTTAGTCGAGCGCCGATTAACTATCGGGTAGCCGACGAACTTTCCATTTTCAAGTCGAGCAAGCCCCTTGTTGGTCCCAACCCAGAGATCGCCTTCCCGGGTCTCATACAAGGAGCAAATATAATTGCTGGGCAGCCCGTCTTTCGCGGTGTATTTGACCGGTTTTTCGCCATATCGAAACAGGCCGTCGCAGGTCCCAACCCACAGGCTCTTCCCCTTATGATGAAAGGCCATCGTTTTGAAACACGTTGCCATTTCGCCGTTCATTTCATAGGCGGTAAATTGGCCCGATTTCATTCGAACGAGCGACGATTCCACTCGCAACCAAATTTCGCCTTCCTTGCCCTCACAAATCGGGCCTGGATCATCGCTGGACAGTCCGTTTTTTTTGCCGTATCCGGTAAATTTTCCTTCCCTGTACCGAACCAGTCCTCCATTCTCGACGCTTATCCAGAGAGTTCCTTCGCGATCTTCAATGAGCGATTGGATTCGGCTGCTTTTTAATGCGGGAGTATTTTCACTGTCATAGACAGTGAATTTGACGCCGTCAAAGCGGACCAACCCTCCATTTGTCGCCATCCATAAATACCCATCCCCGGACTGACATATCTGGAGAACAGAGTTTTGCGGGAGGCCGTCTTTTGATTCCCATGTATTAAATATGTATGGCCGAGAACTCTTCTTCGGCTCATGTGCAAAGATGATTTCTCCCGACAGCGAAGCGGCGAGCAGCGCCAACACTGCAAGCCGGACAGGGATTCGCATCTTGAGCCAACAGGTCATCCGTCCCAGTCAGGCAATATATATGCCAGATAATCCGGCCTGAAAGTCTGTGCCAAAGCATTACTACAAGCTTTCCTGGAAAAGTCTTATTACACGCTCCTGATGAACTTCAGCCTGTCCCGGAATGCTACAGCGAGGTCTACAATCTCTGCGCCAAATCTCCACAATAGGTTTTGAGTCTGGGTCTCAACCTTTTTGTACTTGAAAGTCGGCTTGCGAACCGGGCTGGCAAATCCACTCTCGGTTGGAGATTATATTGACGTTGAGGGTGATAGCCGGAAAATACAAAGGCAGGAGGCTGCGCACGCCTTCGGGCCTCGATGTCAGGCCGACTTCTGACCGGCTGCGCGAAACTCTCTTCAACATCATCTCGCCTCGCATCGAAGGGAGCCGCTTTCTGGACGTATGCGCCGGATCGGGCGCAGTCGGCATAGAAGCCTTGAGCCGGGGCGCTGAGAGAGCGACTTTCATAGAAGTATCGCGACGCGCGTCGAGCGCGCTGGAACAAAACCTCCACTCTCTCGGCATCAGTGATGAAGCGGAGATCATCAACCGCGATGCGGAAGCAGCTTTGAAAAAACTCGCCTCGCTCGATCAAGGTTTCGATATAGTCTTCTTCGATCCGCCCTACGCATCCGCGCTCTATTCAAAAGTGATGGCGATGCTGGCATCTCTCGATCTGATGGCACGGGATGGATTGCTCATCGTAGAGCATCGCGCGAAGATCGTGATTGAAGACTGCGGCGAGTTGAAAGTCTGCCGAAAGGTGAAGCAGGGCGAATCGGCTCTTTCGTTTTTTCGCCGGATCGATCCATCGCAAAGTCCCGACGCTGGCGAGCAGTAACGGCGATATGCTAGTATCGCTCGACTTCATTAGGGCAGAAACTTTTAACGAGTCTTTCAGGTTGCGCAATCTGACAGATTACGCGCTCTGAAAGAACGAAAAGTCGGGAGGCACGAGTCGATTTCAGAATGCGCGCATACATTCTGACTCCAGACTCCAGACTCTCGACCCCAGACTTTTCGAAGGAGAATTCGTCGTGGGTCGCCGAGCTATTTATCCTGGTTCCTTCGATCCAATCACAAACGGACATCTCGACATCATCGAGCGATCTTCAAAGCTCTTCGATGAAGTCATCGTCTCCGTGTTGTTGAACATCGATAAGCATCCGATGTTCACAACAGACGAGCGCATCGAAATGATCCGCGAGGTCACGCCCTGGGCCAATGTCCGGGTGGACACATTTCACGGACTGCTCGTTCATTACGCCATCGAACGTCAGGCGCAGGTCATCGTTCGCGGCATCCGCGCTATTTCAGATTATGAGTACGAACTTCAGATGGCGCTGATGAATCGAAGGATGGAGCCTCAGGTCGAGACCGTTTTCCTGATGGCCGCAGAAGAATATTCCTACCTGAGTTCCCGCCTGATCAAAGAGATATTCAAACTTGGCGGGCCCATCAGCGGGCTTGTCCCCGAACTGGTTGAAAACCGAATGCGCGAGAAACAGCCATGACTTACAAGGAATCCGAATATGTCGCGGAGATGGAAGTCTCTTCGACGCTCGCCGTTTTGATGGAAGCCGAACGCCTTCGCGCGGAAGGCAAAGACGTGATCGATTTCGGAGCGGGCGAGCCTGACTTCACTACCCCGGAAAATATCAAGGACGCCGCCAAGCGCGCGCTCGATGAAAACTTCACCCGCTACACTCCTGCCGCCGGAATCCCCGCGCTCAAACTTGCGATCATCGAGATGATGAAACGCGATTTCAGCGCAGAGTATGAGCCTTCGGAAGTGACCGCGACAGTAGGAGGCAAGCAGGCGATCTTCAACGCTATGGCTTCGGTCGTAAACGCGGGCGACGATGTTTTGATCCCTTCGCCTTACTGGGTGACCTTTCCTGAAATAGTCCGCTTCCTTCGCGCCCGTCCCGTTTTTATCGAGACCGAATCGAAGGGTTTTCTGCTCACTGCCGATATGGTGCGCGAACGGGTCACTCCGCGAACGCGGTTGTTGATAATCAATTCTCCAAATAATCCGAGCGGGCGCATAATCCCGCCCGATGAGTTTCGCAAGATAGTCGAGGTGGCTGAAGAAAAGGATTTCCAGGTCATAAGCGACGAATGCTATCTCTACTTCGCTTATCCGCCCGCCAAACCTTTCACCGCCGGTCAGTTGCCCGCCGAACTGAGAAACCGCGTGATGGTGTGCGGATCATTTTCGAAATCGCACGCGATGACCGGCTGGCGCATAGGATTCGCGCTCGGACGAAAAGAGTGGATTCAATCGATGCTCAAGATACTGAGTCACAGCACGTCGAACGTCAACTCGATAACTCAGAAAGCGGCCATCGAAGCTGCCATAGGGCCGCAGGAACCAAGAGCCGCGATGTTGGCTGAGTATAAAAAAAGGCGAGACTGGCTCGTTCCTGCGCTCAACCAGATCGAAGGCATCAGATGTCATACGCCTGAAGGAGCTTTTTATGTGCTGGCAGACGTGAAGGGATTGCTGGGCGGAGGCTTGAGCGATTCTTCTGATTTCGCGCGATATCTCCTTGAGCGGGCCTACGTAGTTGTAACTCCGGGCGCGGCCTTCGGCGCGGAAGGGCATATAAGGATTTCGTATGCCAACTCACTTGAGGCGATCCGTCGAGGGGTCGAAAGGATAGCAGACCTCTCCCGCAGCCTCCGCGAGCGTTGAGCCTGTTTGAGCAATCACGGGGCAAACAGGCGATTTCACTCCGAGCAAAACAGAGGCGCTCAGAATTTGGTTATGCTGATGTCCTGGTCGCCCTCCTGCCTGAAACGAATGAAGAAGAAGACAGCGAAGCAGACGAGCGCGATGACGAAGAAAACTCCCGCGTAGGCAAGATAATGCTTGCCTTCTTCCGGCGGCGATTTGTAAAACTGGTTGAAGAACCACAGAGCCGGGCCCAGGGCAATCAGTCCTACTACCCATAGCAGGTGTTTCATAACTCCCTCCTTAGGTTGGTAAGAAAAAGAACGTCAAACTAAATCGGTACAGATGCCAGTGCTGACTTGTTGCTTCCTTCGGCTGGAATTATACACCAAAATCGAATTTGTCAAAGCCCGTTCCTCACCGCTCGAACAACACGCTTGAGCGATTCGATTGAAGCATCTCGCAGGCCGCCTCATAAACTTCATCGACCGTGATCCTCGTCCGCGACGCCCCCTCGATGATGCGATGCGTAGTCGCCTGAGAACGGGAACCCGACTCGGCCACTTCCAGCACAGGTGTCGCCATCTCGGATGCAGCGCCCGCCACGCCGCGGTCATCCGTGACAAGCAGGCTGGCGCGGGCTATGGCGGCGAAGAAATCTTTTCCCTGCGGCGAGGGTAGGCGAATCGCGCCGCGCGGAAGAAAGGCGTTAATCGAATCCGTAAACAATCTAGTGTGAGGCTCGTCCATCGCTACGACCCGCGCTCCCGGCATCAGAGAAAGGCGGACGGCGAGATCGCCCATTCTTTCAATCGGCCATCGGCGATGAGAGTCGCCCATCTCCGAATGCAGTATGACTATCGGCTCGCCGCCCCGCGAACCTTTGCGCGCAAGCAATTGCTCGAAGCGCGCGTGATCCTCCTCGGACAACTCCATGCCGACGCTCTCATCGCCGAGTTTGATTCCGAGCCGCGAGAGCATACCGGCGTATTCTTTTCCTGTTTGTCTGGCCGTGCGGCCAAAAAGAGAGTCAATAAATGATGGGCCTGCGGCGGACGCGATAACGCGGGCATTGAGGAAAACGCGGGCCAGCAATTGCGTTTCCGCGCCGGGAGAAAAATCCATAACCAGATCGAAGTCGGCGCGGCGAGAGCGGCGCGCGAGTTTTATGAATCGGCTGAACTTGCTCAAGGCTCCGCCTTTCGAAGCTGGTATTACTCCGAGATCAATCGCCTCATCAACCATCTCGGTTGAAGAAAGAAGATCCATGATGCCTCGCGTCACAGCCGCCGTGATGCGAGTCTTTGGAAAAGCATGTCGCAGGGCGCGCAGCGCGGGCAGAAGAGCCAGCGAACGCCCGAATGAAGCGGCGTTGATTGCCAGTATCGAACGCGGATGTTCAGCCATCACCGGCATTATACAGATTGCGATTGCACTGCGTCAGGCCAGTTGAAGCAGGCGTATTGCCTGGGGGCGCACGCTTCCAGCGTGCAAGGCTTCAGGCTTCGCTCAATGCTTGATATGCGTGAGACCAGCAGGCAGGATGCCTGCGCTCCCAGGACTTTGAAACAGTCAGGCGAGTTGAAGGCCAGTCGTTGCGCTCATACATCGGACAAAAGTTTCATCACCGCGCCCGTATCGCTGAGGTCTTCAAGCACCGCATCGGGCCGAAACTCTGCCAGATTATCGACGCTATGCGGCCCGGAAGCGACCGCCACCACGCGAGCGCCGAAATGCCGTGCGCAGCTTATATCGCGCGGCGTGTCTCCGACGATGATGAATTGATCGGGGCTGAGATTTCGCTCAAGCAGATTGCTTATCCTCTCGGCGGCAATCGCAGGCAGATGATCGCGATCTTCGGCGTCGCTGCCATAAGCTCCCCGCACATTGAAATAATTTCCTATGCCCGCGACCCGCAGCTTTGCGAAAGCGAGGCGTTCGACATTTCCCGTCAAAAGACTTGTGACGAACTCGCCGTCATCGATGAGCGTGTCGAGCAGTTCGCGCACGCCGGGACACAATCGGAAAACTTCGCCGGTCGAAGCCAGATGATCGAGCATCTCGACCATAGCTTTTTCAACCACAGGCAGCCGTTCGCGAATGACGCTTAGGCTCACGCCCGCAGGTTCGAGGGCTTCGCGATAAATCGCAAGATCGGTTTTACCGGCAAAATCGACTTCGCCGATGCGCCCGTAAGTGCCGAAGATATCGATGAGCATCTGGCGAATAAATCCGCGATACTCGCTCCTTCGCACCGCCTTGATCAGCGTGCCATCGATATCGAAGAGGATGACTCGCGATTTATGATTCGAATGTCCGATGCTCACGGTTGCTCGCTTTCTCAATCACACGTTGAACCTGAAATGAATCACATCGCCGTCCTGCACGATGTAGTCTTTGCCTTCCGATCTGAGCTTTCCCGCCTCGCGGCAGCGCGCCTCGCTTCCAAACTGGATGAGGTCTTCGAACCGAATGACCTCAGCGCGAATGAAACCGCGCTCGATATCAGAATGAATTCGGCCTGCCGCGCGATGCGCAGTCGTGCCGCGATGAATCGGCCACGCCCGACATTCGTCTTCGCCCGACGTGAGAAAGCTGATCAAATCCAGAAGCGCGTAAGCCGCCCGAATGAATCGATCACGCGCAGGCTCTTTGATCCCCAAGTCCTGCAAAAACTCGCGCTGCTCGTCCGCGTCAAGTTGAGAGATATCCATCTCAGCCCGACCCGACATCGAAATCAGTTTCAGATTTTTGCTCGCAGCAAGCTCCATCACCTCGGAGGGCGCATCGGCTGCCGCTCTCTCTTCTGAAACATTGAGCAGCAACAGAAGCGGCTTGAGGCTGAGGAACCGAAAGCCTGCGAGTGTGACAAGTTCTTCGTGGGCCAGTTCTACATCGCGAAGCGGGTGTTCGGCTTCCAGAGCCGATTTCAGCCGTTCGAGCAGTTCGCGCTCGCGAGTGGAATCC
This sequence comes from Blastocatellia bacterium UBA7656, assembly GCA_002483445.1. Classification (GTDB taxonomy): domain Bacteria; phylum Acidobacteriota; class Blastocatellia; order UBA7656; family UBA7656; genus UBA7656. The sequence goes on from DLHY01000168.1 coordinate 23,700, forward strand.
TTTTCTTTCTTCAACCGTGAGATGCGGGTTTCTATCTGCACCAGATCAGTCAGTATCAACTCATCATCGAAGGCGCGAATGTCGCGCACGGGGTCTGCCGTTTCCGTAAACATGGCGTTATCGAAAGCCCGCACGGTATGCACGAGCGCGTCGACTTCCCGCATGTGCTGAACGAGTTTCGGATCGAGTCCCGAATGCGACTGTTCGCTTTCGTCTGCCTTAGGCCCCGCGACATCGACGAAGCTTATTTCAGCAAAGGTCTTTTTCTTAGGGTTGAACAATTGCGCAAGCCCATCTATGCGCGAGTCAGGAACTTTGATGACTCCGACGTTGGCCTTCTCGCGACCGCCGTATCCTCCGACCTCAGCCGACAGCCCTGTGAGCGTGTTGAAAATGGTCGTCTTGCCCGACCCGGCGAATCCTACAAGTCCTACTTTCATTATTAGTCCTCTTGGGGGGAAAGATGAATGGGAGAGTGGGTGAGTGGGAGAGTGGGTGATGAAGAGTCATTGCTCCCATTCTCCCATTCTCCCATTCCCCCATTCTCCCACTCACTTCTTCACTGCTTCACCTTTCACGACTTCAAGCTCGAAATGAATCTCTTTGCCGCGCGCTATGGCGTTGAGGTAATGCTCCCATATCTTGCGAAAGAATCGCAAACGCGGGAAACGATGATCGAGGTTGATGAAAAATTCGAATCCCATCAGCTTCCACAGATTCGCCGTCGTCACCCGCGCCTGAAGTTGACGAAATCTCACGTCAGTATAAAAAGGAAAGACCGCGCGCTCGTCGGTCAGGTTGCGAAATGAATAGCTGTTGAGATGATTGCGATGCGTCAGGTCGGTCGCCCAGTCAGGGTTCGTCCAGTGCGGGGCGACGAGTTTCACTATCCCGCCCGCTCGCGTTATGCGATGAAGTTCGGCCATCACTCGCATGGGGTCGCGCACATGTTCGATGACGTGGCGGCCTATCACTTCGTCAAATTCGTCATCCGCAAACGGATAAGGCAGATCGTCGAGGTCGTGAATAACATCGGCAGAGGTTTTCGGATTGATGTCCATTCCCGTCGCGCCCGGAGTCTTGTTGACCCCGCACCCGATATCGAGCACTCGCTTTTTACCCGTATCATTCTCTAATCTCAAGAATGCATCTCTTACCATTCAATCTCAAATTAAGCTCTAGTAATAATCAGCTTTGCTGATAAAAAGTGTCAGTCAATTATTTTTGATCTCCCGAACCAAGTAACAAAGTACCATATTTGCTAACGAGTTCAAGGATCGGCTTCAGCTTTTCTGCCTTTGAAGCAGCTTTTACAACTAAGCTCCAGAATTTGCTCAACACACTTTTAGTTTTATCATCAACTTCCATTCCTTTACTTTCATTGATCGTTATTTGATGAGCAACAACGATAGCTGTGCCAATGCCTGACACACCTACTTCACTAAGACGAACTGCCCCTCTAATTCTGTAGTCATTCACAGCCATGCGCATTTCTTCAAGATGATTTACCAGCATTGACTTGAGGTTAGCTTCAAGCCCAGTACCTATAATTTCTTCAGTCAATTCATCGATTTCCGAAAGAATTTTAGCCAGTTCATCTTCCTCAATTACTTCTTCTGAATCTACTTTGGGTATTAGGTCTACTGACAAAAGGAGCGTAGTTAGCTGAACCTCAGTAATGCTATGTTTATGCTCATCCCATCTCCTATCCAAATTAGCAGTAATTGTTTGGAGCGTGGCCATTATTTGTGGATAGGGCGATAAAAATTTTTGGGCATCATATCCTTGACTCTCAACAATTTTTTTCATGATTTGTTGAGCATCATAGACAAGTTTCAGAATTTGCTGGAAACCATGAAAAAATGCAAGCAAGTCTTCTGAGGAGACGTTCAATACATGTGCTATGGTTTCACGACAGGTTTTACCAGAGAGAGACTTGGCTTGATGTAAAAGCCTGTGCAACCTTTCCACTGAATTAATTGTTTCAGCCATTGAAACTCCTTGATGTTAAGGCTGCGTGTAGTGATGAAAAGGCAATGCTGTTCGCCGCGTAGCGGCGGCTTACTGTAGCCGGGTGTTTCAACGCCCGGTAGGCGAAACAATAAACTCCTCGTCGCGTCAGCAACGAATGAATTCAACCGTCGCTGACGCGACGAATATCATTCTCGTCGCCCGTTCCCGGCGTTGAAACGCCGGGCTAAACTCAAATGGCCGCTACGCGGCAGAGTTCAACAGCATCACTTTTTTATCAATACTAAGTTGCATAGAATACCTCATGGTTCTATTTTCTAGCAGTCTTTGTTCGGCTGCCCGTCTTTTCGGTGCCATCATGCTACTTCGCTCGCCGCGAACTGTAGAAGGCGTCGAACCCGGCATATCGGGCCGCGCCGCCGAGTTGTTGTTCTATGCGGAGCAACTGATTGTATTTCGCCACGCGGTCTGTTCGGCTCAGGGAGCCGGTTTTAATCTGTCCGGCGTTGGTCGCAACCGCAAGGTCTGCGATGAAAGTGTCTTCCGTTTCGCCCGAACGGTGCGAGATGACCGAAGTGTAGCCTCGCGTTTTTGCCATCTCGATTGTGTCGAGCGTTTCAGTGAGCGAGCCTATCTGATTGACTTTGATGAGAATCGAATTCGCCACTCGTTCGCGAATGCCGCGCGACAAAAATTTTATATTGGTGACGAACAGATCATCGCCCACCAACTGCGCGTGGTCGCCAAGCTCTGCGGTCAGCGCGGCCCATCCTTTCCAGTCGGATTCGGCAAGGCCGTCTTCGATTGAAACTATCGGGTATTGATCGCACCACTGTTTGAAGAGCGCGATCATTTCATCTGAAGTTTTTCGCGCGCCGTCCGATTTCTTGAAATGATAACGACCCTTTTCGTAAAACTCGCTCGCTGCGACATCGAGCGCGAGAGCTATCTGCGAACCGGGCTTGTAGCCTGCCAGCGTGATGGCTTCGAGCATGGCTTCGATGGCTTCCTCGTTGGATTTCAGATTGGGAGCAAATCCCCCTTCATCACCGACGGTGGTCGAATAGCCGCGCTTTTTGAGGACGGATTTGAGCGCGTGAAAGACCTCGACGCCTGCGCGCAGGGCGTCTGAAAAAGTCGCGAATCCCGCGGGCGCGATCATGAATTCCTGAAAGTCCACGTTGTTATCGGCGTGCGCGCCGCCGTTGATTATGTTCATCAGCGGCACGGGAAGAGTCCGCGCGCCCACTCCGCCGAGATAACTGTAAAGCGGCAGGTCGAGCCAGCGGGCTGCCGCTCGCGCACTGGCGAGCGAGACGGCGAGAATGGCGTTGGCTCCGAGCTTCGACTTGTTCGGAGTGCCGTCTATGTCGAGCATCGCCCGGTCGATTTCAGCCTGACGGAGCGCATCGAGTCCGACAATCGTTCGCGAAATGATCGAATTGATATTGCCGACGGCTTTCAGCACGCCCTTGCCGGCGTATCGTTTGCGATTGTTGTCGCGAAGTTCGATGGCTTCGTGCGTGCCTGTAGATGCGCCGGAAGGGACGGCTGCGCGGCCCGCGGCTCCGCTAAAGAGCGTGACTTCAGCTTCGACGGTAGGGTTTCCGCGAGAGTCGAGTATTTCTCTTGCGATCACCTGTTCGATAGTCGTCATCCGTTTGCCTTTCGAAAGAATCAAGGGCTTATCCTAGCCACTTCAGCACGACAGAGCAAGTTTCGTTGACGATCTTTCAGCGATCAAATAAATTTGGTTGCTCCTGTTCGATCATTCCCGGAAAAAAGAACTGATATGGCAAGAGGAAAAGGCTCGAAGAAAAAACCCACCCCGCAGGTCGCCGAAGACCGCGCGACTCCATCGGTCAAACAACAGCGGCGCGAGCAGGCCCGTGAGGCTTCGCGTCTGTACAAACAACAACGGTGGATGCTCATTGGAGTCCTGACAATCACATTCGCCGTCTATTTCAATTCGCTCGACGGGCAGTTCGTCTACGATGATCAGTTGCAGATTCTAAAGAACCCGACAATCAAGGACACCGCGAACATCCCCCGGATGTTCACTCAGAGCGTGTGGCAATTTCTCAACCCTGCGGATAAGGAAGCCGCAGGGCCTTACTATCGTCCTTTTTTCAACATCGCTTTGATAATCAACTATGCTCTGTTCGAACTCAATGTCACAGGCTGGCACGTCTTTTCCGTTCTGATTCATCTTCTCGTCACCTTGCTCGTTTACCTTCTTGCGAGAGAGTGGGGGCTTTCGCGCGAGCTATCGTCGATAGCGGCGTTGATCTTCGGAGTTCATCCCGTTCACAGCGAATCGGTCGCGTGGATAGCCGCCCTGCCTGATCCGATGGCCGGAGTCTTCATACTCGGTTCGCTGATTCTCTACGAAAGATATTTCAGAAAACCTGAAAGCAGTCTTTTTATTCTGGGCCTGAGCATGGCTGCGATGTTCTTCGCGCTGATGTGCAAAGAAGTCGCCATCGTCTTTCCAGTCTTTTTAGTCGCCAGAGAATTGCTCGACAGTGAAGAAGGCGGATTGAAGCCTCTCGCTTTGAGGATCATCAAAAGAACCGGCCCTTACTTCGCGCTGACTGCGCTTTATCTCGCGATGCGTTACGCGGTGCTTGGTTTCATCTCTCAGGACGAGGCGTCAACAGCGAGCATCCCCACGACGCATGTATTAATGACTGTGCCTTCGATTGCATTCGCCTATCTTCGATTGCTCGTCATCCCTTACCCGCTGGCGGTGATGTACGGCGACACATACATCCATTCGGCGGGCGACATTCGATTCTGGGGCGCGACGCTGGCGCTGGTCGCAATCGGGGCCGCGTTGCTTTGGGCCATCAGATCTTCGAAGACGGCTCAACGCGCAACCGTGTTTGCGATCATCTTCATACTTCCGGTTTTGAACCTCAAGGCGTTCCGACCGCACGAATCGCTTTTGCATGACAGATATCTCTATCTGCCCTCGATAGGCTTTTGCCTGATAGTCGCGCTGGCGGTGGGATGGGCGGCGGACAAATTCGCGCAACGCCGAAAAGAAATTCTCGCTGGGGCTACGGCGATCATCACTGTTCCTTTTTTCATTCTGACAGTGGCGCAGAACCAGACATGGCAGAATGAAATTGCGATGACCGATCAGGCTATGAAGGTTACTCCCAACTGGCCATTTCTGTATAACTATCTGGGCGCGTATTATTTTCAGCAGAAGAACATGGCGGAAGCCGAGCGATATTACGGCGAAGCCATTCGCGTAAATCCCAACTACTTCGATTCGCTCTCGAACATCGGCGACATCTATCGCGAGAAGGGAAAGCTCAACGAGGCCGAGCAGTCTTATTTGAAAGCCATCGAAAATGGCGCTCCGTATTCGACGACTTATTACAATCTCGGAGTCGTCTACACTCAGCAGCGGCGATTGAAGGAGGCCGAGTGGCCTTTGCAAAAAGCCATAGAACTTCAGCCCAATTACAAAGATGCTCTCTACAACCTCGGATGGGTTCACGACAATCAGGGGAAGTTGATTGAAGCCGAGCAGATGTATATGAGAACCTTGCAGGCATATCCCAACTACCCTGAGCCGCGAATCAATCTCGGAGTCGTCTTGACCCGTCAGCAGCGATACAAGGAAGCTTTGGATCATCTGATTTACGCGCAACGACTCGTTCCCGAACATACGATAATGCTTTACGCATTGGGCGATGTTTATATGAAGACTAATCGCGACAAGGAAGCTATAGAGCAGTTCAAAAAAGTCGCCGCCCGCGAGCCTAATCATCGTCTGATCTACACGAGCCTCGGACTGTGTTATGAAAAGCTGGGCGACAAGGATCAGGCGCGACAGAATTTTCAAAAAGCCATAGAGGTTGCGCCGCAGGACGCTTACACCAACACTGCGCGCGAACATCTGGCGAAGATGTGATTCGCTCTGCCTGATCTTGGGATTTCGGCGGGGTTGTGACAAGATAGCGGGGAAGTCCATTGGAGGAAGCGCGATGTTGAAAGCAACAGAGATAAGAGTCAATCTACCAATGAACCTGTCTGAAGACGAGGCAAAACTGCTCCTCGCGATAAAGCTCTATGAGGTCGGCAAGATATCGATTGGGCAGGCCGCACGACTCGCAGGATTTTCAAAGAGAGCCTTCATCGAGATTCTCGGTCGCAACAGGGTTCCCGTCTTTGCTTACTCGCCCGATGAACTTCGCGAAGAAACCGGGATGTGATTCACGTCGGAGAATAAAAAGTCGCTCACATTTCGTTGATGACGAACATAGGCGTGGCCGAGCCTCCGCCCGCCGAAACATTCAACAACGCAAGCGACGAGAGCCTTACGCCGCAGCCTTCTATATCCAAGCCGTCCCATACGTAAGGATCGAGGTCGAGATATCGCTCGTCCATTCTCAACTCGCCGTCGATGGCGGAAGGAAATACTTCGCGGCCAACGGGGACACGCTCCTGAACGATGAACGACTGATTGAGCGATTCACTGATCGCCTTTTGCCATTCATCGTCGCTCGCTTCCCATCCGAGCATCACGCCTTTGCCGCCATACTCGCCGTTGGGTTTGAGAACCAGATGCTCACGGTTATCACTGATGAAATCAATCAGATCGACGGTCTGATCGCGATAAACTGTTTTGCACTCGCGCACTTTGCGTGTCCAGGGTATGTGAACGCGGAGAGCCTCTCTCACTTGAGGCTCGAATAAATTATCAAACACCGGGTCGCTCGCAATCGCGAAGATCGCTTTTTTGTAAAGCATCTGCACGCCGAAGCCGTTCGACATGCACACGGCACGGTCACGCACAGCGTCAATAATCGGATGCGTGAGTCCGTACTTTGCCAGCAACTCGCCTGTCACGACTCGCTTGTAAACCAGATCGATTTTGAAATCTTCGATGAAAAGTTTTCCGTTCCTGTATTCGATCTCGTCGGGGTCGGCAATCCTGACCCGGCAGCCGCGAGATTCGAAGTAACGCTGCATCAATAGAAATTCGTTGTAAGTGCTTACTCCGCGCCAATCGATGATCGCTATTTGGGGCAATCCCGCGCCGCCCCATCTGTGATACGCAGCAACGAGGCGGTCGAATACAGTCGCGCGAATGGCTATCGTTCGAAATGAAAATCGCTTGCCGAATTCCCGCATGATCGGCATCGCTCGGAACGCTTCGGCGAGCGCGTCTCCGTAGGCCAAACCGCCGGGGCTTTCGGCGTTGTACTCGACGAAGTTGAATTCATTCCCCGATAAAAATCCGTCCAGGCGCGCGCTTACGTCCGCTGCTCCGAAACCTGTGTCGATCAGCGCGATCTGTTCTTCTTCCTCTGTGAGGTCGAGATGACGGCGCAGATTTTCAGCAATCAACAGCCGTTGACCGATTGCTGAAAGGCCGCGCATCACGAGGCGCGAAACGTGAGTGACAAAGTTATAGGTTTCTTCATCGATGAGATAGGGCCGCAGGACTGTGCAGACGGCTCGCTCGCCGAATGAAAGTCCGTCAGAGCGCGTGGCCTCCGAGAGCAACTCCTTCGTGCTGTCGAGATGTTTATCGACAAGCAACTGGTGATAATGATCAATTGCGTCTTTGCTCATAGATTCAACAAAGCGTCCCAGCGATACTGAGGTCGGCGCAAGTCTGCTTCCTTCGCGCGCTCTATGACGAGATCGGCCATAGCATTTACAACCCACGGGAAATAAACTTCGGTGAGAGAAGCTATGTCGAAATCGGGCGCTGAGTTCATGAAATCAATCGCGTAAGGCACGCCGTCGCGCACGGCGAATTCGACAGTGTTCATGTCGTAGCCCAGGGCCTCATTGATTTTTATCGCATCCGCGCGGATGCGCTCCGTGAGATCACCATCAATTTTTTGATCCACATTGCGGTAACGCTCGAAGTGCGGGCGTCGCGGGTCCCAGTTCGTGATCAGAATATTTTTTCTGCCTATACAAATACAGCGGACATACTGCTGCCAGTCGATGTACTCCTGTAACATCATGCAAAGCTGATTGGTTTCGTTGTAAACGGCGAGCAGTTCGTCAACAGAATCGACCCGATGCACATCCTTCCATCCTCCGCCCCAGTGCGGCTTGAGAATGGCCGGAAGTCCGGTGTATTGGGCAATCGCCTGCCAGTCGAGCGGCGCTTTCAAGTTGCTGAGACTATCCGACACTATGCTCTCAGGATAAGAGCGCGAAGGAAGAATGAGCGTTCGCGGCGCGGCGAGGCCAAGCCTCTCTGCCAACACAGTGCCGAAGAATTTATCGTCCGCCAGCCGCCAGAATGGATTGTTGATGACCACTGTGCCTGAAAGCGCGGCTGCTTTGAGGAACGGCTGATAAAAAATCACTTCGTGCGAGATGCGATCAACGATGACTTTGTATTCCGGCAACTGCCGGGTGGTGACTTCGCCGATTTTGACATACTCGGCCATAACGCCTTCCCCTCGGCAGTTGATTTCACGGATGAGCGCGTCAGGAAAGGAACGCTCGCGCCCAACGAGCAAACCGACTTTCAACATAGCTCCTTCTCCCTATCCAAAAAGAGGAAGCTATGCTGCCACGAGCGCCGCGTTTAGTAAAGCAGTTGCTTGCGAAGCCCATCCCCCGCTCGCTATAGTTCCAATTCAAGTTTGAGGATTGAAAAATGGAAAAAAGAGAAATCACTCTCGGTCACAGTCCCGACCCCGATGACGCTTTCATGTTTTACGCGCTTGCGGCTGACAAAATCGAAACGGAAGGTCTTACATTTCGCCACGTCATCGAAGACATCGAAACGCTCAATCGCCGCGCGATGGAGTCGGAACTCGATGTCACGGCCATCTCGATTCACGCTTACGCTTACGTTCTGGATCAGTACGCGCTGCTCACTTCGGGCGCTTCGATGGGCGATAACTACGGGCCTATGGTCGTCGCGAAAAAACCGATGACGATTGATGAACTTCGCAGCGCGACGATAGCCGTGCCGGGAAAGATGACGACCGCGTTTTTAACGCTGCGGCTTTGCATAGGCGACACACAAGTAAAGGTCATCCCGTTCGATCAGATCATGGACGCGGTCGATAGCGGCGAAGTCGATGCCGGACTTCTGATTCACGAAGGGCAGTTGACTTACCTTGCGCGCGGGTTCGAGAAAATAATCGATCTGGGCGAATGGTGGAAATCGGAAACGGGATTGCCTCTCCCTCTTGGCGGCAATGCGATAAAGAAATCGCTTGGGGCGGAGTTGATCGAAAAGGTATCTCGCCTGTTGCAGGAGTCAATCGAATACGGGCTTGCCAATCGCGCCGACGCCGTCACTCACAGCCTCAAGTATGCGCGCGGGATGGCGACTGAGATGGCTGATAAATTCGTCGGAATGTATGTGAACCAATACACGATTGACTATGGCGACGAAGGGCGCGAGGCAGTCCGCTTGCTTCTTGCTCGCGCGCACGAAGCGGGCATAATTCCCCGCCCCGTCCTGCTTGAGTTCGCGTAACAGTCTGCTTGTCAGTTTTGAGAAATCACATAACCGGCTTGCGTCGAGGTTGTGCATTGATCGCGTCCCGGTTTGTCTAATACTTTGACGACAACCTTGCGATAGGAACCTTTGCTTCCCGGCGTTGCGGGATCATATCCGATTTTGTATTGGGTGTGCATATAGAGCATAACTTCCGAAGCCGCCTTCAGTAGCGCATCGCCTGTCTCAGGGAAAAAAGCATAGCCGCCTGTTTCTTTTGCCAAGCGATTCAAACGAGTCAGCGCGCGTTCGCGCTCCCTCTGGCTCATAGGCTTCATTTTCTTGTCCGGGTAGTTTGTGAGAGCAAGAATAAACATCTGAACATTCTCTATGCTCAAACGCTCGAACAGCTTTTTGTCGTCATAGTGGCTGAGTTTTTCATTGCCATCGGTCAAGAGAACGAGAGCATAACGCTTATTCAGCGTCGGATGAGTCTTTTTGTGTTCAGCTATTGCCTCAAGAGAAATCCACACCGCATCGATCAGCGCAGTTCCTCCTGCTCCGGCAGAAAGCTTTTTTTTGAGGCCCTCGAAGAGTTTCATCTTGTCAGCAGTAAAATCATCCGTTATGGCTTCAGGACTTTCTTTGAATTCAATCAGGAACGTCTCGTTTGCGGGATTGCCAGTTCTGATGATTTTCCAGGCCACCTCCAGCGTTTCGCCCATTCGGTTCTTCATCGAGCCTGAAGTATCGATAAGCAATATATAGTTGATTGGTTCTTCGTCTTTTGAAAAGAAGGAAACCGTTTGCTGTACGCCTTCCTCGAAAACCTGGAAATCATCTTTGCTCAACGAGTCGACCGGACGCATCTGCTGATCCAGCACAAGGACATGCAAAGTCACTGCGGGCCGTTTCTTAATTCCCTGTACATTCCCACTCATAACCGGCACGAACGCGATGAGATTGACGGATAGAATCGTTGCGCACACTCTGACGATCAAGCTCATGATTTGCCTCCTTCGATTATCAGCTTCTGAGTTTTTTCAAAAGCTCGCGGGCGATTATCATTCGCTGAATCTGGTTCGTCCCCTCGACTATCTGTCCGATCTTGGCTTCGCGGAAAAGCGCCTGCACGGGATAATCCTCGCTCGTTCCATAGCCGCCATAAATCTGAACCGCATCGGTCGTGACTTTCATCGCCGCGTCAGTCGCAAGCAGCTTCGCAATCGATGCGATCACGTTGAATGGCATGCCGCGGTCTCGCAGATAGGCGGCTTTTCTAGTGACGCATCGGGCGGCTTCGATGGCCGCGATCATGTCAGCGAGCATGAACTGAATGCCCTGAAAATCTCCTATCGACTGGCCGAATGCTTTTCGCTCGACCGAATATTTCAAAGCGTGGTCGAATGCGCACTGAGCAAGCCCTATGGAAGTCGCGGCTACCGTTATGCGCCCCGAATCGAGCGCGGTCATAGCCACCCTGAAGCCGTCGCCTTCCTGCCCGATGAGGTTTTCGCGCGGGACTTCGCAATCCTCAAAAAAAACTTCCCGCGTGTGATGCGCGAGTCCCATAGGTCGCTCGCGACGGCCAAAGCTCAAACCCTGCATGTTCTTTTCAACTATGAACGAACTGATGCCGCGCGCGCCCTTGCTCTTATCGGTCACAGCCATCACGATGTAGACATCAGCTTCGCCACCGTGAGTGATCCATATTTTCTGCCCGCGAAGAATGTAGCGGTCGTCGTGAAGTTCGGCCCGCGTAGAGATCGCTTGCGCGTCCGATCCGGCGTGAGGCTCTGTGAGAGCGAACGCGCCGAGGAGGTCTGCGCGAGAGAGAGGAGGAAGATATTTTTTCTGCTGCTCCGGGGTGCCGAACTGATTGATGATTAGTTGAGGGAGACCGTGAACGGCAAGCACGCTGCCAAGTCTGGTGCCGAGGCGGGAGAATTCTTCCAGCACTACGGCGTAAGTCGAGTAATCAAGCCCGCCGCCGCCATACTCTGTGGGAAAAGGAATGGCGGCAAGACCGAGCAGTCCTAGTTTGCGAAACAGCGGCCAGGGAAAATCCTCGTGTCCGTGTTTTTCAATGTAAGGATTGACTTCACCCGCGACGAATTCCTCGACGAGGTTTACAAGTTGTTCCTGCTCTTCAGTCAGCGTGTAGTCCATCTCTTCCTCCGATACCGGCGAATTTATTGGAATCATACTCTTTTCCTGATAGAGCGAAAAGGATGTGCGAAGTAAAAGCAGGCATCCATCTCGCCTCTGCATTCGCAAGAATTATTTTGGAGTGGAGGCGACTTGTCGCATCTTTTGTTCTGAATCAAAAGCGGTGACAAGTCACCGCGCTCCGAAAGATGCCTCGATGACTCAAAGGTCATCACGTAAAAGGATTGGTTGAAGCCCGTGGGTTGATGGTCTATGCTCATTGCTTCAAATCGGTTTTCAGTTTTCAGTTTTCAGTTTTCAGTTGTTTTACTACGACTCCTGGCTTCCGCTTTCGGAGGAGTCATTCAGATCATTTTCAACAAAGCCATGAAACGCTGAAAACTAAAAACTGAAAACTGAAAACTGTTTTCCAGAGGAGCCATTATGAAGATCGAACAGTTTGAAATGGAGCGTATGCAATCGACGTGGGAGAATCTCGTCCGCTACAACCTGTCTGAAAGCGGAGTTCATCCGGTCGCGATAAATGAATTGATCCCTGATGAAAAAGATCAGCGCGCGCTGATAGAAACCGAGCTTGGATACTCTCAGGCCAACGGCACGCCCGCGCTCAGGCAATCAATAGCCGCGATATACGAAGGCGCGACGGAAGAAAACATCCTCGCTACGACAGGCACGGCGGAAGCCAACTTCATCACAAGCTGGATGATTGCGGAGCCGGGAGATGAGGTGATTCTGATGCTTCCCAATTACATGCAGCTTTGGGGGTTGTTTCGCGGATGGGGCGCTGAGGTCAGACCTCTCAACCTGCTTGAAGAAAAAAACTGGTCGCCTGATTTCGACGCGCTCGAACGCTCGCTCTCCTCGAAAACCCGGCTCATCGCCGTCTGCAATCCCAATAATCCCACGGGCGCTGTGCTGACCGAAGAAGAAATGAATCGAATAATCGAAGCGGCTCGCAGCGTCGGCGCGTGGTTGCTTGCGGATGAAGTCTACCGAGGGGCGGAGCGAAGCGGCGAGACGGCACCTTCGTTCTGGGGTCGTTATGAAAAAACGATCATCACAAGCGGGCTGTCGAAGGCTTACGGATTGCCGGGACTCAGGATCGGCTGGATCGCTTCAACGCCTGAGATGGTCGCTCGCGCCTGGGCTTATCACGACTACACGACCATCGGGCCGGGGCCTGCAAGCGATATGCTCGCCTGCATAGCTCTCCGTCCTGAAGTGAGAGCGCGACTGCTTGATCGCACGCGGACGATTCTCAACTCCAATTATCCGGTGCTGCGCGAGTGGATCGCTTCGCACGGCGATTTATTTTCTCTCATCGAGCCAAAGGCCGGGGCCATCGCTTACATAAAATACAACCTCGAACTGGATTCGCTCGAACTGGTCAACCGATTGAAAGACACCTGCAGCGTGCTGATAGTCCCCGGCGCGCACTTTCTCATGAAGAATTATCTGCGAATAGGATTCGGTTCGAATGCTGATTACCTGCGCGCGGGGCTTGAGCTAATCGATGATTTCCTCTCGGAGACTGAGCGCGTCGGGGCGGCGGCAAAGTGAATGGAGATGAAACTCGCCTTCGTCGGAATGGGCAACGTGGCGCGAGCGTTTGCGCGAATGCTCTGTGAGCGACAGGACGATTTAGCCCGCGATCATGGCTTTCGCTTTCGCACTACAGCTATCTCTACCAATAGTCACGGCTCGATTCTTTCTACTGACCGGATAGATTTGATCGAAGCTGCCGGCAGGATGGAACGCGGAGAAAGCCTTGTCGGATTGGCGGGTTGCGAGGCTGTTACAGACACCTTCTCCTTAATCGAGCGATGCGACGCGGATATATTGTTCGAAACTTCCCCGCTCAATCCTGTGGATGGAGAACCGGCTGCGAGTTATATCCGCCGCGCGCTCGAACGCCGGATCAATGTCATCACAGCGAACAAAGGGCCTGTGGCTTTTCGCTATCGCGAATTGAAACGAGTGGCGCGCGAGCGCGGCGTGAGCTTTCGCTTCGAAGGAACGGTTATGGATGGCGCTCCCGTGTTCAACATGGTCGAGACCTGTTTGCCTGCCGCGCGAGTGCTGGGATTTGAAGGCATACTCAACAGCACGACTAATATCATCCTGACCGGGATGGAAGAAGGACGGAGCTTCGAAGAGTGTTTGCTTGCGGCCCAGCGCGCGGGCATCGCAGAAGCCAACGCTGATTACGATATCGATGGATGGGACGCCGCGATGAAAGCCGTCGCGCTTGCAAATGTTTTGATGGATGCAGAGATCGATCCGCGCGGGATCGAGCCAAAGGGCATTCGCGCGGTGAGCAGCGATGATATAAGAGCAGCCGCGCAACGAGGCGGTGTTATAAGACTCGTCGCTCGCGGCGATAGGGTCTCGGATGAAATCATCATTTCGGTTGCGCCTGAAGAAGTGATGAAGGATTCGCCTCTCGGCTCAGTGCGCGGGTCTTCTAATCTTTTGAAAATCAAAACCGATCTGATGGGCGAGATAGCCGTGCTTGAAACCGATCCGGGAGTAAGACAGACAGCCTACGCGCTGTTGAGCGATATGCTGACGGTATTTAATTGAGGCGTGGTCATAATTCAACCGTTTTGTTTGCAACACTTGGCGTTTAGACTTGGCACGGCAAATTGGACGTTAAACGCCCGCCACATTGCCCAATATCGTAAGTTGAGTAAATGTTGAATCTGCTCATTTTGATTTATGACCACGGCTCATTTAATTCCTGATCTATCACAAGGACGGGTCAGTAACGTTCGCGGTCGCGGCTTGAGCTCTGTGGATGACTCCGCCTTGATCAATGTAGTAGGAATAGGTAGCGACAACAGTGTCCCTTCGTCTGGCCCGGCCATACCATTGATTGGGATCAGGCTCAGCGCATCCTGCGGAATCTATGCTGTAAGTGTGACCCTTGTCGTCAGCAACCCCGCCAATGAGGGCTTTGTGAACGAAACCGCCCGTTACCAAATCTTCGTCTGAGCTTGCATAACAGTTGTTGGCTTTCTTGTACAACTCCTGGCCTGATGACCACGTTCTGATATATTTCACCGCGTTCGAGTCGCGGGCGCTTCTCTGCGCCTTGACATAATTGGGTACGGCTATAGCCGCGATGATACCGAGGATGGCAACAATAATAAGCAACTCGATAATAGTAAAACCCTTTTCTTTCATAGCATCACTCCGCGGATAAACCTGTCTTCAATATCTTTATTTCTGCAAACCTTTTGCAAACCTCGCTCCACTCACTCTGCCGCCTTGCGCTGAATCAGTGTGCCGCCGATCTTGTCATCAAACGCGGTGAAATCTCCCTACGCCTACCCTCAGCAGGTAATGGCTTTGTCAGCCTCAAGGCTTTTTCTTAATCCACATTCAGTCAATTTGCTACCGTCATTTGTCACATTGACTTAAAGTGGTTGACAAAAAATGTGACCACGGGATTTTTGCGTCCATTCTGATTTCATAAAGTCCGCTTTGGCAAGGGTTTGAAAAACGATCTTCGATGCTGG
Source organism: Blastocatellia bacterium UBA7656 (assembly GCA_002483445.1). Taxonomy (GTDB): domain Bacteria; phylum Acidobacteriota; class Blastocatellia; order UBA7656; family UBA7656; genus UBA7656. The sequence continues at coordinate 38,802 of DLHY01000168.1, forward strand.
TTATGGTATCTGACGTGCTTTTAAGCTGGGAGCCTGTTGAGGAGTCGTCTGTGCATCGCAGTCCGGCAGTTATATTTGAAGGCGCAGGAATTCAAAACGACGCTCAGTATTCAGTTCCGGTTTTTATTATCTGCGGGAGGTTTTATGAGGTGTCCGAAATGCTATACTGAAACGCCTAACAATGCAGTGCGCTGTCCCGGATGCAAATTCCCGACTCCTCATGGCAAGAACCTGCTCAAGGAGAAAAGGAAAAAGAAAAGGGCCGAGCTTGAATCAATCAAATCAGACAAAGTTTTCAAGAAGAAGAAAGTCCGTCGGCAGGTAAAACCGTGGGTGGCGGTCGTGGTCAGCGTAGTCGCGGTTCTTATTATTGGAGGCGCCAGCTATTTTATTACTATTTCTTCGCTTCAACAGTCGGAAGCGAAGGCATCTCCGGTGCAGGCTGCTTTGGAAAAACTTCGCAATATGCCCTCTTCCACACCGGGTATGACAGTAGATCAGTACCTCGCCGACGAAATGGAAAAAAGCCGTCAGGCAGGTCGCCTCCTTGAGGCTGAAGGATGGAGCATGGAGCCGATCAACGGGGGCAGCGAATTTTTAATCACCTTCACCTACGAAGAAAAGGATGTGGGACAAAAGCGCGCCCAATGGCGAGTCAATCCGGCGAGGAATTCCTTTCGCGCCGAGAATGAACTGGCAAAAGCGGTCTATGACAAGTAATTCGCGCGCGGTCAATTAGTCGATGCGCTATCTTCCTGTGATGCCTCTTCCTCTCAGGTTGTAAATTCTGTTTATCACTCCGACACTTTCATTTCGCGCGATGCTTGCTCACCTTCTTTGCCTTGTGCTATAAGCCTTTCTTTGCTATGACCGCTCTGCGGCAGTCTGTATAGTCAGATCGGCAGGGAGAGCCGTTCCTGGGCAAAAAATCAGGTGCAAGAGAATAGAGCAAACTATGGAATTTTTAACTAATCCTCTAACTTCAGGTGTGCTGGGAGTGGTGGGCCTGTTATTGGCCGCCCTGACCTATATCGAAATAGTTCGAAAGCCTGCTGGCAGCAACAGGATGAAAGAAATCTCGGCTGCCATTCACGACGGCGCGATGGTCTTCCTCAAACGCGAATATTCCATCCTGGCTCTTTTCGTCATCGCCGTCGCTTTGCTGATCGCTCTGTTTCTTCCCTACGGGCTGCCGACTTCCATCGCATTCATCTGCGGAAGTTCGTTTTCGATCCTCTCCGGTTTCTTCGGGATGAAAGCGGCCACTCGCGCAAACGTGCGCACGGCTGAAGCGGCCAGATCAAAAGGCGAATCGGAAGCTCTGAGAATCGCATTCAGCGGCGGCTCCGTCATGGGCCTGAGCGTCGCAAGTCTGGGACTCGTCGGCATAGCCGCAATCGCCTACATCTTTCTCTTATCGACGAGGCTTGATCCGCAGTCAGGTTTCACAGCGGAAGGAGCGGCGGCGACTGTCCTTTCAGGCTTCGCCATGGGCGCAAGCTCCATTGCGCTGTTCGCCCGCGTGGGCGGAGGCATCTACACGAAAACTGCCGATATCGGCGCTGATCTCGTCGGCAAAGTCGAGGCCGGAATCCCCGAAGACGATCCGCGCAATCCCGCCACCATAGCCGATAACGTAGGAGACAACGTCGGCGATGTCGCCGGCATGGGAGCAGACCTCTTCGAATCCTATGTCGGCTCTATCGTCGCCGCGATAGCCATTGCCGCTTCTTCAGGCGAATACTTTCAGAAACGACTGAGTTGGATGATGCTGCCTCTTATGATCGCCGCAACAGGCACGCTCAGTTCCATGTTCGGCGTACTCTCAGTCAGATTGATGAAAGGAATAAGTCCGGCTTCGGTCCTCCGCTATGCGACGCTCATCTCTACCGCGCTGCTGCTGGCAGGCGCCGCCCTGTTGGTCTACACGCTTGATCTTTCAAGCCCTCAGTTCTCGCGCTGGGGGCCGTTCGGGGCAGTAGTGGCGGGCGCGGTTGCCGGAGTAGTCATAGGGTTTGCAACTGAGTTTTATACATCAGGCAAGTCAGTCGTTCGCATAGCCGAAGCGTCGCAGACTGGCCCTGCGACCAATATCATCACAGGGCTTGCCACAGGTATGCATTCGGTAGTCATCCCGATAGTGATCATCTGCATCGCGGTGATCGTCTCGCACCAAATGGTCGGGCTTTTCGGCATAGCGATGGCCGGAGTCGGAATGCTTGCGACGACAGGAATCATCATGGCCGTCGATGCTTACGGCCCGATTGCCGACAATGCGGGCGGCATCTCGGAGATGAGCGAACTCGGAGCCGAAACGCGAAAGATAACCGATGGACTGGATTCGCTCGGAAACACAACGGCGGCCATGGGCAAAGGTTTTGCCATAGGTTCAGCCGCGCTCACGGCCCTCGCGCTCTTTTCAGCCTATCAGGAAAGAGCCGGTCTCTCGTCGTCAGGCATCAGCCTGACCGATCCGCTCGTCATCGTCGGATTGATAATTGGGGGAATGATTCCCTTCTTCATCGCTGCCACCACGCTCTCAAGCGTGGGACGGGCGGCCAATAAAATGGTCGAAGAGGTGCGAAGGCAGTTTCGCGAAATTCCCGGACTGATGGAAGGGCGAGCGAAAGCCGACACCGAAAAGTGCATATCGATTTCGACCGACGCCGCTTTGAGAGAAATGATACTGCCTGGAATGATCGCCGTTTTGATGCCGCCCGCAGTCGGTCTTCTTCTGGGCAAAGCGGCTCTCGGAGGCTTGCTCGCGGGCGCGACCGTTACGGGCGTGATGCTGGCGCTTTTTATGGCCAACGCCGGCGGCGCGTGGGACAACGCAAAAAAGCACATCGAACAGGGCCACCTCGGAGGCAAACGCAGTGATGCTCATAAAGCGGCTGTCGTAGGCGACACAGTAGGCGATCCGTTCAAAGACACGTCCGGGCCTGCGATGAACATCCTCATCAAGCTGATGTCGATAGTGTCGCTCGTGATCGCGCCCATACTCGTGGACAGATATCTTTAATCCGCCGCAGCCGACCTTGTTGGCCTCGGCTGCCTGAAACTCAAAGGAGTTTAGCGCAATGCGGTTAGATTGCGCGCCCTGAAAGTACGGCTTTTGGAGACCCGCAAGCTGACAGCTTGCGCCACAATTTCAAAGGAGTAGCAAGAAAAAATAAACATGGAACTCGCTCTAGTTCTCGCAAAAAGCATAGTGGCATCCGCCGGACGATCCGTTCCGCTCAGAAAAATCGCTCGCATCGCGCTCCCGGCTCTGACTGCCGTCGCTTTCTTTTTAATACAGGCGACCTCGGCTCTCGCCCAATCGCATCAGCCCGGCGGCGAGGCGAATTTGAAATTGCCCGACCTCTCGCGGGTATCTTTCCTCGGAATCGATGGCCACACGCTTCTCGTGTTCGGCCTCGTGATATGTGTGCTGGGTTTGCTCTTCGGCCTCGCGATATTCGTCAACCTGAAAAAGCTCGCCGTGCATCGCTCGATGCGCGAGATATCGGAACTGATTTACGAGACGTGCAAGACCTATCTCATCACGCAGGGCAAATTCATTCTGATACTGGAAGCCTTCATCGCCGTCATCATCATCCTTTACTTCGGCTTCCTTCTGAAATTCGAGGCAGTGCGCGTCATCATCATTCTGGTATTCAGCCTCGTAGGCATCGGAGGCAGCTATGGCGTGGCGTGGTTCGGCATCCGCGTGAACACGTTTGCCAACTCGCGCACGGCGTTTGCCAGTCTCGAAGGCAAGCCCTATCCGATCTACACGATTCCGCTAAAGGCGGGAATGAGCATTGGCATGATGCTCATCAGCGTCGAGCTTTTCATAATGCTCTGCATACTGCTCTTCATACCGGGCGAGTATTCAGGCCCGTGCTTCATCGGTTTCGCCATAGGCGAATCGCTCGGCGCGGCGGCGCTGAGAATTGCGGGCGGCATATTCACCAAGATCGCCGACATCGGTTCAGACCTGATGAAGATCGTCTTCAAGATCAAAGAAGACGACGCGCGAAATCCCGGCGTGATAGCCGACTGCACGGGCGATAACGCGGGCGACTCGGTCGGCCCAAGCGCCGACGGATTCGAAACCTACGGCGTGACAGGCGTGGCGCTGATCTCGTTCATACTGCTTGCGGTCAATGAAAAAGTTGCCGGGGCGAACTTCGAATTGATTCAGGTTCAGTTGCTCGTGTGGATTTTCGTTATGCGACTTATGATGGTCATCGCATCGGGCATCTCTTATTTCATCAATGAAGCGATGGCCAAAGCCGCCTACGGCAAAGCCGACAAGATGAATTTCGAAGCGCCGCTCACTCGACTCGTCTGGCTCACTTCGCTGGTTTCGGTAGCGATGACTTACGCGGTCTCTTATGTCATCGTCCCCGACTTAGGCGGAGACGCGAGTTTGTGGTGGAAGCTCTCGACGATCATTTCCTGCGGGACGCTTGCTGGCGCGATCATCCCGGAATTCGTCAAGGTGTTCACTTCCACCGAATCGCGTCACGTCAAGGAAGTGGTCATCTCATCGCGGGAAGGCGGCCCTTCGCTCAACATACTTTCAGGACTGGTCGCGGGCAACTTCTCGGCCTACTGGCTAGGGATAAGCATCGTCGCGCTTATGTCCGTAGCCTACGGCTTCAGCACTCAGGGCCTTGATATTCTGATGGTCGCTCCCGAAGTGTTCGCCTTCGGCCTTGTGGCATTCGGGTTCTTAGGAATGGGGCCGGTCACTATCGCCGTAGATTCTTACGGCCCAGTGACCGACAACGCGCAATCGGTTTATGAGCTTTCGCTCATCGAGCAGATTCCCAATGTCGAAGAAGAGATCAAGAAAGAACACAACATGATTGTGAATTTCGACCGGGCCAAGCACCTGCTCGAAGAAAACGACGGCGCGGGCAACACCTTCAAGGCGACGGCCAAGCCTGTGCTTATCGGAACAGCGGTGGTCGGAGCGACGACGATGATCTTTTCGATCATCATGGCGCTGACCGACGGATTGAATGATGAAAAGGCGGTTCAAAGCCTCTCAATCCTTCACGCGCCTTTCATACTGGGACTGATCACGGGCGGCGCGGTTATTTACTGGTTCACTGGCGCGTCGATTCAGGCGGTGACTACTGGAGCATATCGCGCGGTCGAGTTCATCAAGGCCAACATCAAGCTCGAAGGCGTCGAGAGAGCGTCGGTCGAGGACAGCAAGAAAGTCGTCGAGATATGCACGCAGTACGCGCAGAGAGGCATGTTCAATATCTTCCTGACGGTGTTTTTCTCGTCACTGGCTTTCGCGTTCGTCGAGCCGTTCTTCTTCATCGGCTATCTGATTTCTATAGCCATCTTCGGACTCTATCAGGCGATCTTCATGGCAAACGCCGGAGGCTCGTGGGACAACGCGAAGAAGATCGTCGAGGTGGAGTTAAAACAGAAAGGAACGGAGTTGCACGCAGCCACGGTCGTCGGCGATACGGTTGGCGATCCGTTCAAGGATACTTCATCGGTGGCAATGAATCCGGTCATCAAGTTCACGACCCTGTTCGGGCTGCTTGCAGTCGAGCTTGCGGTGAAGCTGACTCATGATGCGGGAGCTATGGTCAGCCATATCCTGGCGGCAGTCTTTTTCATCATCTCGATATTTTTCGTTTATCGTTCGTTTTACGGTATGCGGATCGGAGCGGAGAAATAATACGGGGCTTCAATCGAGACGGAGTTAAAAGGGCAGTGGTTGTAAAGATCGCTGCCTTTTTTATTCGAGCGCAGTCAGCTTGTCGGGAAGAGATCATCGACAGGCATCGTCCAACCGGGCAGCGCAGGCTCGGCTTCGCCTGACTGTCCGCGCCTGTAAATCGTCGGGTTTTCCTGATCGGTTGCGCGATACACCCGCACAACATCTTCACCGAGCAAATCCACGTCCCACACCACAATCGTCCCGGCGGTGAAATAATCCCGTCGCTTTTCGGCCATCTCCTGTTCGGCTTTCGGGCCGTAATCGTTTGCGCTTCTAACCTCTACTGCGAAAACAGGAGCGCCATCGTAAAAACTCATTCCAGGGTCAGGGCCGATATAGAATGCCGCGTCAGGGCTGAAAGATTCGCGATTAGGGAGACGCACTCGGAAAGCCTTGTTGTCGCCGATGGCGCGTCCTCGTTTGGTGCGACGCGCATATTCGCGCAAAGAAGCAAACGCCTCATCGCCAGCATAGCCCGGATCGCCTCCTGTCGGGGACATAATCGCTAATTCTCCTTTGATGATTTCAGCCTTGCCGTTCTCCGGGACATGATAAAGGTCTTCGATGGTGGCTTGAGTTTTCGTAGTCATATTTACCGCTCCATTATTGGCTGAAAGCTAGCACCCTGTTTCTAAAGGGGTCAAGCTGATTATAAGGCATCTTTTTCACCAAGCGATTACCTTTCTGTCTTTCAGTTCATTGACATCGCACTTTGCTCAGGATATTTTTTCGTGGTGATGACCACCACCGAGAGGTTGATCAATGGGAAGTGATCGAAGGCAGGCGAAGCGCAAGGAGATACCGCTCAGGGTAAAGTATCAAAGCGCAGGCCGACAGGAGGAAACGCAGACGCGCGATATCGCTATTGGCGGGGTTTTCATCAAGTCAGTTTCTCCGCCGCCGGAAGGAGCGCGAATCAGGCTCACCTTCTCGCTGCCCGACGGATATCTGATCGAAGCTGAAGGCACGGTTGCGCATCGCCTGACGGGAGTGGGGATGGGAGTGGCCTTCGATCCTCTGAATTCGGAAGTCGAAGCCCGCATAGGCGAGTTTGTAGATTCCTGATCTACTTGTCTGTCCGGCAATCCGGCGACTTGAGGCTATTTGGAAACCCTGAAAACTCTCGATCAAGGTTGCAAACTCCAGAGCGCGTATTCATAATTGCAGGCTGTTTTCATTCACAGGAGATCGTTTCATGGCAAAGGAACAAATCATAAAGACCGGGCAAATCACTCTGCCCAGAATTATATTCCTCGTTCTCACGGGCGGACTGGCTTTTTTGAGCGTGACCGGAGGAAATATCGGATTGAACATCGGCTACTGGGGTCTGACGCTGTTACTTTCGGGGCTGCTTTTCCTGGTCGCAATCGATTACGGAGTCGATATCGACAAGGTCGAGGCGAAATCGGCTCCGGCAGTTGCGCAGCCCGCAGCAGAGCGGGTCGTCGCGCAGGCGGAAATTGCGGACGCTTCTCGCCCTAAGCGTCGGACAAGCCGTCCCGCAAAGCGGAGACGATAAGAGCCGTGATGCTCAACAAGCTTTGGCTCAAACTTCAATTTTGTTACAATACCCGGTCAAAGTTGCGTTCTATACTTGGCAAGAGTCGAAACCACCCACGATTTGTGCTTTTATACTGATGCCGGACTTCCGGCCACAGAGCAATCGAGGGATGAGTTTCTGGTTTTGAAGAATCGTTCCAGCCCTCTCGGCAGGAATTAAAAGACCGAAAGACTTTCTAAAATCTGAGGAGTGTGCGATTAGGTTATGAGTAATCGTGTTCTTTGCTCGATATTGTTGCTGCTGGCAACAATCGCCCTCTTGCCCGTCAAAGGGCAGTTAGCTTTATCGAAAGCGACGCCTACTGCGGGCAAATCGCAGGATGTGCTGGTCGAGCAGGTCGTCATTCGCCAGAACCGGCGCATACCTGAATCCACCATAAAAATCTGGATCGGAACTCGCGAAGGCGAACCCTTTATTCCCGCTCAAATCACCCGCGATATCCGCGCCCTCTATGCCCAGGGACATTTCGATGATGTAAAAGTCTATTCTGAAGACGGCCCTCGCGGAGGCAAAATCATCACCTTCGAAGTCAAGGAATTCCCCCTCCTGCTCGATATCAAATACGAAGGTCTCAAGTCTCTTCAGCAGTCCAACATCCTCGAAGAGTTCCGCAAGCGACAGGTCGGTCTGTCGAAAGAATCGCAGTACGATCCGGTGAAGGCCAAGCGCGCGGCTGCGGTCATAAAGGAAATGCTGGCCAATGAGGGACGCCCCGAAGCCAAAGTCGACCCCATCGTCGAAGACATTTCAGCGACGGCGGTCGGTCTCACTTTCAAAGTCGAGGAAGGCCCGCGCTTCCGCGTCGCCGATATCGAGTTCGAGGGCAACAACGTCTTCTCAGACTCCCACCTGCGCAAGCAGATGAAACTGGTCAAGGAAGTCGGATTGTTTACGACCTTCACCTCGAAAGATATTTATCACAAGGAAAAACTCGACAGCGATCTTCAGCGATTGCGCGCTTTGGTCTACGCCGACAATGGCTATCTGAGAGTCAACTTCGGCGAGCCGAGAGTCGAGCAGGTCGGGCGTGTCGGCTCCTGGATTCCCATCTTCGGCCACAAGGGAGAAGGGCTGAAAATAGTCATCCCCATAGACGAAGGGAAACAGTATCGCGCGGGCGAGATCAAGGTCGAAGACAACACCGAATTCACCGCCGACCAGATCAAGGAAATTCTCAACATAAAACCGGGCGATGTCGTCAAGGGCTACAGCGTAATCCAGAAGGGGATGGACAACCTTAAAAAGGTCTACGGCACTCGCGGCTACATTCAGTTCACCGCCTCTCCGCAGATCGATTACAAAGACGACCCTTCAGACCCGACAAAGGGAATCGCCGACATCACCTTCCAGGTTGAAGAAGGCAAACAGTATACGCTCCGAAGGCTGGAATTCATCGGCAACACTTTCACCCGCGACAATGTGCTTCGCCGCGAAGTGCTGCTCAATGAAGGCGACCGCTACAACCAGCAGTTATGGGACTTGAGCCTCCTGCGACTGAATCAACTCGGATACTTCGATCAGATCAAGGAAGAAGACGCCACGGTCAATACCAACGAGCGAGAAGGCCAGGTCGATATGACGCTGAAGGTTCAGGAGAAAGGCCGCCAACAGATAAGCTTCACGGGCGGAGTGTCGGGCATAGGCGGATCGTTCATCGGGATAGATTATTCGACCAACAACCTGCTCGGCTACGGCGAAGCCCTCTCGTTTTCGATAGCGGCAGGCAACCGACAGAAAATTTTCTCGATCGGATTCACCGAGCCTTATCTGAGAGGCCGCCCCATCAGCCTCGGCTTCAACCTCTTTTATCAGGATTATCAGTTCTTCGGCTCAGGATTCAGCGCGCTGACTATCGGCAACAACCTGCAAACCTTCGACAGCTCATCGCTCTTTACGCAGCGCACAGCCGGTCTTTCGGTCACGGCGTCGTCTCCGCTTCAGTACTTCATGCCGCGATTCCGAATGGGTCGCTTCATAAGGATCGGGCTGTCGTACTCTTTCCGCACCACCGACATAATCGATCCGCAGAACAATCGCGATTCCAATATGGATAATGACTCTCGACTGACATTCCGCCAGAGCGATGTGACGCAATCGACTATAACTCCGAGTTTCGTCTACAACACTCTGAACTCTTCGCTCGATCCGACGAAGGGCCAGTCGATGACGTTTGCGGTCTCTTTTTCAGGCGGATTCCTGGGCGGCAAGGTCAACACGATTCAGCCGACGCTTGAGTATAAATTCTTTCGCCCGTTTTTCGCCGGACGCGAATATACGGAGCGCCCCGATCCGGCCAAGACTCGCACCTTCGGAATGCGATTTCTGGCCGGACATATAAGCTCTTTCGGAGAGCCGTTTCAGTCCAACTCGTTTTCATTCGTCGGCGGCACCCCGCTCTTCGGAAGATACTTTCTCGGAGGCGAGGAGACGATTCGAGGATACGGCATTCGAGGCATCGCTCCAACATCTACAGTCAGCACAGTCACGTCGGCCCGCAATCCCTTCGCCATCGATCCGTTCTCTTTGAAGCGGCTGAAAGTCCGCCCCCCGCGTCAGGCCACGGGCAATTCAGTCGCGCCGAGCGTGCTTGAAGAGTTTGTCTTCACGGATCGCGAGAATCCGCTTCGCTTCCCGGATTTTCCGACTTTCATAGGCGGAGACACGCAGCTTCTGCTCAACTTCGAGTATCGCATCCCGGTTATCGGGCCGCTTCAGCTCGTGCCTTTCTTCGACATCGGGTCGGTTTTCAATCTGCGCAACTACAGCGATCAGTTGATCATAAGCGAATCGCTCAGCGACACGCCGCTCTCAAGCCTCACGCTGAATCCGCGCGGATTGCGCGCATCGCGGCGCGAACTGAGAGAGGCGCGCACGCCTGAGACGCCGCCCGGCTCTCTGCCGCCGGGATTCCGGTTTGCCACCATATTGGCCGATCAACAGATAAAGCAGAAAATCGAGCTTTCGAATACGGTGTCCAGCATATTAGACAACTATCGCTTCAGCACTGGAGCGGAGATAAGAGTTCAGGTGCCGGTCATCAACGTGCCGTTCCGTTTGATATTCGCCTTGAACCCGAACGCGAAGACGAACAATGTGTTCTTCTTCGAAGACAAGAGGGCGATCAGGTTTTCCGTAGGCCGAACCTTCTGACCTTCGGGCGCGCCCGACAAGCTGGAAGCGAGAGACGCGCATTGATATAATGCCGTTTGAATTCAGACCAACAGGAGTGTTTATGTTCAAGACAAAGTTCGCCATCTTCGCGGCATTGGTGGTGGCAGCCTCGGTTTCGGCGCAACAGCCTCCACCAAGCGCGCCCGCAGGCCCCGTGCCTGATGGCAAGATCGCCATGCTCAACACGCAGGTATTCCCCGGTCAAATACTTGAGCTCAAGCAGAAGTATGAGCAGGTCGACGCTCAGTTCAAGCCTCGCTCTGAAAAGATCAAGGCCGACCAGACGCGATTGCAGACCATCCAAACCGAGTTGAACACCAGAGGCCCTTCATTGGCTCCTGACAAAGTGGCTCAGTTGCAGGCCGAGGGCCAGGACCTCGAAAAACAAATCAAGCGCGATGTTGAAGACGCGCGGGCCGATCTTGCCAAAGCTGAAGACCGGGCGACGAAGCCTGTTCGCGAAAAGCTGTTTCAATTCCTTCAAGGCTACGCCCAGCAGCGCGGCATAGTGATGATAATCAACACTGCCGGTGTGGCTCAGACCGGATCAATCGCCTACGCAAACCCGGCTACAGACATAACCGAGGACTTCATCAAGGAATATAACAAGGCCAATCCCGTCCCGGTTTCCGCCCCCGCAACACCTCAGCCCGCCGCGCCCAAGAAGCCCGGCCAGTAGGCGAAAGGAAACAGGAATGAAACTGCTCAAATCCATTTTCATAACGGCTGCGCTTTTCGCTCTAGCCATATTCGCGTCAGCGCAACAGGGCGCGAAACCGCCTCAATCGCCAGCAACTCCTCAGCCGGTGCCGAAAGGCAAGATCGCCATTATCAGCACCGACCAGCTTCAGGCCGAGATTCAGGAATTCAGAGTCAGGCTCGAAGCTATCAATCGCCGGTTCGAGCCTGAGGTGAAGGAACTGGAGGGCGAAGCCAACAAGATACGCGCGCTTGAGACGACCATCGAGACCCAGAAAGACATTCTCGGCGCGGCCAAAATCGCCGAACTTTCCGAACAGCTTGAAAGAATGAAGCGCGCCTATCAACGCAGCGCCGAAGACCTTCAGGCCAAGGGTGGCCGCGAGCGCGATCTGGCCATGCAGCCTCTGAATGAAAAATTGTCCAAGTTCGCCGCAGACTATACGACTCGCAAAGGGATAATCATACTGTTCGACATTCAAAACTCATTCGAATCGAACACGCTGATCTGGTATGACCCGCGAATCGATGTGACGAAAGACTTCATCGCTGAGTACAACAAAGCCTACCCCGTTGCAACACCTCAACCCAAACCGCAGGGAAAATGACAGACACAAAAATGCCCGATAAAAGCCTCGTCTCCTGATACGCTTTTATCGGGCATTTTTGCGCGCTGCTACATTGAATCAATCGCGCCCATGCCTGCCTCTTCCTCATCCTTGGCGCGGAGCAGATCGAGTATGAGCGCGGTGTTGCTCGACGCCTGAATCACGCGCTCGTACTCGGCTGAAGATTTTTCGAATTCGAAAGTGCCGTCGACGACGCCCGTGAATTTGCTCATAGCTTCCAGCCCCGCCTCCGAAGGTGTTCTCGCGTTCGCTATCAGTCCGTTGCTCATATAAATCTCGCCGTTGGCTGACGCAGACACGATGCGAAGCACCCCGGTCAGGCGGCTGTTCTCAAGTATCTGGATGATGTCGAAGAGGCTTATCTCTTCAAGCTGACCGGCAAGAATTTTTCGACCGGGCGGAGCCTGCTTCTCCTGGGTGGCTGCGGTGTAATGACGCAGGTCGCGCAACTGGCCGGTGACGGAAACTCGCGGGTCGAGCCGTTTGGCTTCGAGCAGTCTTTCGTTGGCGCGCTCAAGCTCTCCGCCCGCAACATGCAGACTGGCAAGCGCGAGGCATTGCTGTGCGGCCTGATCGCGACGACCGGCTTCGAGCAGTATCTCGCGGAGCTTTTCGCGAAGCCCTATGTGTCGGGGAGCGTTGTCGATGCCGCGTTCGAGGGTCTCGATGGCGCGATTGAGCATACGGTATTTGACCAGAAGCTCGGCATCGATTATTGCGCTTTCGGGGTCAAAATCTCCTGGGTTGTTCTTTGCCATCCGTTCCTCTTGTTCTCTTCTCTCTCCCCCTTGAACGCAAACAGTTTAACACATTCAGCCCTCATCACAAAAAACCATCAGGACTGATGCTCGCCGCCGATTATCGAAATGCCGTGACCGTCGGCCAGTTGAATCAATTCATCGCGGTCGAAGAGCAAAGTCTTGTTCGCCGAAACGTGCAGAGCGGTCGCGCCCGCCGAGATCATCACTCGGATAGTCGCCAATCCTACCACCGGCACATCGAATCTCATGTCCTGACCGGGCTTTGCTACTTTGACGACGACGAACCCCCGACCGCCGGTTATCTGACCGGCTCGACTGATGACGGCATCAGTCCCTTCCATCGCTTCGACCGCGATGACGGCGCGATCCTTCACGCACAAGGTCTGACCCAGATCGAGCCGCGCCACTTCGCGCGCAACCTCAAGCCCATAATCAATATCAGATAATTCTTCCTTCTTTGGCGCGCGCCGCGTCAACACTCCGCTTTTCGCTACCAATGGCTGAAGAAACAGGGTCGAATCGATCACAGTTATGCCTTCGCGCTCAAGTTCGTCGGCGACAGCGCCGATCAAACTGTCGGTGTTCCTGCGGGTCAATCGAGCAAGCACACGCACCATCCTAAGATCGGGCAGAGCGTTGAGCCGGAATATCTGATGATGTTTGACCTGTCCGGCCATCAGGGCGTGCGTGACTTTCTCTCGCTTGAAAAAACTGATCAAGCGACCGAGCTGACCGACTCCCACCCACTCGATTGTAGAGGCCATCTGCTCTATCTCAGGCGCGGTTTCTTCTTTGATCGCCGCGACAACCATATCGACTCCCTGCTCCCGCGCCCCCTCCAGCACCAGAAGCGGAAATCGCCCGTTGCCTGCTATCAATCCATACTTCATATCAGGGGTCAGGGGTCAGGGGTCAGGGGTCAGGGGGTTGATCTGACTGACCCCTGACCCCCGGCCCCTGACCCCTGGTCATTTCGTGACTCCTCGTTTGGAAGATTCGATGAACTCGATCAAATAATCTATCTCCGGCCAGCCGCGCAACTCCTCCTTTATCGCTTCCACAGCCTGAGAGGTGTTCATCCGCGATGAGAGCAGAAACTTGTAAGCGCGACCGATTCGCCTGATCTCTTCATCCGAAAAACCGCGCCTTCTCAATCCCAGAGTGTTTTCGCCATAACAGCGCGCGTGATTGCCGACCGTGCGCGCGTAAGGAAGCGCATCCTTGACCACCACTGAGTACCCGCCTATGAATGCGTATTTTCCCACCCGGCAAAACTGATGAATGCCCGAATAAGCCCCGATGATCGCCCAGTCTTCGACCGTCACATGGCCCGCAAGAGTCGCGCCGTTTGCGAATATGGTGTGATTCCCGATGTGGCTGTCGTGAGCGATGTGCGACTGCGGCATGAAGAGATTGTCCGAGCCTATCTCGGTCAGCATTCCTCCGGCTTCAGTCCCGCGATGAAGAGTTGAAAATTCGCGAAAAGTATTGCGCTCGCCTGCAACAAGTCGGCTTCGCTCGCCGTGATATTTCAGATCGGGAGGAGCCTGACCGGCTGAGACGAAATGAAAAAAAGTATTTCCCCTTCCGAACTCCGAAGGCCCTTCGATGACCGAGTGGCTCCCGACCTGGCAATCATCATGCAAAATCACATCGTCGCCGATGATCGAGTAAGGGCCGATGGTGACATTGCGACCGAGTTCGGCTTTCGGGCTTATGATGGCTGTCGGGTGTATGGACATGGCAAACAGTTTTCAGTTTTCAGTTTTCAGTTTTTCATCATTTCAGGGCGTCATTGAAAACTACACGAATGACTCATCCGAAAAAGTGGCGCAAGCTGTTAGCTTGCGTGGCTTCAAATTTCATACCTTCAGGGCACCCGCAATCCGCCAGATCGCGCTACATCAACATCTCCTGGCAGTTATTTTTCGACAGGCGTGAATGCCGCCTGATTGAGAAGAGAACTGCGCTCGACGACGCTGCGCTCGACGAGCGATGACGAGATTTCCGCCTCGGCCACGAGTTGATCGTCGACGTAAGCCTCGCCGCGCAATTTGATGTAGCGAGGGCGCAATCTCAACACGGTCAACTCAAGTCGAAGCTGATCGCCGGGAACTACGGGTCGGCGGAACTTCGCGCCATCGATGCCGGTGAAGAAAACGAGTTTCGATTCGCGGTCAGGCAATGAGGCAAGCATCAATACGCCTGCGGTCTGAGCCATCGCTTCGACTATAAGCACCCCCGGCATCACGGGCGCGCCTGGAAAATGGCCCTGAAAGTAAGGTTCGTTGAGCGTGACGTTTTTTATCCCGGTGACGCGCTTGCCCGGCTCGTAATCGATTATCCGGTCGACGAGTAAAAACGGATAACGGTGCGGCAATATCGATTGAATCTGCGTTATGTCGAGTATCTTGTCCATGTCTGTCATTCGCCCTGCGTGTCGAGTTTCTGCTCGCGAATAATTTTCTCAATTTTTTTAAGACGATCCACCACATCAGGCAGTTTCGAATAAATCGCTTGCGAGCGCCGCCACGCGCTGTATTCCTGCGCAGGGATCACTCCGCCTACGCGAACGCCCGGAGGAATGCTTTTGAATACAGCCGCTCTGGCAAGCAATACCGCGCCGTCGCCTATGGTTATGTGCTGAGAGGTTCCGACCTGTCCGGCGATTACGCAGCGGCGGCCTATCCGTGTCCCGCCCGAAAAACCGGCGAGCGCGGCTATGACAGTATCTTCTCCAATGCCGCAGTTATGGCCCACCTGAATCAGGTTATCCAGTTTCACGCCGCGCCGCAAAACGGTGTCTCCCATTCCACGATCAATCGCGCAGTTCGCGCCTATCTCGCAATCGTCCTCGATTATCACTCTTCCCCGCTGAAGAAGTTTCACCTGTCGCCCTTCTTCATCCGCGACGAATCCGAATCCGTCCGCTCCTATGACTGTGCCTGAATGAATGATGACGCGGCTCCCTATTTCACAGTCATCATAAATCGAAACATTAGGATGAATGACAGTGTCATCGCCGACGTGGCAGCGGTCGCCTATGACGATTCCCGGATGAAGAGTCACGCGATTTCCTATTCGGCAGTCGCGGCCAATCGTGACTCGCGGATGAATGCTCAGATCGCAGCCGAGTTTCGTCCCCGCCCCTGCAATCAGATCAGGGCTGACTCCTGATGGTTTGTAAGGCGTGGCGTGAAGGAATTGAACGGCGCGGGCGAATGCGAGTTTGGGATTTCGGGCGACGAGCAGATTTCGCCCTGCGGCATCGAGCGGAGAAGGGACTATTATCGCGGTCGCCTTGCAGTTTGAAATCTCGGCGAGGAAAGAATTCTCGGCGGCGAAAGTCACATCGCCTTCTCCGGCCTGATCGAAAGGCACTGCGCGACGCACTACAGCGCGCGGGTCTCCTATAATTTCGGCTCTGATGGCGCGGGCCAGTCGTTCGAGATTGCAAGGTTGAATTGATTCAGATTGAAACATCAGACAAACCAACTGTTTTTCAAAGGTCACAGTTTTTCACAAAGGCAGAGAGCGCGCAAGGCTGAAAGCTTGACTCATCAAAATTGGCTGTGTTAGCTTGCCAGTTCCTTCTATTTTTGAATGAAAATGGCGAAACATTAGTCAGTTCGAGGAGACTGAATGCTCAAGCGCACACCTCTTTATGAATCACACTCTGCGATAGGCGCAAAGATAGTCGATTTCGCCGGGTGGGAGATGCCCGTCCAGTACAGCGGCCCGATTCCTGAACACATGGCTGTGCGCGAGGCCGCGGGACTTTTCGATGTGTCGCACATGGGCGAAGTGGAAATCATCGGCGCGGACGCGCTTGAGCTTGTGCAAAGGCTCACCACCAACGACGTTTCCAAACTCGCGGACAATCAGGCTCAATACTCTATTCTTACCAACGAGCAGGGCGGCGTCATCGATGACCTTCTGGTTTATCGGATCAATGCCGAATATTTTCTGCTCGTAGTCAACGCCGCCAACTCCGGCAAGGATTTCGCCTGGATCAAGCAACACGCCGCGTCGCTTAACGTCGAAGCGAAGGACGTGAGCGCGGCTTATGCACTGCTCGCTCTTCAAGGGCCGAGGGCAGAGCTAATACTTCAGGAACTATCTGATCACATGCTCGACCACATCCCTTACTACTGGTCGCAGAAAGTCAAAGTCGATGGCGTCGAATGTCGAGTTTCGCGCACAGGATACACTGGCGAAGATGGATTCGAAATTTTCTGCGACCCCAAGGACGCGCGACACATCTGGAATCGCCTGCTCGTTGTGGGACACGACAAAGGGCTTCTGCCCTGCGGGCTTGCCGCGCGTAACACCACGCGACTCGAAGCCGCGCTCAGGCTTTGGGGCAATGATATGGACGAGACGACCACGCCGATGGAAGCGGGACTCGGATGGGTGGTCAAGTTGGGCAAGGGAGATTTCACGGGCCGCGATGCGCTCGACAGACAAAAGCGCGAAGGACTCACGCGCAAGATCGTCGGTTTCGAGATGGAAGACCGCGCCCCTGCGCGCGACGGCTACCCGGTAATCATAGATGGCGCGGAGGTCGGCAAAGTGTCATCGGGAAGCCCCGCGCCATACCTCAAGAAAAACATCGGCCTCGCTTATCTGCCGATTGAACACACGGCAACAGGAACCCGGTTTCAAATCAACATTCGCGGGCGCGAGGTTGCGGCCCGCGTCGTTGAAACGCCTTTTTACAAGAGACAGAGAAAATTCGACTGATTGGGAGGGAGACCCAGAAAATGGCAAATACGCCTGAAGAACTCAGCTATACGAAAGACCACGAGTGGGTTCGCGTCAAGGGAGACTCAGCGACCATAGGAATAACCGATCACGCTCAAAATCAATTGGGCGATGTGGTTTATGTGGAATTGCCTAAGGTCGGCGAAAAATTCGAATCCGGCGAACCATTCGGCTCGGTCGAAAGCGTCAAGGCTGTCAGCGAAATTTACATGCCGCTGGGCGGCGAGGTCACTGAGATGAATGCCGCTCTTGCCGACTCGCCTGAACTGGTCAACGAAGACCCCTACGGCAAGGGTTGGATGATCGAACTGAAAATCGCCGACTCGTCAGAGATAGACGGACTGCTTAGTGCAGCCGAGTATGAGGACTACCTGAAAGAAGAAGCTTCGGAGTAACAAATGAGATATATTCCGAACTCGCCTGACGAAAGACGGGCGATGCTCGCAAGCCTTGGACTGGAGCGCATTGAAGAACTCTTCGAACAAATCCCACCCCGACTGAGACTCGATGGCCCTGTTGGGATAGGCTCGCCCGTAAGCGAACCGGAACTCATAGCCTGGTTTCGCCGTCTGGCCGCAGAAAACGCGACCGATTATCAATCGTTCCTCGGCGCAGGCGCGTACTCGCACCACATCCCCGTGATAATCGATTCTCTGATTTCGCGCTCCGAGTTCTTCACCGCCTACACGCCATATCAACCGGAACTGAGCCAGGGAACGCTGCAATACGTCTTCGAGTTTCAAACTCTCGTGTGCCAGTTGACCGGAATGGATGTGGCCAACGCATCGGTTTACGACGGCTCTACAGGGCTTGCCGAAGCGGTGCTGATGGCGCAGAGAGTGACCCGCCGCGATAAATTTCTCATCGCCGATACTGTTCATCCGCAGTATCGCGAGGTAGTGAAGACTTACACCAAAGACCTCGGCGCTGAGGTGAGATATGTCGGCCACACCGAAACGGGAACCATTGATTTCAGTTCGCTTCACATCGATAAAGAGACTGCGGCAGTCGTCGTGCAATCGCCGAATTTCTTCGGCTGCATCGAAGACCTGGCCGCCTTAGCCGATGCTGCGCATGAAGCGGGCGCGTTGCTGGTCGTGGCGATCACCGAGCCGATGAGCCTCGGCGTGTTGCGCTCTCCCGGATCGGCAGGCGCGGACATCGTTGTGGCTGAAGGGCAGTCTTTCGGAATACCTCTAAGCTACGGCGGCCCGTATTGCGGACTATTTGCCACGCGCGAAAAGTATTTGCGGCAAATGCCCGGAAGATTGGTCGGCGAGACGGTCGATCATCACGGGCGGCGCGGTTATGTGCTGACGCTTTCGACTCGCGAGCAGCACATACGCCGCGAAAAAGCGACTTCGAACATCTGCACCAATCAGGGATTGTTCGCGCTGATGGCGACCGTCTATCTTGCGACGATGGGCCGAAGGGGAGTGCAGGAAGTGGCGCGGCAGAATCTCAACAAAGCGCATTACGCGGCGGATGCGATAAGCAAACTCGACGGATTCGCGTTGAGATATTCTGCCCCGTTCTTCAATGAATTCGTCATCCGTATGCCTCGCTCCGCGACGGAAGCGACGCGGGCATTGATTGAAAAGAAGATCATCGGCGGAGTCGCTCTCGAATGCTACTACCCCGATCTCAACGACTCGCTTCTGGTCTGCGTGACTGAGACGGCGAGCAAACGGGCGATAGACGATTTTGTTGACGCGCTCTCGAAGCTGTAACGATGTGGCGCAAGCTGGCGGCTTGCGCATTTGAAAATTTCATCCGCCGAGGCATCTCGGAGCTTTCATAAACATGAGCAAAGACAGAATAAAAAAAGCGACGTCGCATGTGGTGCAAAACGAGGGGCTGCTCTTTGAAGAATCGCGGCCCGGTCGAGTGGGCTATTCAATTCCCGCGCTCGACGTGCCTGAGCGAAGAGACGACGAACTGATCGAGCGACGGTTCCTGCGCGATGATGATCTCGAAGGAATGCCTGAGCTATCCGAGGTCGATGTGATTCGTCACTTCACGCGGCTCTCCACATGGAACTACGGCGTAGATACAGGCATGTACCCGCTCGGATCATGCACGATGAAATACAACCCGCGCATAAATGAGCGCGTCGCCCGCATCGAAGGCTTCGCCAATCTGCATCCGCTCACGCCCGCCCCTCTCGCTCAAGGCGCGCTCGAAGTCATAAGCCGTCTCGAAGAATGCCTCGCCGCAATCACCGGCCTTGCCGCCGTCACTCTTCAACCGGCAGCGGGCGCGCAGGGAGAGTTGACCGGAATTGCCATGATCCGCTCGGCGCTCACCTCTCGCGGCAATCCGAGAAAGAAAGTTCTCATACCTGATTCGGCGCACGGGACTAATCCCGCGTCGGCGGTCATCTGCGGCTACACGGTCGAAACCATTCCTTCGAGAGAAGACGGCACGACTGATCTTGAAGCACTCAGCAAGGTGATGAATGAAGACGTGGCCGCGCTGATGCTTACGAATCCGAACACGCTCGGCAAGTTTGAAGAGAACATAGAAGAGATATGCCGCATAGTTCACAGCAGCGGCGGATTCGTTTACATGGACGGCGCGAATATGAACGCGCTGGTCGGAGTGACGAAGCCCGCGCGGTTCGGAATCGATGTGATGCATTTGAATCTTCACAAGACTTTTTCGACCCCTCACGGCGGAGGCGGCCCCGGAGCCGGACCTGTCGCGGTGACCGAAGAGCTTGAACCCTTTCTTCCCTTCCCTCGCGTGGTGAAGACGGAAGAAGGTCTGACGCTCGATTTCAATCGCCCGAAATCGATAGGCCGGGTGCGAGCGTATTTCGGCAACTTCGGCGTGCTGGTTCGCGCGCTCTCTTATATACTGACTCACGGAGACGCGGGCTTGCGCGAAGCGACTGAGACGGCGGTGCTGAACGCAAACTACATCGCGCATCATTTGATAGATACTTATGAAATCGCATATCCCGGCGCGTTGATGCACGAAGTTGTTTTTTCGGACAAGCGACAGAAGAAATTCGGAGTCACGAATGCCGACATTGCAAAGCGATTGATCGATTACGGCTTCTATCCGCCCACGATGTCTTTTCCGCTTATAGTTCAAGGCGCGTTGATGGTCGAACCTACCGAGACGGAAAGCCGCGAGGAGTTGGATTTATTCATCGAGGCGATGAGATCGATCAACGATGAAGCGGCTGAGGATCCTGATACGTTGAAAAACGCTCCGCACACGACTAAGGTCGGGCGACTGGATGAAGTCGCCGCCGCGCGCAAGCCTGTCTTGAGATGGAGACGGAACAACCTCGCTGAATAAGCGAAGGTCAAAGCCTGATCCGAAATCGGAACAGCAAGACAGCGACGATCCACTAATCATCGCTCGAATTTTCTGCCATAGCCATTTGCCGCATCATCTCCCCTCCGCTATCATGCTCGTTTTGCAATTGCGGCATTACTGCAATCTATAACAGCATAAACGAAGAGGAGAACGAAAAGGGTATGACGAGGGAAATAAATGAAGAGCTTCGGCGTCGGATGCTTGCCGACGAAGGGGTTCAGCAAATGATCCAAAGGCGGGCGTATGAGATTTATCAGCAGCGTGGCGGCGCGCAAGGCCGTGAAGCTGAAGACTGGCTGCAGGCTGAATCGGAAGTGTTGTTATATCTCATAAGTCAGTCTCCTTCGACTGGAGAAGCGGTCACAGCAAAGAAAACGTCTTCGCGCAAATCGCCTGCGACTCGAAAAAAGAAGACCGAGACGGCTGCAACTGAAAAGAAACCGGTACGTCGAGCGGCAAAAAAAACAGGCGAGTCGGAAGCGAAGCCTAAAAAGACCCAGAGGACGAGAAAGAAAAAAGAGCAATAATCCCGCCGGTTTCATGCAACAGAGGCTGCGTGCGCTGAATCGATTCAGCGCACACAGCCTCTCAATCTTTCGGCGCGTAGTAACTGTCTCGCGTCCGCGCCGCGTATCCTGCGCGCGTCAGGTACACTCGGACTGAGCGCAATCGTCCGTCGCGTCGCTCGTTTTTCGGCACATAAGTGATGATGTATTGATTCTTCAACTCGCGCGCCACCTTCGCGTAAACATCTTTCATTTCATCATCCTTGAGCGGCGAAAAAATCTGCCCGCCCGTTCGGGTGGCAAGTTCGGTCATCAGGAATTCCGCGCGGTCGAGTCTTGCCACGATTTCGGGATACCTCCGGGCTATGGCACGAATGGCTCTCGCCTTGCTCACGACATAAACCATCGCGCCTGATTTTATGACCGCTGCAAGCGCCTGCTCATAGGTCGCTTTGCTCGAAGTGTCGTCGCCGTCTGTGAGAAGTATGACGGCCTTGCGCCCTTCGACTTTCGTGAGTTGCTCGTCTGCGGCGAGATAAAGCGAATCGAAAAGCGCGGTTGAGCCATAAGTTGATCGGCCTCCTTTGGTCATCACCCGTCCGGGTTTGAATCGCCACGAGATGGCATGTCGGACATCATCGCTTTTCGATGTCCAGTCCTGAATCAATTCGATGTTGGTGTGAAATTCCATGACCGACACTTTATCTTCCGGGCCAAGCTGATTGACAAATCCCATGGCGGCTTCGCGGAGCGAGTTGATATCGGGTACGACCGATCCGGAAGCGTCGAGCATCAGTATGACGTTTACAGGCACGCTGCTGACGAGGAAGCTTTCGATTGATTGTCGCTCGGAGTCTTCAGCGACGATGAATTCGTCTTTGGTCAAATCGATGGCCTGATGACCGTAGGGATCGATGACAGTGACATTGAGCAAAACTTCATCGGCGCGCAGCCGGATAGGGTCATCCTGCCCTTTCTGATTTTTCGAGGGCAGCTTTCGCCCACTCTGTGAAAAGGCAGCGGTGAAGGTGAAAAGCAAAATCGTGATAGTGGCAAAAAATCTCTTCATCACATCCATAAGTTCATCGAGATCGGGCTGATGCAGTGAGTATACAGGAAAGGGATTCCGATTGTCAGGAGAGCGTCTACTGTAAGAGGAAGGCCATCATTGTAATCCCTCAGTTATGGGAGGAGAAAGTACGATAGGCTGCCAGCCTGTCGAAGAAACCCCCAATCAAAATCCCACCCAACAGGCTGGCAGCCTGTTGTACCTCCCCGTAATTGAGGCATTACCCATCGTTGATGTTTCACCCTCAACTTGCTATACATCCGGGGGGAGGGTGGAAGCGTGACCGTACTGACCAGTCATAAGGTAGATCGTAGAAAGTACGGAAGACTTCTGGTTCGCGCATTGCCGGTAGTAATCGAGTCTGAGGAAGAAAACGAGCGGATGCTTGCCGAGGTCGCAAAGCTACTTCGAAAGGGCGAAGAGAATCTCTCGCCTGAAGAACTGGCGCTGCTTGACGTGATTTCGACTCTGATCGAACAGTATGAAGAGAAAGCCTATCCGATACCCGATGCGCCGCCTCATCGAGTGCTGAAGACGCTGATGGAAAACCGGGGACTGAGGCAGAAAGACCTGATGCACATCTTTCGGTCATCAGGCACTATCTCTGAAGTATTGAGCGGCAAGCGCGCGATCAGCAAATCGCAGGCGAAGGCGCTCGGAGAATTTTTCCATCTCCCAGCGGATGTGTTTATTTGATTTACCTTTTATCTCTGAGAGCGTGTACTGGAAATCAGTGCCGTAGGCACGAAATGTTTATAGAACGAATATTGGCTGGCTCACGCAAGCTCCGTAGGAGCGAAATGTTCTTCATACCGCTCCTGTCGGGGTTGTTTCTTAACGAATTCTCGGTTAGAAATTCGATTTAAGCCATAGCCCCATAGGAGCGGAATGGTTATAGACGCAGATTCAGAGATATCTTCAGGCTCCGTAGCAGCGCGATTCGTTTCATTCCGCTCTTACGGAGCCTGATTGATCTCGACGACATTCTTTCTACATACATTTCGCGCCTCTGACGCTGGTTTCTGAATACGCTCTCAAACAATCAGAGGGAGAATCGAATCATGGCCAACACCTACACGCAAATCTATATTCAGATTGTTTTCGCCGTCTACGGCAGGGAATCCGTGATAAGCAGGGAGCATAAAGAAGAGCTTCACAAATACATCACAGGCATTGTCACGAACAAGAATCAAAAGCTCATAGCGATAAACTGCATGCCCGATCATACTCATATCCTGATCGGGCTTAAACCGGATATGGCTTTGTCTGATCTGGTGAGAGACATCAAAGCCAATTCGTCAAAATTCATAAACGAAAACGGATGGCTGAGAGGAAGATTCAACTGGCAGGAAGGCTTCGGCGCATTCTCTTATTCGCATTCTCATTTGGGCGCGGTCATCAGGTACATTCGGGATCAGGAAAAGCATCACAGCAGGCGATCATTCGAAGATGAATACATGAAGTTGCTCAGAAAATTCGATGTGGCATTTGACGACAGATACGTTTTCGATTTTATCGCGGATCAGTGATGTTAGAGCGTGTTTAGAAATTTGGCTCAAGGCATAGCTCCGTAGGAGCGCGATGTTTATAGATGGGATCAAGCATTCAACCCAAGCTCCGTCAGGAGCGATATGTCCGGCTATAAACATATCGCTCCTACGGAGCTTGTGAAGATGTGAGCTTGCTATAAACATACCGCTCCTACGGAGCTTAACGAGTCGTTTTCTGAATTATCGACTGATGTTACGCGGTGAGGGT
>DLHY01000029.1 GCA_002483445.1 Blastocatellia bacterium UBA7656
CGACCCCCGACCCCTGCCCCCTGCATAAGGCGATTACTTGAGCGCCGATGCTCTATCCTGTAACCTGACTGCTCGACAGTCAGTCTTTACCGGAGTCCGGTAGTTTTCAGTTTTCAGTTTTNNGTTTTTCATCATTTCAGGGCGTCGTTGAAAACGACCTGAATGACTACCTGGAAAAGACTGGATTCTGAAGTCAAGAGTCAGAAGTCAGAATAAAACAACTGAAAACTGAAAACTGAAAACTGAAAACTGTTTCCCCAAGGAGATATTATGAAAAAGATGCTGGTTGCATTGCTGTTCATTTCGCTTATCGCGCCATTGGCTCCCGCGCAGACCGGCGCAGCGCCGTCTCTCAAGCCGCTTGAGATGGCCGACATTCTCAAATGGAGGCGCATAAACTCGGCTTCGGTTTCAAGCGACGGCCAGTGGTTCGCTTATCGTCTCTCGCCCGCTGAAGGCGACAGCGAAATCGTCATACGCCGGACGAGTGGCGATAAGGAACTGCGCTTCCCCACGGGCGATGCGGCCAGTTTCGGGACGCACATTTTTTCAATGGACTCGAAATGGATCGCCTTCAGCGTCACCCCCACTTTCAGAGAATCCAAACGGCTCAGACGAGAGCGCAAGCCGCTTCAAAATAAAGTCGTCCTGGTGAGCCTCGAAACCGAAAAGAAAACCGAGTTCGAGAAGATCAGACGATTCGATTTTTCAGGCGAGCGGTCTTCGTGGCTGGCCCTTCATCGCTACGGCCCCGACAGCCCGCCCTCCGGCCCTCCGACGGGCGGCCCTGCGGCGATGCCCGGAGGCGGACAGGGCGGCGCGCAGTCGAACAGACCTTCGGGAAGCGATCTGATTCTTCACGAGCTTGCAACAAGCAATGAGTTGAACTTCGGCAACGTGGCGGAGTTTTCATTCGATAAAAAAGGCGACTGGCTGGTGTGGATAGTCGATGCGCAGGATCGTATAGGCAACGGCATTCAGGCTCGAAGTATGACCAACGGCGCAGTCCTCCCTCTCGACACCGACAAAGCGAATTACAAGGGATTGAACTGGACTGAAAAATTCGACGGACTCACTTCGGTCAAAGGCGTCGAAGACAAGGGCTGGGAAGACAAGCTCTATTCGGTCGTCGCCTTCTCGCAACTCAACACGGGCGCGCCGCAAAGGACAGTTTATGATCCGAGAAGCGACAACACCTTCCCTTCGGGTATGACCGTAAGCTCAGACCGCGCGCCTCAGTGGACGGAAGATATGAGCGCCGTGACGTTCGGCATTCGCGAGGTGAAAAAGAAAAAGGAAGATCCAAAAAGGCCCGGTGCGACAGGCGCGGGCAGACCTGCGGAAGGCGAACGCAGACCTGCGGAAGCTCCGCCTGCCCAGCAGGACGATCAGGAAGAGAAGCCCGACCTTGTGATGTGGCACTGGCGAGACCCCAGATTGCAATCGCAGCAACAGGTCGAAGAGGGGCGCGACAAGGCATTCAACTATCTGGCCATCTATCACGTGACGGATAAAAAATTCACGCGCCTATCGGATGACTCTTTGCGTCAGGTCTCGCTCGCAGCAAATCACAAACAGGCGCTCGGAACGGACGACGATCCTTACGAACTGATGGGCAATCTCGACGGGCGTCGTTACAGGGATGTTTACACGGTCGATCCGAAAACAGGCGCGCGCAAACCTGTTTTGAAAAAAGCGCGATGGACGTTCGGACTCTCGCCCGACGGATCATTCCTGCTCTACTACGAAGACGGTCACTTCCTGACTTATGAGCTTGCAACCGGCAAAACTTTCAATCTGACCAGACAGGTTCCTGCGGTCTTCTATAACGAAGAAGACGATCACAACATCGTCAAGCCGCCCACTCGCTCGATGGGGTGGTCTGCGGACAGCAAATATGTTTTGCTCTCTGACAACTGGGACATCTGGAAAGTAGCGGCGCAGGGCGGGCAAGCCACAAACCTGACAGCCAATGGAAAGAAAGAAAAAATCCGCTACAACATCCGTTACCGGATCGACCCGGAAGAGAAGGGAGTGGATTTCTCAAAGCCCGTCTACATAGGCGCGATCAGTCAGCAGACCAAAAAGGGCGGCATCTTCCGCCTCGATCCCGGAGCAAAAAATTTGCAATCGCTCGTGTGGGAAGATGCGGGATTCGGCTCTTTGATGAAAGCCAAAAATGCGGAGACGTTTTTGTATACGCGAGAGACAGTCAAGGAGTATCCCAACTATTATGTTGCCGATGCGTCATTGAAAAATGGGAAACGAATCACCGACGCAAATCCGCAGCAGAAGGATTTTCAGTGGACTTCAGGCTCGCGGCTCATCACCTACACAAGCCCGCAGGGGCAGGAGCTTCAGGCGGCGATTTATCTTCCGGCGGGCTACGAGCCGGGGAAGAGCTACCCGACCATCGTGTACATGTACGAGAAGCTGACCGACGGATTGAATCGCTACTCACAGCCGACGGCCAACGGATTTAACATGTCAGTTTATACGAGCAACGGTTATGCAGTGCTTATGCCTGACATCGTTTTCAAGGTGAACGATCCGGGGACGGCTTCGACGGGCTGCATACTGGCTGCGTTGAAGTCGGCCATCGGTACAGGGATAATCGATAAGGATCGCGTGGGGATTCACGGCCATTCGTGGGGCGGGTATCAGACGGCTTTCATAGTCACGCAGACCAACGCATTCAAGGCGGCGATAGCGGGCGCGCCGCTGACGGACATGATAAGCATGTACAATCACATCTACTGGAACACGGGCGGCGGCAACATGGCCATATTCGAGAGCAGTCAGGGCCGCTTCACCGGCGGCCCTTGGGATGTGCAGGACGCTTACATTCGCAACTCGCCTCTCTATCACGCGAAGAATGTCACCACGCCTCTGATCATTTTGCATAATGACAAGGACGGAGCGGTTGACTTCACGCAGGGCATAGAGTATTACAACACGCTTCGGCGGATGCAGAAGCCCGTAGTGATGTTTCAGTACAAGGGCGAAAATCATGGACTCAGGAAACCGGCCAATCAGCGCGACTACACTGTGCGTATGCGCGAGTTCTTCGATCATCATTTGAAGGGCAAACCTGCGCCGCGCTGGTGGATCGAGGGAGTGCCGCATCTGAAGATGAAAGATCATCTCGAAGAGCGCGGAGAGAAACCCACACCCGCTGATCCGTTGAGCGATAAGAATTGATCCGCAAATGGAACGAGGCGATGCGTCGTTGATGGCGCATCGCCTCTTTCGAAACATTTTCTTTTCTTGCAGCTTCAATCGACGAGAAAACAGGAGGCGCGTATCAGGTGAGTTTGTATATGTATACATCATCGATGAAGACACCGCTGATGACATTCTGGAACAGTCTTATCCCTTTAATGTTTTGGCCTGTATTGATTGCAGTACGCAATGGAGAAATCAGCGGATCATTCGATTTAACTACGAATATATCAGCGAGAGATACTTTTCGCTGATCTTCAGGGATATTCATGAGAATTGAGCGAACCTTCTCATAAACTTTCTTAGGGCCGAGTCCGCTCACTTCCGGACTCGCTACAATAAAACGCCATACGTTGGCTTCGGGATTATAAAGCCACAATAATGCATCCGTGGCAATCTGACTGTTATGAAGGTATTTTGCCAGTTCGTATCCGGCAGAGATCATTTCACTCGATAGAAATTCTTTCACCAGTAATTCTTCAGCCATGACAAAACTCCATCAGTGCCAACTATAGCAGAGTAAAAATCCTTTACCTCAGCTTCTGATTTGCCAGTTTGATATCTGGACTGTTCAGACCATTTCTCTACTTCTTTCCAACTACTGTCAAGAGCCGTATTTGCTTGCCTTTGAGTCTTAAACTCTGTCTCCAGTCAGCAATTCTCAGTACGAAAGT
>DLHY01000081.1 GCA_002483445.1 Blastocatellia bacterium UBA7656
TTCGACAACAGATGAGCAGGGGTCAGGGGTCAGGGGGCAGGGGGCAGTTTTTTTTATCCTTGAAGACTGCTGTCGGGCCTGATATCAGTGCTTTCGCAAGGCGTTCTTTTTACAGGAATCATAATGGATGGATAGTGTCACTTCCGCTCTTCACCGACCCCTGACCCCTGANNTGACCCCTGACCCCCGATCCCTGACCCCTGCCCTGCTCATCATTGTTTTGCTCTCCGTTGCGCCCTTTTTTCTCGGACTCGGCGCGTCGTCGCTATGGGATTCCAACGAAGCTTTTTATGCTGAAACTCCGCGAGTGATGATCGAAAGCGGCGACTTCCTCAACCCGTCGTTCAATGGCAACCCGCGATTCAACAAACCTCCGCTGAGTTACTGGATAGTCGCCTCTCTCTACAAGCTGTTCGGCGTGTCGGAAACCATCGAGCGACTGGCCATCGCTCTCGGATCCCTGGCGCTTATCGCGGCAATCTTCGTAATCGGTAAAACGGTTTACTCCGTCGAAGCGGGGCTTTTCGCCGCTATAGCTCTCGCCGCATCGCCGCGATTTTTGATGTTTTCGCGAAGGATAATCATCGATGTTTATGTCGCGCTTTTTATGGCGCTCACTCTGATGTTTTTCCTGATGGCCGAAAAGTACCCGCATCGCAGACGAGTCTGGCTTGCGCTGATGTACGCATCGGTCGGGCTTGGCGTGATGACAAAAGGGCCGGTCGCTGCCGCGCTTCCGGCTCTTGCGTTTCTCGTTTACCTCGCCGCTTTCAAAAAACTCTCTCGCATCCGGGAGATGATGTTGCCGATGGGAGCGTTGATCGTCGCCTTGATAGTTTTGCCATGGTATGTGGCCATCTATCAGCAGCATGGATGGAGCTATATCGAATCGTTCATCTTCCGGGACAATTTCTCGCGATTTACTGATCCGGTCTGGGGGCCGCGCCGCGGCGTCTTCTTTTACATTCCCGTTTTGATCGGCGATCTGTTTCCCTGGTCTATATTTTTCATCGCCGCCGTGTGGCTTGCGATCAAACGGAAATTCAAATCTGTACCTGATGACGAAAGCCGACACCGGGGCGCGTTGCTCGGAATATGGGTGGCGGTAATCGTCGTCTTCTTTTCCGTGTCGAGCAACAAGGAAGACCTCTACATTCTTCCCTGTTACGCCGGTGCTTCGGCGATCATCGGCGGACTGCTCGCCCGATTGACTGAGCTAAGATTGCTTGTGCGAACGGCGACCGCGGCTATTGCCGCGCTCACTTTGATAATCGGAGCGGCGGTTATTTATCTGTCTAATAACTCGATGGCGACGTTTAGCCTTGCGGGAGCGACCGCGATAGGCGCGGCGATGGCGGTGGGCGGATTGATGGCAATCGCTTTTATCGGTTTCAAAAAAGATTTCGCGGCTGTGGCGACAACTGCGCTGGCCGTCATCGCCGCTAATTATATTTTTACACTCGTGACTCTTCCCGACTTCGAGAGATTCAAACCCGCGAGGCAGTTTTGCGAGATCATAAAAAGCCGCGCCGGGGACGATGCTATGGCGGGTTATTACAGGCTCGCTTCGCCCAGCATGGCGTTTTATCTGCGTCGCCCTGTGTTTGAATACTACAGAGAAGAAGAACTCATCACGGCTTTCTCATCGGGCAGGGAAATTTATTGCCTGATGACCCAAGAGGATTACGCGCGGGTGAAAGAGGCTTTGCCTGAAAGTTATGTTCTTGCCACCTGTCCGTTGTTTCAAGTAAAGTTGAAAAGCATTTTTGAGAGAAAGGAATTCCCTCAAGCAGTGCTTGTTTCCAACAGGGATTGATCCAGCGACAAGAGATGAAGAAGACTGCCCTAACGATTCTGAAGATAGCCGTTAGCATCGGCCTGTACATCTGGATATTCAGCAAAATCGATGTAGCTCATCTGTGGGATATACTCAAGAGGGCCGAACTTCTCTATTTCGTCGCCGCCATCGCGGTTTATTTTTCCATTCAGGGGTTGAGCGCCTGGCGGTGGTATCTGCTGCTTCGCCCGCTCGGCCTCAAAATCCCTTACGTGAAGCTGCTTCAGTTTTATCTGCTCGGCATGTTCTTCAACAACTTCATGCCGACAGGCATCGGCGGAGACGTTTTCCGGGTCTACTACCTCAACAAAGAAAGCAAGAGTCTGAAGGAAACGAAGAGCCTGAGCCGCTCGACCGCATCCGTGTTTTTTGATCGCGACCTCGGAATGAGCGCGCTCCTCGTGATGGCTACGGCGGCGGCGCTCGTCGGAGGCACAAGCATCAAGGGAGTGATGCTCGGCCCTGTTTTCATACTCGTCGCCGTCGCTTTCGCGCTTGCCAACCTCGCTCTGTTTTATCGCCCCACTTACAACCTGCTTCATCGTCTGCTCGTCGTGCTGAAGATGAAGAGGGCGGATGAAAGAGTCGAACACCTCTTCGAGTCCGTCAACTCCTATCGCGGGCAATGGGGATTGATCGTGATGACGCTGACTATCTCGCTCGCCGTGCAGTTCGGATGCAGCCTTGTGTGTATGCTGGCAGCCAATGCCATAGGGCTTGAAACGAGCGGCGGGTGGGTGGATTATCTGGTATTCATTCCGGCCATAGGGCTTATCACGATGATACCCGTATCGGTCAACGGCATGGGGTGGAGAGAGTTTTCCTTCATAGTTTTTTTCGGCTCTGTCGGGGCGACCGAAGCTCAGGCGGCGGCGCTCGCTTTCCTGTGGCTGGGCGTATTGGTGATAACGAGCCTGCCGGGTGGAGTGATCTATGCGTTGCAGGGGCTTCGCTCCAAAGAGCATCTGCCCAGCGAGGAAGATATACTTGAAGCCGTCGAGGAAGAGAGGGCCGAAGGCGTTGTTGAAAAGTATGAGTTTGCCGACGGCGCTCAAGCGGAAGAGCAGCCCGTCTCGACCCTTTGATCGAAAACGAAACTCGTCGGTCATCGGCGCGTTAGAATTATCATCTCGGTTATGAAATCACATCGTCAAATTCAATCGCTGCTTTTCGCTTTAGCGATAAGTGTGATTTTGTCTTTGCCATCTGCTTCCTCGGCGCAACAACCCCCGGCCAAACCTCCTCCCCCTCAGCGGGAACTCAGGCCGGAGGAACGAGAGTGGCTCGAAAGCAGGACGGTGAAGAAACTGGTTCCGCCATCAGGCGCGGGGTTTTACATCGAAGCGATGGCCAGCCCGCCGGGTCGCTACAGCCTGTCTTTGAGCGACGGGGAAGGCCGTTACGTGTCCGATGCCTTCACTCAGATACAGATCGATATCTTCGAAGCGATAATGATCGAGGCCAGGAAGTTCGCTCAAACGGATCAGGGTGTCGGAACCGCGCGTCACATCATAACGCGATTCTTCGACCGTCAGGAACCGGGCATATTCGTCGATGTGCTCAAGCAGGGCCAGCAGAGTCGGTTCTTCATCACCATCAAAAGCCCCACCGGCCGAGCTACCATCGATGCTGGAGCGATAAAACGCGGCGAGCAGGAGTCGAAGCCTCTGTTTTATGACATAATTTCCCGCGTGCAGGCCGCAAAAGCGAACGCCCCTCAGCAACAATAGATCAAACTGCGCTCGTCATCTCGACTGAAAGCGCGTCGCGGACGCGGAGGAATTCCGCTTCGAGGTCAGCAAGCAGAGAGTCGGCTCCTTCGACAGTCCCGGCCCGACCCAGAGTTTCAAGCTTGAGGCACAGCGCCGACATCTGGAGCGCGCCCAAATTGGCGCTGCTGCCCTTGAGCGCGTGCGCCGCGCTGGCGATCTCGCCTGCATCTGCGCGATGGAGGGCTTCGCCTATGGCTGCAAGACGCGGCGGCGTGTCCTGAAGAAATATCTCTATCAACTCTGCCACTATATCCGGCTCGCCTGTGTCTTGAAACTCGCGCAGGGTTTCAAGAGTTGTCCGGTCAATCGCTTCAGTATCAACTTTGTCCAGTCGCCTTGCGATATGTGTCCTCGATCCGGCCCGTTCGAGCGAGGCCTTGAGTTGGCTGATCTTCACGGGTTTGGTGATGTAGTCTTCCATTCCCGCTTTCAGGCAGGCTTCACGGTCGCTTTCGAGCGCGCTCGCCGTCATTGCGATGATGCGCGGGCGAGTATCCTCTGACCATCTCTCGATTATGAGATGAGTCGCTTCCAGCCCGTCCATCTCCGGCATGTGCAAATCCATCAGGATGACATCGTAATGCTGACGGCTGAGAGCCTCGATCACCTCAAGCCCGTTTGCGACAACCTCCGCCCTGTATCCCATGCGCTCAAGCATTCTCAGAGCAACTTTCTGATTCACCACGTTGTCTTCGGCCACGAGTATTCGCAGAGGCTTCGTATCGGCCATCGCGCGAGATATGCTCTCCGAAGGGACGATGCGCTTTTCTTTTTGACGCTGCTCGTCCATCACACTTATCAGCGCATCGAACAGCGAGGAGGGTTTGATGGGTTTGGTGAGAAGCGCAGCAAATTCGACTCCCTCCTCCTCCTGAGACTCGCGCCTGTTGGTCGCGCCCGAAGAGAGCATCACCAGAGGGATCGCCTGATCGAGTTTGCGAATCTCGCGGGCGAGCATCACTCCATCCATCTCCGCCATGTGCATATCGAGTATGGCGAGATCGAAAATTTCATCCTGCCGTAACAAATCGAGAGCTTCAGCGCCTGAAGAGGCAGCCTTGCCCCTGATGCCCCACGATGAAGTTTGATTCATCAGGATCTGCCTGTTGGTTTCGTTGTCAGTGACTATCAACAGTCGCTTGCCTGCGAGTTGAGGTTGAATGCCTGAAGCATGGAGCCTCGGTCGAGCAGGCGCAGATTCGGCAATGACAGTGAAGTAAAAAGTCGATCCGCGACCTTTGAGGCTCTCCACCCACATCCTTCCGCCCATCAGTTCAGCAAGTTTTTTGCTGATGGCAAGACCAAGCCCTGTGCCGCCGTACTGGCGGGTGGTCGAAGAATCGACCTGAGAGAACGACTGGAACAATCGATTAATGCGATCTTCAGGGATGCCTATGCCGGTGTCGCGGACGGCGAATCGGATTTCGTAGCGAGCGGGGGAAGAATGAGTGGGAGAATGGGGGAGTGGGAGAGTGGGGGAGGAAGACTCCTCGCTCCCATTCTCCCATTC
>DLHY01000066.1:0-23962 GCA_002483445.1 Blastocatellia bacterium UBA7656
AGGGGTCAGGGGTCGGGGGTCAGTGATGAGAGAGATTACAGCGGTTCATTCACTGTGATTTTTTAAGAAGGACGTCTTGCGCAAGCGTTAGTATGAGGCTCAACAGCCGCCTTCAAAATTGACGATCAACTGACCCCTGACCCCCGATCCCTGGCCCCTGCCTGCCTACTGAGTTTTCTTTTTGGCTGACCAGTTGCCGCCAATTCCGCCCGCGTCCCATTTGCCGCCCATTTCATTACCCGTCCGCTTGCCGGGAAGCTCGAAGGGGTTTCCCTGAAAGGTCGCCGAAAGAGTCACGTTCTCTCCATCGAATTGAATGCCGGTGATGTTGAGCGGGCCGGCGTCTTTGACTTCAGTGACGAGCTTGTCGCCGTCGCGTTTGATGATGAGCGTGAAGGGGAGCGTACCCTGCCCGTCTGCTGTCACCTGAGCGTCATACGCACCTTCGATTGACGCGCTCGATGAAGCAGCGGATGAAGCCGGAGCCTGCGCGGGGGCGGCGTTCTTCACTGCGCTCCATGTTCCCGAAGCGTCCGATGAGTTCCACTTGCCCGCGAGTTTGGCGCTTTCAAGTTTGCCCGCGATGGTCACTTCCTGCCCGTCGACATCGGCAACGATGTTGACGTTTGTATCGTCTACGGTCACGCTCCTGATCGTCATTTGAATGGGAGCGCCCTTTATCTCGCCCGTCCACTTGTTGCCGTCGCGTTTGAGAACCAATGAAAAGTTGATCGTGCCGATTTGATCGCCTGTGGCTGTGACGGCGAACTCGCCTTCGAGCGGATGCGTTGCCTGCTGCGCCGCAAACCCTGCTGCGGTCAGTGCAGCGATGAAAGTCGTTGCTGCAATCGCTAATTTCAATCTGGCCATTATCTCCTCCTTGCTGGATTTATGAATTTGTGAAAGGGATTCATTGACGTTGCTGGATACGAACGCGCTGGTCGATAAGTTCGCGTTCACTGCCAGCGGAATATGCGCAAGGCAATAGCGAAACTCGCAAGCCCCCACGCTGCGAGTATCGCCAACTGCGGCCAGCCTACGGCTATCGCCGCGCCTTCGTTCATCACCAGTCGCAATGAATCATTGAGAGCCGTAAGCGGCAATGCGCGGATGAAAGGCTGAAGAACGTCGGGGAATCGCGCCGAGGAAAAAAATGTTCCCGAAACGATCCACATCGGAACCATCACCAGATTCATCAACCCCGATACGCCTTCGATAGTCTTTGGTCGCGCAGCCACGAGAAGCCCGATGCCGGAAAATGCCAGCCCGCCGATTAGCGAAGTCACGGCAAGCGCCGCGAAAGACCCATGAACGGCAACATCGAACACGAGCCATCCGAACACTACGACCGCAGCAACATCGAACACGAGGAATCCCAGACGCGAAAACATGAATGAAAGCAGGAAGTGCGATCTTCTCATCGGCGTGGCCGCGTATCTCTTGAGCAGCTTGTTCGTCCGCGCCTGAACCACCGCAAATCCCAATCCCCACATGCCGCTTCCCATGAGGTTCAATCCGATCAGCCCCGGAATGAGAAAATCTATGTACCGCGCGCCCGGTTCGGTGAACGTCTCGTCGCGGACCGCGGCAATGTCTTTGCGGCCAAGCGCGCGTTGAAGGGCGTCTTCAACCTTGAGGCGGGCTATCTGGCTGTCAGGCCGCGTGGGATCGAATCGAAATTGAAAATCCGATGAATCGTCTCCGGCGACAAGCACGAGCGCGACTTTTCCTATGCGCAATGAATGATGAGCTTCTTCCGGCGTCATCAACTTCACGCTGAGATCGGGCGACTCAGCGAGAGAGGCTGCGATAGCGGAAGCCGCAGCCGAGCCGCTTTCTATTGCGACAGGGGTTTGGTCAGGCGCGGTGTTGCGAAACGCTATTCCGAGAGCGAAGGCCAGCAGGACGGGAAACACGAAGACCCAGAAGAGTACCTCCGGCTCGCGGACGAATTCGCGGACGCGGGCCAGAGTAAGCTCCCAGAGCGGATGAAATCGTTCCTCTTCACCCCGGCGCTCCTTAGCGTCTGCCTCCATCATCACTTCGTCTTCAACTTCAGCCATCGCGCAGCATCCTCCCTGTCAGAGCTACGAAGACATCTTCGAGCGTGGCCTGATGAGTTGTCAGACTCAAAAGTTCGGCGCGTTGATTTTTTATTTCGGCCATCAGCGCAGTGAGCGCCGCGCCTATCTCGGATACGCTCAACTGATATCCTCCGTTTCGCTCATGCATCGCCCGCACTCCGGGCAGTGCATCCAGCCCGGACGGATGAAAATTTCCTGCGACCGCAAACTCGATTATCTGATCC
Source organism: Blastocatellia bacterium UBA7656 (assembly GCA_002483445.1). Classification (GTDB taxonomy): domain Bacteria; phylum Acidobacteriota; class Blastocatellia; order UBA7656; family UBA7656; genus UBA7656. The sequence continues at coordinate 2,309 of DLHY01000066.1, forward strand.
GCGCCCAGAGACGAAATCAACTCTGCGGGCGTGCCGAGCGCGATAGTCTTTCCGTGATCCATTATGGCCACGCGGTCACACAGTCGCGCGGCTTCTTCCATGTAATGCGTGGTCAGCAGAATCGTTCCGCCCGAAGCGCGAAACTGAGAGATGATATCCCAGAGCTTCAATCGGGCCTGCGGATCGAGTCCGGTCGTCGGCTCGTCCAGAAATAAAAGATCGGGATCGCTGACAAGCGCGCAGGCTACGGCGAGCCGCTGACGCTGCCCGCCCGAAAGCTTGCCGACCTGCGACCGGCGTTTTTCTTCAAGCTCGACTGTGCCTATGACTTCATCCACGCTGCGACCGCGCTGATAAAAACTGCGAAACAATCGGATGGTTTCTTCGACTGTGAGCTTTTCCGTAAACTTGGTTTCCTGAAGCTGCGCGCCGAGTCTCTCGCGCAGCGCGTGATCGTCGTGGCCCCAGCGGTGGCCGAGTATCTCGACTTCGCCTTCGTCGGCCGTGGTCAACCCTTCGAGTATCTCGACCGTAGTGGTTTTGCCTGCGCCGTTCGGCCCGAGCAATCCGAAGCATTCGCCTCTCAGCGCCTCAAGGTCGAGACCGTTGACTGCCGTAACGTCGCTGTATCGCTTGACCAGTCCACGGCATCGAAGCGCGACGGCGGTGTTTGATTTTGCGTCAGGCTGATTCATACTTTTCCTGTACGGAGGTCGTGATCGAAATAATCGCCAGTCGTCACTCATCGCGCATCGGTATGCGGATTCCCTTCTCTTCGGCAGTTCGCTCCGCTTCCTCGTAGCCCGCATCGACGTGGCGGATGATGCCTGTGCCGGGATCGTTCGTAAGCACGCGATTCAATCTCTTCGCGCCGTCTTCCGTTCCGTCGGCGACTGTCACCTGTCCCGCGTGAAGCGAATATCCTATGCCCACGCCGCCGCCGTTATGAATCGAAACCCACGACGCGCCGGACGCGGTGTTCAACAGCGCATTGAGCAGCGGCCAGTCTGCAACGGCGTCCGACCCATCGAGCATTCCTTCAGTCTCTCGATAGGGTGAAGCGACTGATCCGGTGTCGAGATGATCGCGCCCGATTACTATCGGAGCTTCGAGCTTGCCCGTGCGAACCATGTCGTTCATCGCTTCGCCGAATTCCGCTCGCTCGCCATAGCCGAGCCAAAGTATTCGCGCGGGCAATCCCTGAAACTTCACTCTCTCACGGGCAAGACGCAGCCAGCGTTCAAGCGCAGGGTCGTCGGGGAATAACTCAAGCGCGAGGTTGTCGGTTTTATGAATGTCTTCCGCCTTGCCTGAAAGCGCGACCCAGCGGAACGGCCCTCGCCCGTGACAAAACAGCGGGCGAATATACTCAGGCACAAATCCCGGTATCTCGAATGCGTCTTCAACGCCTGCCTGTCGAGCCTGCGCGCGAATGTTGTTCCCATAATCGAAAGTCACCGCGCCCATTCGCTTGAGATCAAGCATCGCTTGCACGTGTACAGCCATCGATTGCATAGAGCGTTGAATGTAATCATCCGGCTTTTCTCTTCTCAACTCTGCGGCTTCTTCCATAGTCATCCCGTTCGGGACATAACCGTTCAAAGCGTCGTGCGCGCTCGTCTGATCGGTGAGAATGTCAGGCACGATGCCGCGTCGCCGAAGCTCAGGCAGAACGTCCGCGCAGTTGCCGATGAGACCTACTGAGATGGCTTCGCCCTTTGCGCGAGATTCTTCAATCGTTCGCAACGCATCATCGAGACTGTCAGCCCGACGGTCGCAGTAACCTGTCTGGATTCGTTTTTCTATTCGCGCCGTGTCGACATCGATTCCGAGGAAGCACGCGCCGTTCATCGTGGCCGCCAGCGGCTGCGCGCCGCCCATCCCGCCCATCCCGCCTGAGACGACGAGCTTGCCATCCAGAGAGCCTGAAAAATGTTTATCCGCTGCAGCGGCGAAAGTCTCGAACGTACCCTGCACGATTCCCTGACTGCCGATGTAAATCCACGAGCCTGCCGTCATCTGTCCGTACATCATCAGGCCCGCGCGTTCGAGGCGGTGAAACTCCTGCCAGTTCGACCAGTGACCCACGAGGTTGGAATTCGCTATCAGCACTCGCGGCGCGTATTCGTGCGTGCGAAATATGCCGACGGGCTTGCCCGATTGCACGAGCAGCGTTTCATCGTTTTCCAGATGGCGAAGACTGCGGACTATCGCATCGAACGCCTGCCAGTTGCGGGCCGCTCGCCCCGCGCCGCCGTAGACGATCAGTTCATCAGGACGTTCGGCTACATTCGAATCGAGGTTGTTCATCAGCATTCGCAGGGCGGCTTCCTGATGCCAGCCCTTGCACGATATTTCGCGCCCGCGCGGCGCGCTTACTTTTCGTGGTTGGCTCATAATGTCAATCTCAAGTTTCCAATCTCAGATTTGAAAGCGCGATTTTAGCACATCCCCGTTTGCGCGAAGAAACCGCCGCTTCGAAATCCGACGATGGCGCAGCGCGTGTGGCCGCAACCAAACGACGCGGCGAGAAAAAATCCTGCCGGAAAAACAAGAAGTTGCGGATTTGTTTCACAAAGCAACATATCTGTCTATTGAAGAGGCATTTCTGCCCGTAAATGCCCCAAGCGGGGAATTGATTAGCGCGTTTTAATTCAGTATGCTTTCAGGGTTGCTGTCTGACGAGAATGAATTTTTGGGACCCCCATCCCGGCTGTCTCGTTTAAGGCATTGAGCAGAAGAGGTTAATTATGATTAGAACCCAGGTGTCTTTTCATGACCGCAGGCTGTTTTTGTATGTGGTCACAGGTCTTATCCTTTGCGCTTATGATGCCGTAGCCACCATGCAGCACATCGGGCGAGGAGTTGCCACAGAAGGCAATCCGTTGATGGAGAGCCTGATCGAAGTAAACGCTGTGGTATTTTTCCTTGTGAAGATGTCGCTCACCGCGATGGGACTTTTAATCTGCTACGGATTCTCGCACCTGCGCACGGCAAGGTTCGGGCTTCATCTCGCTGTCGGCGTCTATTCGATACTGACCATCTATCACATTTTGATTCTTTTGTTCGGCTGACCCTTCTGTCAAAGTAGCAACCACAAAAGGCCCGACAAGCTCTCTGTCGGGCCTTTTTCTATTCACACATCGCGGGCCAGTCGAATGCCGCTGAACTGCCATCGCGCAGTAGGAGGGAAGAAATTTCTGTAGCTCGCTCTTATATGCGAGCGAGGAGTCGCGCACGACCCGCCGCGCAACACCATCTGATTGCACATGAATTTTCCGTTGTACTCTCCGAGCGCGCCCGCCGGAGGGCGAAATCCCGGATAAGGAGTGTAAGGACTTGCCGTCCATTCCCACACGTCTCCGAAAAGTTGCGCTGCTTGATCCATAGCTTTTTGCTGGGGCGCGGGATGAAGCAAACCGTCTTCGACAAAGTTTCCTTCGATCTTCACCTTCTCTGCTGCGGCTTCCCACTCCATTTCCGTCGCGAGCCTCGCCTCGCGCCAGCGCGCAAAGGCATCGGCTTCGTAATAACTCACATGGCAGACTGGCTCATTTGCATCGATCTCCCTCCGTCCGGAAAGCGTGTGGGCAAACCAGCGGTCGCCCTCGCGCTTCCAGTAAAGAGGCGCGCTCCATCCGAAATCCTTCACCGCGTACCATCCGTCCGAAAGCCACAACTCAGGCCGCCGGTATCCGTCGGCTTCGATGAACTCGATGAATTCGCCATTGGTCGCGGCGCGCGAAGCTATCTCGAACGGGTGAACGAAAACGCGATGACGCGGCTGCTCGTTATCGAATGCGAAATCAGCGCCTTCGTGGCCGATCCATTTCAAACCATCTTCGAATCTGTGCCATCCGAGCGGCTCAGTCTTCGATGAAGCGGGCGCGGAGTAAGGGCGATATGCCGGATGCGAAGGGTTGAATGAAAACAGATGTTTGATGTCAGTGAGCATCAACTCCTGATGCTGCTGTTCGTGATTAAGACCGACTTCCAGAATATCGGACAGGGCTTTTGTGAAAAGTCTCTCGTCTTCGACGACACGAAGCATGTGACGGTCGACGTGCTGGCGATAGGCAAAGACTTCATCGAGAGAAGGTCTCGAAAGCAGTCCGCGTTGCGGGCGCGAGTATTGATCGCCGACGGTCTGGTAATAAGAATTGAACAGAACGCGAAACTGTGGATTGAAATGAGCATAGCCGGGCAGATTGGCTTCGAGTATGAAGGTTTCGAAAAACCAGCTTGTGTGCGCCAGGTGCCATTTCGTCGGACTGCAATCGGGCATCGACTGCACAGCGCAGTCTTCCGGTGACAGCGTTTCGCAAAGCGCGAGGGTCGTCTCTCTGATCTGGTGGTAGCGCGATAGCTGATCGCGGCGGATTTCAGCCATATCCGGCACCGCGATTTGAGCCTGAACATATCGGGAAAACGGCGTCGACATCGAGAATTCCTTTCCGGGTTTGCGCTCTCATAAAAGAGGCGGGTCATTGATCAATGGGGAGGGTTTCCGATTCACGTCGATAACTGTAATGACAAAACTTCGCGCCTGCAATATTGGAAGGCAGGCGAACGCAGGAATGCGATGCGAGAGATTACCCGACGAGTCGAAGAATTTCATTCGACACACGTCTGGCAAAGGCAGTTCTGCGGCTGGCGCATGTGATGGTACTTCTGCCTCACTGGCGGGTACAGTGGGCTTCACTGTTCAGCCTCTGCGCAGGAGGCAGCGAATACATACTCTTTTCCTTCATCCAGCGCCATCGCGCCGACCCTGGGATACGGACGCCAGGTGCGCAAAACGACCTGTTACTCGGTTAATCGACCGGCGGCGCGTTATGCATTCTCTTCAACAGCATGAGTTGCCCGGCGTGATAGACGCTGTGACGCACTGCGCCGCGCAGCATGAACCTTATCGAGTAATCCGTCCCGGCGGCTGTCTCCTCCAGCCGTTCGCCCGTAATATTTGAAATTGCGTGGATGAATTTTTCGTGCGAATCGTTGAGATGCGCGAGAGCCTGTCTCCACGCCTCTTCGTTTGCATCTGTGACGGGCGGGAAGTCGTCTTCTTCCGACACCTGAGCAGGATGGCCTTCGAGTCTGCGGGTGAATGCGTTTTCCCAGACGGCTATATGCGACACCATCTCCCATATACTGTGCGCGGATGGGATAGGTTTCGCCGCTGCCTGTTCGGCAGAAATATCCGAGAGTATTTCGCCGAGCGACGGGCCGTGCCATGCATCGCCGTCGTGTATCCTCTTCAATTCGTCAATGATTGCTTCGATCTCCGACATTCACTCATCCTCCTTTCGACTTGCCGAAATCTCGCAGCGCTCGACTCCGGGATATAATTCGAGCAGTTACTTTTCATCGCCGGGATAATACCGGGCGCGTTCGTGATCCTCGCCCGGTTCAGATCGCCTGCGTACTCGTCATCTCTCTCGGTGATACCGTGTCATCATCTTGCAATCATAAAAGCTCCTTTCCTTCAGTTGCCCGCCACCCGCGCCTGAGTCAATCGAAGCTCCAGCGAATCAGGTAGGAGAACTTGATAAAGAATGTGCGGCGGTTGCGGTGAAAACCCGGCTCGAAGCGACCGGTCAACGGGCTGAAGCCTCTGAAGTTCAAATCATCATTGTAGCCTGCGTAAAATGCCGTCCCCGGATTGGGCGTCCAGCCGAACAGAAACTGCCCGCTCACATTCGACTTCAGCGTGTCGTAATCCGCGCGCGCTCTCGCAAAGATGAAGCGCGTGAAATAATAATTCGCGCGCAACGAATAGATTTCCTGGTCGAAGGCCGTCCGTCCGGTATCGTTTCGGACCAGATTGCTCTTGGTGTAAGCGAGCGAAAGGCGCAGCGTATCAGTCGGCTGATAGGCGGCAGAAGCTGTCGCCTGTAAAGCCCTGCCGGGACCGGGATCAAGCGGCGCATTCGGGTCCGACAGCGCCGCAGGGCTTACGCGCGGGAAGCGGGGTCCGGCTCCGAAATCGTAGTCCCAAAAGTCCCACGTGTTGTCGATCAGTATGTTGAATGAATACTTCTTGCTCGGCGCTGTGCCTGCTTCCAGGGTGAAACCCTTGTAAACATCTCTTCGCTCGGACTCACCCGCGAATGCGCCTGTGCGCGTGAGGGTTCGCTTCGCCCCGAACTCTTCTTCAAAGAGCCGCGTGTAATCCCTGTATGCAAAAAAGTTGATAAAGGTCCGACGCTTGAAGTTCAAAAAGATTCGCGGATAGTTGTACGAGTAATTCATACGCCCCTGCCAGTCGCCCTGCACAAAGTAGGTGTATAACAAGCTCCAGGAGATGAGCGTAGAATCCTGTTTAGGCTCTGAGTTGTAACGCGCGAATATGGACCACTGGTTGATATTTGTGCGCTCTGTAAATCCGACATCCGCCCTGTAATCGGGCGTGTATCCCTCGCCTGTGAGCAGCACGTTCAAGTGCCGCCCCGTCTTGCCAAGTTCGACGAAGTAACCAAAGCCATCTCCCGTGCGGTAGATGTTTTTGTCTTCATCCGGGCTGTAGAAGTAACGCCGCGAGGTCGTGCCTAGCAGTTGAAAAGTCAGGAAGGCATCCGGGCTGACGCTGATGCGCCCGTCGATGCCTGTGAGTTGATTGTGCCTCTCGATGAAGTTATAGCTTGTGGCAATCACGCCGAGACTCGATAGCTCGCCAACGTCACGCCTGACGCGCAGCACGCCTATGTGAGCGTTTTTGTCGATTAATCTTTCAATCTCAGGCCGCTGCTGCGGGTCTGCGCGCTCTTCCTCACTGAAGTTGCCCGGCGCTCTATCGCTCGCCAGCATCAGGCCGAAACTCGTGCGTCCGCGCTTGCCCGAAAGCTTCATCGCCACATCGGGGTCAATAATCGTGCGCGTATGAACGGCCTGAAGCGGCGTGCGGAAGATGTCTATTCCTTCGAGGAAGAACGGGCGCTTCTCTTCGAAAAAGAGCGGGAAGCGTTGATTGGCGGTGATCTGCGGCTGATCAGCTTCGACTTCCGCAAAGTCAGGATTTACAGCCAGGTCGAGTGCGACGCTCGGCGTCAATGTCAGTTTCGCCGTCACTCCAAGATCGGCAGCGACGGGTTGATTGACCAGACGCCCCGGATCGTCAGGCGCAGGGCCTGTGGCCATTACCGAGTGTGGCAGTGTGCTCACGCGGCGGCCCGTTTCCGAGATCGTCAGCACGGGTATGATTTCAAGCGTGCGCTCGGTCGCAATATTTTCCAACCCCGTGATCTGTCCGGCCTGCGCGAGGAATCTGGCCCTCACTTCCCTGCCGCTCACCTTGCCCATCCTTGCTTTGTCGCGGCGCAGAGGCATCCAGGAATTCTCTTCGTCGAGGTGTTTGATCTGCCGCAGCACATGAACGCCCCATAGCTTTCCTTTGCCCGCTTCGTAACGCAGCGACTTGAACGGAATCGCCACCTCGATCGAGTATCCGTTCCCGTCGATCACTCCCTTCGACTGCATTACTATGTCGAAGCTGAAATCAGTCTCGTTGCCTTCGACATAGATGCCGTCCTGTTGCACACCCAGCGGATTGAACATCAGGACGTAGGCCCTGCGCCGGTCATTGAAGGTGTCCAGGTAAACGGCTACCGTATCATCGCTTGTGATGCTGTCGCGTCTGGCAACGGTCGCGCGAATCTTGTCTGGATTATCGAAGGCGCGAATCCCCAGATAGAGAGAGTTGCTGTCGTATCCGATCAGCACTTCCGTCTGGTATGTCGGCGCGATGTTGTCTCCCGGCTCGGTCTGCCGGAAACCGACAAGACGAGCCGCCTTCTGCCACACCTCTTCGTCAAGGTTGCCGTCAATAGTCGGCGCTGAATCAAACTGCGCCAGAGGCACGATCCGCGCTTCGTTGACCGGCGAGCCGACCTTCTGTCTGCGAAAATGCTCGCCGACATCCGCCAGAGCCTGCGCCTGTGCTTCCGGCACCCACACCCACCCGAATAAAACGACGCTCACAAGCATCCTGACACACAACCGCCCACTCCCGCACTTGACCCGCATATCTCGTCCTTTCATCTTCCGGATTGAAGTTGACGAACAGCGAGTAACCGGTTACACTGCCTTTACGGGTTACAGAATAAAATAAACCGCGTAACCTGTCAAACTGATTTTAATAGTTACTCTGAGAAATACGCATGAAGCTGAGGGAGAGGCCCATTGCGAAGGCGAAGATGATCGGAGGGCGGCTGTGTCTGGATTTTGCAAACACGGTCGGAGGCCGCCGACTTGCTTCGACTTCTGAAAAAAAGGGCGGGACCGATTACGTCGTGCGTGAAGACCGGCTCACAGACTACTTCGACCTTCTGGCCTGGAGTCTGCGTGCAGGGCTATTGACCGATGCGGACGCAAACAGGCTGATGCGCGAAGCGAGGAGGCGCGAAGAGGCGGCGGCAGCGGTGTGGAAGCGGGCGATCAAACTGCGCGAAGCGATCTATCGCATCTCTGCGGAGATAGCGGGCGGGAAGCAGCCGCGCGGTGACGACATCGAGATTTTGAATCAGGAACTCGCAGTCGCGCATGGCCGCGTGAGATTAGCATTAGGCGAAGAAAGTCAATTCTTATGGGAATGGATCGACGCGAAAGAGGCGCTCGATCAGACGCTCTGGCGGATTGCGGATTCAGCCGCAGAGATGCTGACGGCAGAAGATATGACGCGCCTTCGCCAATGCGGCGGCGAGGATTGCGGCTGGCTCTTTGAGGACACGAGCCGCAATCGCAGCCGCCAATGGTGCGTAATGAAGGATTGCGGCAATGTGGCGAAGGTGCGCCGTTTTCGCTCGCGATTGCGTAAAACAAAATAGCAGGTGACTGCGAATGAAACGTTGTCCGTCAGGCGCAGGCAATTTGGTTTCGAGTCCGTTCACTCGATGGCTCCGAGTTGTTTCATCAATCCGAAATTATCCCAGTTCACCCGCTCCTCGATTATTTTGCCGTTGGCGATGAGCGAGATGGAGATGCCTGACGAGGTGATCGCTTTTCCAGTCGGAGCTATGCCCTGAAGCTCGCCTCTGTGCGTGCCGCTTGAACTCCACCGCATCACGACCTTCTCTCCTTCAACGATGATGTCTTCAATCGTGATATGCAGATCAGGAAAGGCTGCGCGGTACAAGGCGGCCTGTTGTTTCAAATTCTCCAGCCCGGTTGCGAGATTCGGTGTCGCCGGGTCATGGCGCACACAGTTGGCGTCGTAAATCTCTTCGACCGCCGCCAGATTTCCTTTATTCCATATCTCATCGATTGCGCGGCGGACGATAGCCTTGTTGTGTTCGGGTGTCGGCGCTGCTGACATACTCGTTTCTCCTTTTACTCTCTATGTCTGAGGATTGCGGGGAAACATCTGCCGTTCGGTCTTATCTGGCGAATGGCAAATGCTGATAGACCCTTTTGATGAGCAGTCGCTTGTCAGAATTTCAATTTCAATCGGGCCGTGCGATGAGGCTGTTTTACTCCTCAAGACTGTGAATGTCAACGGAAACAGGGAACAGGTGACAGGGAACAGGCGATGAGAGATTAGAAAGCATCGACATCTCAGGAGCCTCTTCAACCTGTCACCTGTTCCCTGTCACCTGTTCCCTGTTCCCTGTCACCTGTCACCTGTCACCTGTCACCTACCGAACCGCCTGCGCTTTGCTCGTTCCCACGTTGAGGCTCGAATCCGCGCAGCGGAACGCTATGACGTGCGGGCCTGCGGTGTTGAGATTGACCTTTACGCGAAAACTTTCGCGCGCAGAATCGGCTATTCCGTCTGTGGGAAAGACCAGAGTCCACGGGCCTCCATCGAGGCTGTACTCGCCTCTGATGACGCGGCCCGTCGCGTCGGCAACCTCGAATGTCACCTCTGCCGTCTGCCCTGTGACTGAAGGCCCCACGACCCGTATCGCGGGAGGCGTATTGTCAAGCTCTACGGCGTCGGTCATCTCTTCTCCGGTCATCGCCATATCGAGCGGATTCGATGGCGAATCGCTCGCTTCGACCTTGAAGAGGTATGCGCCGTCAGGCAATCGACTCGCGTCTATCGTGTAATAAAACTGCGTGACGTTATCGGCCAACAGATGCCACTGAGGTTCTTCGACTGTTCGATAAAAAATTCTGTAGACGAGCGAATCGTCATTCGCGTCCGCAGCCTGCCATACAATCGTGCGCGCGCCCTTCTGATAGTAACGGCGCGGTGGCACGCTCGATATGATTCCGAATATCTGCGGATCAAGCCCCGAAGAAGCGACCGAAGGATCGACGGCAAGCGGCATCTCCTGCATCGCCACGCCCGCGGGAAACACAGTGAGCGAATTTATTTCAGGAGCCTGATTGCGCGGCAGGTATGCGATGACGACCGATTGCAGATGCGCGGCCTTATCAGAGGTCGTCTTACCTCTCGCCGTCGAAGATGAGCGAAGAGTTGCGCGCCATTGAATGAAGCGGGCGCGCGGGCTTGTCACCTGATCGCCCGACTGATTGCGATAAACGGCAGACCAGTCGCTCCACGTCGCATCGGGCGACTCGGTATTGCCTGTGCGCGTCTGAATTTCCACTCCGCCTCCGCGCCAGTTGATCGCGCCCCACTGCCCCGCAAATCGAGTGTCGCGCACGGGCGAGGTGTAGGTGCCTTCGCTTACCGTTTCGCGCCCGATGCGATAGAGCCTTCCCAGATTGCTCGAAGTCGCATATAAGCTCTCGCCTGCCGTGATGAATGTCGAGGTCTGATCTTCGGGAGATTGAATCAAAAGAGTCTGCGCGCGAGTCGGAGAAACCGAATATATTCGCCCCTTGTTATTGGTGCCGACCAATGCCTGTCCGTCTGCAAGCAGGCGGAGCGCGAAGCCTATGGAATCGGTCGCGCTCCACACGACATCGCTGCTTCCGTCGGCGCGTATGCGAAAAAGCGCGCCCCGCGCATTATCTACACGGCTGCGCCCGCGCTGGGAATTATCGGAGGCTGACACGACTGTTGGCTGATCCTGATCATCGGTCGAAAGCGTGATGACTCCTTCGCTCGATAAGCTCGAAGTCGAAGAGACTCCCGCTGAAGATTGTCGCTGCGACTGCGCGTTTACCGCTAAGGCCATCACCGATCCATCCCCGGCGAGAGCGAGAGAGTGAATCTCCTGAAGGGGCGAATCGAAGAGCGCGAAAACTTTTCCGTCGGGCGAGATGCGCAGCACAAGCCCGCCGGGGTCTGTGCCTGCTATGAGATTCCCCCGATCCAGAATCAGAGAGACGATATTGTTTTCATTCGTATCGGCAAGCACATTTGCTTTGCCCTGCGGATCGATTTTGTAGATCACTCCCTTGTCGCCCGTCCCCGCATAAAGAGTCGAAGTCGCCGCGTCGAAGGCAAGCGACCATATATATTTGTCGGGCGGATCGTAAAAAGCCGCAGCGCGACCGTCGGGAGTGATTTTATAAATCTGACCGTCGGGAGAAGTGGCGGCATAGAGATTTCCCCCGGTGTCGGTCGTCATCGCGTAGACATCCAATTCGCCCGCGTCGTAGAGCAGTTTGCCTGCGCCCGACGGGTCGACTTTGAATATGCGTCCTTCGTGTCCCGTGCCGAGATAGATATTGCCTGCTGAGTCCGCGGCGCTCGACCAGATATAAGCTTCCTTCGTGTCATAGACGAGCGAGTAAGCGGGGGCAAGCTGAATCGCGCCGTTTTCGGCAATCGATACTCCACGAGCGTCTCCTTTGACGACATCTTCCTGTTTTGAAATTTCCCAGAAGACGGGGCCACCTGAAAAAGCAAGCCCGGAGAGAGCCAGCATTAAAAGACCGGCTGCAAGGGCCGGACGAAAAAGTCTGAGGTTGAACATCCCTTGATTCCTTTCAAAAAATCTTCCACCGGGTTGAGTCATGTTCTTTTGAAAATCGAGAAGGTGCCGAGCGCGCGGGCCACGAGGTGAGAACCGTTTCTCACATCAGATTCCATCACTGCGATGTCTTCCTCTTTGCTCAAGACCTTCGTTTCACATGTCAGGATACCCGATGTGACAGCTTTGAGGTAAACGATTTTGATCTCGATAGTAGCGCACACCTGGCCTTCATCGAGCAGCGAGTGCAGGGCCGCGCCCATCGCGGTATCGGCCATCGAGTAGACCACTCCGCCGTGAAGCACGCGATTAGGGTTCATCAACCGGTCGCTGACTTCGAGCGTACACTGGCTCACTCCGTCTTTTACGGAGGTGAATCGAAGTCCGAGCAGTTCGACGAACGGACTTTTGCGTCTCGGTTCCTGAGTGTCAGTCATATCTGTTTCCTGAGCGGATCATTTTATCATCATCGCGTTTGAAGTCCGGAGCTTTGCCTTGCAATTAAAGCGCGCATTGCCAATTCATCAAGCCGATTGTAAGGTATCGGTCGTGCATCGTCATCCCGGCGTCCTGAATATCAGAAAACAACTTCTTCTCGTCGCCGCTGGCGCTTCGATCATCCTATTGGCTCTTTGCGACGCGGCGCGCGCCGAGCAGTTTCCCACGAGAGTCTACACGACCGCCGACGGGATGGTGAGCGACCGCGTGAGCCAGATAGTGAGAGACCCGCGCGGCTTCCTGTGGTTTTGCACCGAGCAGGGGCTTTCGCGATTTGACGGCTACACGTTCACCAACTACACGACGGCTCAGGGACTCCCCTCGAACTGGATCAATGATCTGCTCATAACCCGCGACGGCGAGTACTGGATTGCGACCGAGGGAGGGCTTTGTCGATTCGATCCCGACTCTCGCGCGCGGCCCGTGATGGCAGTCTATCGACCGGGCGAAGACGTGGTAGGCCCGCGCATAACGACGCTCATCGAAGACCGAAAGGGTACGATCTGGTGCGGAACATCGCGAGGGCTTTATCGGGTCGAGAGAGTTGGCGATCAAATCACTTTTCATCTTGCAAGGCTTGGGATGCCATCGCCGAAAGACGACCGCACGCATGTGAGGAATCTCATCGAAGATCGACGCGGCAATATCTGGGCGGCATTAAATGACAAAGGGCTTCATCGAATTGCCGCCGACGGGCGCGGCGAAACTTTCACCACACGCAACGGCCTTCCCGTCAATAACCTGATGGGACTCGTCGAGGACGGCGAAGGAAGAATATGGGTCGGGACACGGGGCGGCGGATTGTGCCTGATCGCAGATGAAATGGACGCAAATCGAAATGTGGTCGCGCGCGGGTACACAAACCGGGACGGGCTGCCCTGTAACAACATCGGCGCGCTGAAGGTCTCCCGCTCCGGCAGGCTTTGGATCGGGACAGGGTGCGGGCTTGGTGAATTTCTTTCCGGCCAGTTGAAGAGTTATGCTTCCGCCTCGATCATCGGCGAGCGAACTATATGGTCGCTGGCCGAAGACAGGGATGGAAATCTCTGGATAGGCACGCCCGCAGGAGCCATCAAGGTGAGATTGACGGGACTGACCACATACAATCAGGCGGACGGGCTTGGCAGCAGCGTATACACGGCTCTTGAAACACCCACGGGAGAGTTGATCGTTTGCAGCAACACTCCGAAAAGAGAGACGCTCAACACGTTCGACGGAAGTCGATTCATTCCCGTCAATCCCAATATTCCTGACCGCATAGACCACTTCAGTTGGCGTTCTAATTTCGGCGCGATCTGCGATCACGCGGGGGAGTGGTGGATTCCGACTACCGCAGGGCTGTTTCGATTTCCTAAGGTTGATCGCACGAGCGACCTTGCGCGCGTCAGGCCTAAGGCAATTTACAATTCGCAAAACGGGCTGCCGGACGATTTCGTCACTTATATCTTCGAAGACTCACGCGGCGACATCTGGATCGCCACACATCCTCACACAGGGATAATCGTCAGATGGGAACGCGCGACTGAAAAGTTTCATCGCTATTCGCACAACGAAGGATGGCCTTCGGACAGACAAGGGCCTATGGACGTTTGCGAAGATCGGGCGGGCAATTTATGGATCGGGTTCAGGGGCGGAGGGGTTGCGAGATTCGGCGAAGGCCGCTTTCGCCTCTTCACCACAGCAGAAGGAGTTCCGTCAGGTTCGATTCGCGATCTGTTCGTTGATCGCGCGGGGCGGCTGTGGATCGCCGCGAGCGAGGGCGGGCTTGGCCGGACGGATGACCCGACAAAAACCGAGCCGCAGTTCACTGCTATCACCGAACGCGAAGGGCTATCGAGCAGCGAAATCTGGTGCGTGATCGATGACGAGCAGGGTCGCATTTATGTGGGGACGGCTCGCGGGCTGGATCGAATCGATGAAGGGGGAATTCGCCACTTCACGACCGCCGACGGGCTGGCCAATCAAACAGTCGAAGCGGCGTTCCGTGACCGAAGAGGCGCGCTGTGGTTCGCAACCGCCACGGGGATTTCGAGGCTCGCGCCCGAACCCGACGTGACACGCGCTCAAGCAGATGTTTTCATCTCGGAGGTGCGCGTCAACGGAAACTCACAATCGATTGCCGGATTAGGTGAGAGCCGAATCGCGGAGCTTGAATTCGGCCCCGCGCAAAACAATATTCAAATAGAATTTTTCGCCGTCTCTTTCAGTTCGCCATTGAAGTACAGGTACAAACTCGATGACACTTCCGACTGGAGCGCGCCTTCTCAGGATCGTTCAGTCAATCTCGCAAGCCTTCAACCCGGCAGTTATCGCTTTTTGGTTCAAGCCATCAATGCCGACGGCGCGACGAGTGAGATTCCCGCTTCGGTGTCATTCACCATACTTCGTCCCGTCTGGCAGCGGTGGTGGTTCCTGACTCCGGCTGCCGCTTTCATAGCGTTGCTCGTCTACGGAGCGTATCGCTATCGAGTCGCGCAACTGATTCGCGTAGAGCGTGTGCGCACTCGCATAGCTACTGACCTGCACGACGATATCGGATCGAACCTGTCGGTCATCAGAGGGTTGAGCGATCTGCTGCGACATCAGATGAAAGACGCCGACGCGGGCGTGGCTGAAAGGCTCGCTATGATTGCAAACGTATCGAGCCGTTCGGTCGAGGCGATGAGCGACATAATCTGGGCAGTCAATCCGAGCAGGGATAATACAAACGATCTCGCCCAGCGAATGCGACGATTCGCAAGCGATGCCTTCACGTCGCGCAATATCGAATTCACGTTCGACGCGCCCGACCTCGAACACAACACTAAGATCGACACGGAAGCGCGGCGCGAGGTCTATCTTGTTTTCAAGGAAGCCGTCAACAATGCAATCCGCCATTCCGGTTGCTCTGGCGCGCGGGTCGCGATGCGGATAGATTCGCGCAGCCTCGTTTTGAAAGTGAGCGACGACGGAAAAGGGTTCGATCAAAGTTCCGCAGAGTTGGGAAACGGGGTGATGAGTATGCGCAGGCGAGCGGAAAAACTCGGCGGCACGCTTGAGATAAAATCCCTGGCGGGCGAAGGGACGACCATTATTCTGAAAGCTCCGCTGCGGCGATGATCGGCTGAGAGAATTCATAGTGATTGCTCGCAGACGGACGTGTAAACTTGCGATTATGTCAGACGAGCCTGCAATGCCCGTGAAAGTGGCGATAATCGAAGATCACCACGAGTATCGCCAGTATCTCGCCGCGCTCGTGAGCGGTTCCGAAGGCTTTCGATTGGCGGGAAGTTTCGGCTCGGTCGAAGAGGCCGTAAAAAAAATCCCTGTCGATGTGCCGGACATAATTCTCACAGACATAGGACTGCCCGGTATGAGCGGCATCGATGGCATACGCATCCTCAAAGAGAAATATCCGAACCTGATCATTCTCGTCGAGACGATTCACGAAGATGACGAGCGCATATTTGACGCGCTGTGCGCCGGAGCGACGGGCTATTTGCTGAAAAAAACTCAGCCTCTCAGGATAATCGAAGGACTCAAAGACGCAATCTCAGGAGGCTCGCCGATGTCGCCTGAAATCGCCCGTCGTGTGATCAGAATATTTCAGGAGATACGCCCGCCCGAACGAGTCGACTACAACCTGACCCCGCATGAAATCCGATTGCTCCGCCTTCTGGTCGAAGGTCACAACTACAAGACCGCAGCAGCAGAGCTTCGAGTCACGGCAAGCACAATAAATTTTCACCTTCAGAAAATCTACGAAAAGCTTCAGGTTCATTCCAAGACCGAAGCCGTAGCCAAAGCCCTTCGCAACCGGCTCATCTGAGCTTGCTGTTACTTTGAACCTTCTCAGCCCTTTCTTTCAGCCGTCCGGCGTATGATGGGGCTTGAATAACGCGAGTTCGGTTCCTCGCCCCGGCGGGAACGAGTTGTCACGCCCGATGGCTTATGGTATCAGATCATTTGAAATACGCACGCGGGAGAACGCGCTGATGAAACGACACAGATTTCAGATTCCAATAGCAACCGTGTTAATCGCTTTCTTCTGGCTATCGGTCTGGGGAGAGTCGGCTTCGACAAAAAGCGACGCGGTCAGGGGAGAGTCGGGCAGCCATATCGCCTTCAGGTTGGGAGCGCGGGCGCTGGGACACGCCGCGCCGCAGATGATGGTGAAAGGCGCGATATATTTTCGGCTCGATAATGAAGCGGAACTCGATCGTCTCCTTGCCGAGCAGCAAAACCCTGATAGCGCAAGTTACAGACGCTGGCTCACCCCGCAGGAATTCGGCCACCGCTTTGGCGCGTCGCCCGACGCGCGCGATTCGGCGCTCGACTGGTTGCAGCAGGCCGGAATCAGCGTCGCGAGGGTCTGGTCCAATAATCTCGGCGTGGAGTTCGAAGCGCCCGCCGATATGATAGAGCGGACATTCAAGGTCAGAATCAATCTGTTTGATCTTGCAGGCGAGACCTTCTACGCCAACGAAGAGGAGTGTCAATTGCCCTCTCGGTGGGGCGCAAGCGTCGAGACCGTCCGGTTGCATAATCTTCGTCTGCCTCACCCTATGGCAGTTGAGGGCGAGACCGGAACTGCTCCTGAATTCCGTCTCGGCGAACGTGTCTCGATGGGTCCGCAGGACTTCTATGTTGCTTACAATCTCAATCCTCTGCTTGCCGAAGGTATCAACGGATCGGGACAAACAATTGCGATCCTGGGGCGCAGCGACTTCGATCTGAGCGATACGGCGAGGTATCGGGAGACTTTCAATCTTGCGCCGGGTGAGATCGTAAAGATTCCGGCAGGAGGCGAGATCAGAAATCTCGGCGGCGGAGACGAGACCGAAATGCTGCTCGACAGCCAGCTTGCCGGGATGGCCGCGCCCGCGGCCAGGATACAGGTTGTGATCAGCGATAAGGACAGCGATCTCGATCAATCGCTGGCCTTCGCGGTAAACAATCTGTCGGACACCAAATTGATCAGCATCAGTTTTGGCGGGTGCGAGCGCGACCTGGGGCTGGCTTTCCAATCGGTCTTCAACAATCTCTACAGGCAGGCTGCCGCGCAGGGGCAAACTGTTCTGGTCGCATCGGGTGACACTGGCGCCGACGACTGCCGAGACTTCAGTGGCAGGCAGGTGAACGGACTGGCATCGAGTCCCTATGTCACGGCGGTGGGCGGCACGTCGCTCAATGTCAGCCTCGATTCCCAGGGGAATGTTACAGCTTATCAGGGCGAGCAGGCATGGGCGGGCAGCGGCGGCGGCGCGAGCATCGTCTACGAACGCCCTGCCTATCAGTTGGAGACGATCACAGTCGAGGGTAACACGCGGACCGTGCCTGATATTGCGATGCTGGGCGATCCTGTTACTCCGGGGTTCTGGTTTGTCCGGCGACAGGTTATCCTGGCAATTGGAGGCACGAGCGCATCCGCGCCGGCCTGGGCCGGGATATTCGCCCTCGCCAATCAGATAGCCAGCGCGTCCGGGTTCGGGTCTGCCAATCTGCGTATCTATCAATTGGGGGCGGCACAGCGGCAGGGTGGACCAGATGTCTTCAACGACATAACCGAAGGGCGCAACGACAGGGGGCCCGTTCCAGGGTTTCCAGCAACTCCCGGCTACGATCTATGCACGGGTTGGGGTTCGCCCGACGCCGACCTGTTCGTGCGTAACTTTGTTCGAGCGCCTGCGCCACCCGAACCGCCTTCTATCAGCGCAGTGATGCGGAAAGGAAAGAAGGTCACGATTGATGGCTCGAACTTCGGCGCTTCGCCGCAGGTGTTCATCAATGGCGTTGAGCGGTCCAACTTCATAAATAGTTCCTCCGGCGCACAAATCGTCTTGAAGGGAAAGTCGAAGAAGCTCGGTCTGGTCGACGGAGATAATACGATTAAGGTTATGACATCAGCGGGCGAGTCGAGCTTCGTGCTGAGGTTGTGATGAATCGGGCGAAGCCGACAAGTCAGTACAGGAAGGAGCGTAGCCGCTCTATGTAGCGACTTGGTTGGCTTACTAACCCGCCCGCTACCGCAGGCGGTACTGACTCCGCGCCACTTCACTCCAAGACCGAAGCCGTTGCCAAAGCCCTTCGCAACCGGCTTATCTGATCCTGCACATTACTGTGAACATTCACAGCGCCGCCTTTTCTTATCTCCACATCCAACGCCGCGAAGTCAGTAGCGAGGCACGAAGGCGAGGAGCTTCCCCCGACTGCCTGCAAAATATTTTTGAATCTGAAGGAGATAGACACATGAATCGCACGAGATTATTTACTTTGTTTATCACGCTGATCCTGATCGGCTCTTTCGTATTCCCGGCCTTCTCGGTCACAGGTCAATCCCGCGAGGCTGCCAAACCATCGAATGACGATGCCCGACTCAAGGCTCTCATGAAAGCGACGCGAATAGTCGAACGCTACCGCGAGGGCAACAAGCAAAGCATTAAAGGCCGCAAGCAAGCGGCTCAAAAACAGGAGCGCCCCCTTTGGGTCGCCGAGGCGTTGAGCCGAAGCCTTGAGCAGTTACAACAGCGCAAAGAAAAGTATGGCTTCCGCGAAGCAGAAGCTGAATTTCGTATGATTGAAGCGATCAAAGACGGGCGAGGCTATATAGACGTGCGCCTCGCCCAGATTCATAACGGCGTCGAAGTTTTCGGCGGTCAGTTGATCACTCACCTCAACGAGCAGAATGCTCTGCGCTCGGTGAGCGGGCGAGTGTTCGAAGAAGCCCGCATCAACACCACGCCGAAGATCGATGAAGCGCAAGCCATCGAGTCGGCAAAATCGGCGCTCCAGCGCGAAGGCGAGTTCGTAGAAGAGCCTTCGGCCCGACTCGTCATCCTGCCGCATCGCGTCATGAAGAATGACAAGACAGCCAAGGGCGCGACTCTGGTTTATCTGGTCAAGCTGATGGTTGAGCAAGGCGAGAAGGCCGGAGATTATCAGTTCTTCATCAATGCCAAAAACGGCAACGTCGTCTGGAAAATCAACGCCCGCAACAGCGCGTTCGGCGTCGGCGGCAGCCTCTACAGCGGCGTGGTCGAACTCAATGTCGATTTCAATCCCAACACAGGCTTCACACTTCGAGACCCCGACCGAGGACACTCAGAAGTTTTCGATACGCTCGATAACAGTTTGACTGACTTCGCCAGACCGTTCGGGCCTAAATCTCCCGCCGCATGGGGCAACGTGGGAGACACGAGCAACCGCGAGACGGTGGCCGTCGATGCGCTGTTCGGATTGGAAAAGACATGGGATTACTTCTCCTCGGCTCACGGGCGGTGGGGAACGGACGGCATCGGCGCGGGAGTCGAAATGTTCGTTCACTACGTTCATCCGAATGATCTCGGCATCAACGGAGGCAGCGGCACGACGAATAACGCTTATGGAGGTCAGAATCGTTTGTATTTCGGCAATGGTGACGGCACGGCGTTCGGCCCGCTCGTCTCGCTCGATATAGTCGCCCATGAGTACACTCACTGCCTGCTTGATGACTTATTGCCGGACGACGGTTTCATCTACTCAGGCGAGTCCGGTGCTGTTGATGAATCTTTCGCCGACATCTTCGGCACAGCCATCGAGTTCTACACAGGCTCTATAAACGGGCGCGAGCCTGACTACCTGATCGGTGAAGACTCTATTACGCCCAACACAGCCGGAGACGCCTTGCGTGATATGGCGAACCCGATGAACTTCAACCAGCCGGATCACTACAGCAATCGTTACACCGGCACGGATGACAACGGCGGCGTTCACATCAACAGCGGCATTATGAATCATGTGTACTATCTGTTGTCGGAAGGCGGGTCTCATCGCAACGGCACCTTCGTCCCCTCGATTGGCCGGGGAGTGGCGGAATATATTTTCTACAACGCATTGGCTCGCTGGCTCACTCCTTCTTCAACGCTCGAAGATGTAGCGGAAGCGACGAGACAGGTGGCGATTGATGATTTCCCTGACAGGAGCGCGGTGGCGGCGGTCGAGTTGGCATGGTTTGCAGTGGGCCTGTTCGACGAAGATGATCTTTACTATAGCAACCCGCACTTTCCGAACATGGATCGCGGCAGGATCGTTCTTTACGAACCTGTGACGGGTTTTGCCGAGACTGGAAAACTCGACTATCAGAATGGCCTCTACGGGAAGTTGCGCAACCTCACCGGCTCTACGGGCTGGACGCACATCGTCAACATGGAAGAGTCTTTGTTCTATTACAACTCGGCGTCGGGCCTGTGCGCGGTAGGCGAATTCGACGAGTCAGGAAGTCATCCCGCGACGAAGGTCTTTTATCTCAAAACGCTGGGCAAGGCCGTAATCTGGACGCACATCTCCTATCTGGGCGGCGGCGAGTTGTACTTCTATGATTCGAAGACTGGCAAGGAAATGAGGCTTCGTCTCACGCCTCCCGGCTCGGCGAGCAACTACGAGTTGCTCAATATCTCTATCGCGCCCGGACAGAACTGGACGCATGTGGTCAACGCTCAGGGCTTTCTGCTTTTCTATCGCAGAGACACCGGCGGCGCGATGGTCTGGACTCAGACGGGAAAGAAGTTCTACACCTTCTCGCCCTTCTGGTCGATCATAATCGATTGCGGCATTCAGACCACGGGCGAGAAGATCGGCATCCTGTTTTATAACGCGGTCACAGGTTTGTACGTGGTCGGAGATATGGACAATGCCGGGAACTTTACAACCAGAGCCTCTGCGCGCTGGAACTACTCTTTCATGCGAGCGGGATGGTCGCAGATAGTCAGAGTGCAGGAGGGACTGTTCTTCTATGATGCTCAATTCGGAGATACGATGAGCGGCTATCTGAGAAGCGAGCAGGAAAGCGATATAACGGGTCGGGAACCGTTTCAGCTATTGCCCGACTCGGTTGGGTATATCCCATCCTTACGCCCGTACCAGAAAGCAGCAGCGTGTCTGGTCAGATGATGATAGTTGGTTTGCACAAACAGTTGAGGGCCGGAGACAGTTCCGGCCCTCGACTTTTTTTGATGCGTCTTCAAAATCAGGCGGTGATGAAGTAGTAATGCTGGAATCGAGCGGGTCTTATTATGAAGTATCCTTTCACCGCAGAGACGCAGAGAACGCTGAGACAACGCAGAGAAAAAATCTCTGCGCCCGCTCTGCGTCCTCAGCGCCTCTGCGGTGAATCTCGCTCAAACGGTCGAGTATTACTTTTTTATCACTGCCTGAAATCAAACCTTGAGTATTTCGACAAGGGGGATTTCGTCATCTGTCCTCTCTCATGCTTTTCACACGTCAATTGCTCTTCGCCTCGCGCCGAACCGCGCCGATGTTTGCTATCGTTTCGCCTTTGGTCATCGAAGGCACTGCGCGAATAAATAACACTACC
>DLHY01000066.1:24058-97261 GCA_002483445.1 Blastocatellia bacterium UBA7656
ACTACCCCTGACGCAGGTGCGCGAGCTTCGAAGATCGTCCTTCCGACATAATCGGTCACGTATCCGATCTTCATTCCCTGCTCGACATAAGCGCCGCGTTTGACCAATGGATAAAACACGCCGGTCTGCTCGCTCGCAATGGTCGCGACTTTTTCTATCCACACAGGATTTTCAACAGCGCGCGGCGCTCCTGCGATCATCTTCAGATATCGCATCACGCTGAGGCATCCTTCAACGAGCGCGTTTACGTCTTCCATCTCGACTGTTCCGGCGTGACCTGCTTCTACAGTGATCGAAGGCTTGCCGCGGGTGGTCGCGGTGTTTTCGAGATAACGCGAGGCCGCCGGGTCTTTAGGTCTTTCGGTCGAGATGATTATGTGATCGAGTCCGAAGGCGAGAACCATCTCGCGCGAGATGCGATCCTGCTGGGCGTTGCCCGTTTTAGTCCAATAGCTGTAGGGTCGCAGGCTTTCATCGATGTCGCCGCCGTGCAGGTCGATCAAATGATCGCATCGCTCGACAACCTGCTTCGTGATGAGATAGGAAGCGCGTTCTGTCTGCGAGCCGTCCCCGCGACCGGGATAGAAGCGATTCATGTTTTTGCCATCGACGGGATTGAGGTGAGCGATCTTCTGCTCGAATGACGGGACGTTGATGAGAGGCAAGATGATCACCGTTCCTGAAATCTGTATCGGGTCTAATCTGTTGATCAGTTTTTCGAGCGCGATGATCGAGGCGTATTCCGTTCCGTGCGAACCCGCGACGAGGGCAAGCACCGGGCCAGGTTTTGCGCCGTGAAAGACGACGACAGGAATGGTCGTTCCCGCGTCGGCTGCGGCAGGGACTTCTATCGCGCCTGTGGCTTTCTCTCCTCTCGCGGCTGTAGCGGTTCCCACGGTAAAGGTGGCCCGTTGTTGAGCGGCGATTGAGTTGACTAAAATGAGAGCGAGCGAGACGGCGACGATTATATTTTTTCGCATGGCGATTCTCCTTCGCAGGCAGGTTCCCACCACAAGCGGCGAGAGTATATGCGCTGAAGGTTGCGAATTTCAAACTCAAGCTTTCAATCGACCTCGTTCGATTCGGGCTGAGATCGAAACCGTCGAAGTATGACCGAGGTGACGTAGAGAATGAGCAGCGCGGGCGAGAGAAGATAGGACAGAAGGCCAAGCATAAACACAACTCCGAAAGCAGCGTCCGCCGATGTTTGATGCCTTTCGATGCCGGACATGAATTCAAACACCGCCTGTTCGAGATTGAGCAGCGTGAGCGCGACGACGATCAACGCGAGCGGCATCAGAGTGGCGGTCAGTTGCGCGAAGCCTTTGATCTCGGCCCATCTTCTGAGGTAGAGCGAATACATCACGACGCGCCAAAGGGCTACGACGGCGAGGAACCACACGTTGATCGCTTGCGAGGTGTCGAGCGAATACCATTTCTCGACCGGCAGGGCGTAAAGCGCAGCCGGGGGAGAGGTGAGCGTGATGAAAGTGAGCAGATGAAAGTAAGACCATCTCGCCGGTTTCATCGGATAGATGATGATGAAGAGAAAAGCCGAAAGGATGAGAACGTAAACGACTGAGCCGATTCCCAGATGTTGAAGCAGCCCAACTCGCGGATTATCCCAGTAACGCCCCATTCCGACTGCCCACACGCAAACGAGGCCGAATATGAGATGGCTTCGATCAAACGAGAGGTCTTCCGCCTTGAATCGCAGCGTGAGGATGCGGGCGGCTGTCTGAAGTATTGCGGTCAATCTTCTCATCTGATTTATGGCAAGAACAAATAAATTAGCGATGGATCAAAAGCTTGCTTATTGGCGCATCGCTCGATCAGGATAGAGGATTTCTCTCCAAAGTGGAATCAGGGGTCAGCTTGATGTTAGCATTTGGCATTAACAGATTCAGCGCGAGCCGGAAGGAGGAGAAATCATGTCGGCGACGGTTTCTATAGAAGAAGCGCAGGCGCACCTTGCAGAGTTGATTGAGAAGTTGAGACCGGGCGAGGAAGTCGTCATCACACACAACCAGCAGCCGGTGGCAAGACTCATCTCGCAGCGCGAGACGGCGCGTCGTCCGCGCCAGCCGGGAAGCGCGAAGGGCAAGCTCATCATTCTCGCTGAAGATGACGAGCATCTGGACGACTTCAGGGAATACATGCCATGAGGCTGCTTCTTGACACTCACGCTTTCCTCTGGTTCCTGCTTGACGATCCGCAGTTGAGCGCGAATGCCAAAAGCCTGGTAGTCGATCCGAGCAACGATATAGAGATCAGCCCTGCCACATACTGGGAAATCGCCATCAAGATCAGTATCAACAAGTATTCGCTGCCGGAGCCGTTCGAGCAGTTTATGGAGCGCGAGATAGCGGCAAACAATTTCCGCATACTCCACATCGAGCCGCGTCACACGTCGCCGCTCGTGACTCTGCCTTTCCATCATCGTGACCCTTTTGACCGGCTGATGATCGCTCAGGCCATGGTCGAAAATATTCCCATCGTGAGCCGGGATTCAGTGATGGATGCTTATCCGGTGACGCGGCTTTGGTGAAATGTAAAAGAGCCTGCCACGTGGGCAGGCTCTTTGCGAATTTGAAAACCGCTTGTCGCCATCACTTCACCACATTGATCGTGATGGCTTCCTGTCCGACGATCAAGAACTTCGAGGGCGGAAGTTCGCGCTCCGTTAGCGTCGAGACTGAAAGCGGTGTGTATCCGCCCGACGTTCTCTGAGAACCTAAAGTCAGCATCACTGAAGGCGGAAGCGCGGGCATCTCTTCATTGTTCACTATCGCGCCGGTCGTCTGCCTGATCACTTTCACATAAAGCCGGTTGTTCTTCTTCAATTTGTTTATCGCCCGAACCAACTGGCTCAAATCCTTCGGCAGAAACTCCGAGGCCGCCTGCGCCCTCAACTCGGTTTGATTGACCGAAGCCCCGTCTCCAACAACGATGACCAACGGCCCCGTGGGCGCGTCCGCCGGTATCTCTACCGGGATGCGCTCGACATACTCGCTTCCGTTATCATTGCGCGCGAAAACCTGAAGCTCGATAGTCTCGCCCCGTCGCGCTTCGGTCTTATCGACCCACACGCGGTTCAACACTCCCGTCGAACGGCTGTCTGATGAAGTCACATCGACCTCGATGCTGCCGATATCGACGGCATCGAATCCGCTGTTGAGCAGCACGGCTATCGGCTGCGCTACGGCATTGACCGTGAAAGAAGCAACGCCGGTCGGCGATGAAAAACTGTTATCGAGAATCACATCCGTCTGACCATTTATTTTTATGCGCCCGCTCAGGCTGAGGGTCTGACTGCCTATCTGTCGCTCAGTGGCGAGTATGGCCGAAGCCATCGATATGCGAACCAGCACCGGAGTGAGGAAGGAATCCTTCACCACTTCGAAGTTGTAAGTTTCCGTCTTGTTGCGACTGGTGCGGACGGTCACTCGCACGGGGATCAGTTGCGGGCGCTCGCCGAGTTTGCCGTATATCCCTGTGGAGCGATCCTGATTGATCGAGCCGACCATGTTTCCCGCGACCGAAAGCTTGAACGAGTTGTTCAGATTCGGCACCACCGTTATCACCGAGTCTTCGGCCATAGGCCACGAGGTCTGCCCCGATGTGAGAAAAGGATGACCGAAGGCATATATGCGGTCTCCGTCGCGATGCGTCACCGTGCCAGCAGCATCTATGGTGAAGTCTCCGCGAACGAGTTGCGCGCTCACCGATGATCCCGGAGTGAGAGTGTTTTCATTATACGGCGACATAGGCGAGAGGTTCGACGAGCCGCCCCCTCCGGCTATGGCCTGAATGCCTGCTTGTCGCAGGTCTTCAGCGAACATATCGAGCACCGATTGCGGCACGCCTGAAAAAGTCACGGGCGTCATTATCGGCGCGATGGTCTGACCGATGTAAGGAATCAGCGCGCTGCTACGGGCTGCGCGAGGGCCGAGTTGCATCGAGAGTTGAGCGGGCAATTTCTGATTGATCGATTGAGCCATCAGCGAGTTGAAACTAATGCGCTGATTGGTGCGCGGCTCTTCCGCGCCGCCCTGCTCGAATATCTCGACCATATATTTTATCGGCTGGATTCCGGCAATGGGTTCTTTGGCGAACGGGAAGGAGTAGGCCACAGCGCCCACCAGTTTGCCCTCGATATAGACGGGGCTGCCGCTCATTCCGGCAAATACAAAAGAGCGGTCGGCCAATGGCCCGCTGAGGCGAGCGATGATGATACTTTGTTTGGGATTGACAAGCCCTTCGGCCAGTCCAAGTATTTCGACCTCGAATCGCTCAGGCTTCGACCCCTGAAAGACCGACATGCCATGTCCTTTCATTCCGGGGCGAATATCTTCGAGCGGGAAGAAATTCGAATTCGATTCTTTGTCGGATGCCAGCGCGAAAGCGCCGAGCAGAAGGACGGAGAAAAACGCTGTGGTGATTTGCTTCATAATTTTCCTGTTCGCGGGGCTTGTCGTAAAACTTGCCTTTCCAGATTTCAAAACGGCCTTTCAATCGCAAGAGCCGAACCGGAGTAATCGCACTTCGATCATAAACGCCTGAAATCTACAGTGTCAATGGATCAGTGGTCAGGGGGTCGGAGTAGGGAACAGGTGACAGGTGACAGGGAACAGACGGGAAATCTCCGGGCCTGTAACCTGTAACCTGTTCCCTGTCACCTTCTGACCACCGACCCCTGCTCACTATTGTCGATATCGCGCGGGCATCGTAGTATCAACGTGATGATGACAGACATTCACTCTCACGTGCTTGCCGAAGTCGATGACGGAGCGCGCAGCCTGGAAGAATCCGTCGAGATGTGCCGACTCTCGGCCCGCGATGGGGTAGGCGTGATCGTCGCCACCCCGCACGCTCACGACAGCGTGCATAAAACTCATGACTCGGCCTCCCTCAAACAGAAAGTCGAGGAGCTTAATCTGAGACTCGGAGGAACGCCGACGGTCGTTTTAGGATGCGAGCTTCGATTCAATCACGATCTGGTCAATCAGGTCTGCCAGCATCGCAACGCGCCGACCATAGCAGGCGGCCCTTACGTGCTGGTCGAGTTTCCTCATTCGGTAGTCCCGCCTTACAGCGAGCGTCCGCTCTTCGATCTGCTCAATAATAATATCCGCCCGGTCATCGCTCACCCTGAGCGCAATCTCATGTTGATCGATGAGCCTGAGCGTTTTTATCAGCTTGTCGAGATGGGAGTTTTAGGTCAGGCTGACACCGGATCATTCACCGGCCAGTTCGGAAAGAAAGTGCAGCGCGCGGCCAGAGTGATGCTCGAACACGGACTCCTGCACATCATCGCCAGCGATTGTCACAACACCAGAAATCGCTTGCCCGGATTGTCAAAAGCTATCTCTGCGATAGCCGACCTCGTGGGCGAAGATTATGCCCGCGCGATGGCTGATGATAATCCGGCTGCCGTCGTTCGCGGAGAGATGATTCCCTGTCGTCCCGTCGCTGAATTTCCCCGCAAGACGAAGAGATGGATTTTCTTTTGATATTCGTCCCTTGTCATTCGTCCTTTGTCATTTGCAGGAAAGCGCCGACAATCAGCAAAGGACAAGGGACGAATGACAAAGGACAAATTCAGAGATTGGTCACTTCGATCAACCGATTGAGTTTTCCCATCGCCCTGCCGCTTTCTATCGAGCCTCGGGCCATCTCGATTCCCCATTTGAAATCCGCTGCTTTGCCTGAAGCCATGAGAGCAGCAGCGGCGTTGAGCAGCACGATATCGCGGCGCGGCCCGCTCTTGCCCTGAAGAATATCGAGTATGATCTGGGCGTTCTCGCCAGCGTCGCCTCCCTGAATGTCTTCAAGCGAGGCGCGGTTCAAGCCGAAATCTTCGGGCCTGACTGTGTAGGTCGAAAGCTCTCCGTTTTTAAGCTCGGTGATTTTGCTCTCGCCCGTGATGGTTATCTCGTCAAGCCCGTCGCTTCCGTGAACGACGAGCGCGCGAAGGGTTCCGAGATTTCGCAGCACCTCGGCCAGCAGTTCGGTCAGATGCGCGGCATAAACGCCTATGACCTGAGTGTTGGCTTCGGCAGGGTTGGTGAGCGGCCCGAGCATGTTGAAAATGGTTCGAATCGCCAGTTGGCGACGCGCGGGCGCGACGTGCTTCATAGCCTGATGAAGCAGCGGCGCGTGCAGAAAGCCTATGCCGACTTCATCTATGCATTGAGCTACGCGCTCAGGCGGAAGCTCTATACGGACGCCCAGAGCTTCGATTACATCCGCGCTTCCGCAATGGCTCGAAACCGAGCGATTGCCGTGCTTGGCTACTCTCAATCCGCAGCCCGCGACCACGAAAGCCGTGGCCGTCGAGATATTGAAAGTGCCGCTGGCGTCTCCGCCCGTGCCGCAGGTATCGATGAGCGCATCGCGTTCGGTGCCGCCCAGATTGGTCGCAACCAGAGAGCGCGGGCGGACAGGCGCGGCGCGAGCGCGCATCACGCGCGCGAATCCGGTCAGTTCATCTGCGGTCTCGCCTTTCATTCTAAGCCCGACCAAAAGCGCGCCCGTCTGCGCATCGGTGCATTCTCCGGTCATTATCTGATTGAGAACGGCTTCGGCTTCTTCGCGCGCGAGGTCGCAGCGTTCGACTATTTTTTTCAGAGCTTCGGTGATCGTAATCATTCGAGATCAAAACTATCACGACGGCGAAGAAAAAGTTAAGCGCGCGAGGCGGCTTTTCATTCAAGCTATGATTGAGACGTTGAACTTTGCCCCGTGGCTGATCGTAGTTTTTTCGAACCGATAATCTGCAAACACAGGAGGCGATGATGCACTGTCCGAAATGTGGCCACCCGGCATTGCACGAAGCGCGGTTTTGCTCTCGCTGCGGTATGCCGCTCACGGCGGTTTCAGAGATATTATCCAATGGCGGATTCCCCGTTGAACCCGGAGCGAAAGTAAAACCTCCGGATCGGCGGGGTATGCGCGTGGGCGCGAAGCTGATGTTTCTGAGCCTGGCGCTGTTGCCGATCTTCTTCGGCCTGTGTTTTGCGGCAGACTCTCCCGCACCGCTGCTGGTCCCTCTGACCGTTTTTCTTACAGGTCTTTTATGCCTCGTCTACTTTCGCCTGTTCGGAGACGAAGACCGGCAGCGAGAGAATAGAAATCAGATTCATCGATTCGATATCAGGCAGGACAGACCCGTGATTCACGAATCAGAGAGAGCGCGCGCAGTTTTATTCATCGCCCGCCAGACAGGAGAGATTGAGCAGCCGAGCGTGACTGA
The DNA here is from genome assembly GCA_002483445.1 of Blastocatellia bacterium UBA7656. GTDB lineage: Bacteria > Acidobacteriota > Blastocatellia > UBA7656 > UBA7656 > UBA7656. The sequence goes on from DLHY01000066.1 coordinate 31,314, forward strand.
AAGGACGACGCACTTGTTCGATCAGCAGTAAAAGAATACGCGGCTATCGCTGCTGGCATCAGCAGGGGTAATCGTTCAGTTATAGGAGGAGAAAGTACGACAGGCTGCCCGACGGTCGTAGAAACCTCAACGCCCTCAACAGGCTGGCCGACGGTTGTACCTCTCCGAACCAAGTCATCGCCCAGGGAACCTTTTTCCTTTTCATCCATCCCGCTATCAATTATTATTACGCGGCCTCGAAGCGCCGAGAGCTAATCCAACACTATGGCAGAAGACTTGAAATACGCGGTGGAGATGCGCGGCGTCACCAAACGGTTCGGCGACGTGCTGGCCAACGATTCCATAAGCCTCGCGGTCGAATCAGGCTCGATCCACGCCATCATAGGCGAAAACGGCGCGGGCAAATCCACTGCGATGAACATACTCTACGGCTTCTACGCCGCAGACAGTGGCGAAATTTTAATCGACGGCCAGGCCCGATCCATTCAAAACCCTGGCGATGCCATACGTCTCGGTCTCGGCATGGTTCATCAGCACTTCATGCTGGTCGAGCCTTTGACCGTCACCGAAAATATAATTCTCGGCTCAGAACCCGGCTCTTCGTTCGCCATAGATTTCAAACAGGCCCGCGCGCGTGTCAGAGAATTGTCCGAACAATACGGACTCAGGATCGATGCCGACGCCCGCATAGAGGATCTTTCAGTCGGCCAGCAGCAGAGAGTCGAAATCCTGAAGACGCTTTATCGCGGCGCGCAGATTCTCATACTCGACGAACCGACCGCAGTGCTGACTCCCCAGGAAGTCGTCGAGATGTTCGCCATACTTCGATCCCTTCGCGACCGGGGAAAGACGATCATCATCATCACTCACAAGCTTGCAGAAGTCCTCGCCCTGTCGGATCGAATAACCGTGATGCGCGATGGCCGTGTGGTCGGAAATATTTCGACGCGAGAAGCCACTGCCGAAGGGCTTGCCCGCCTGATGGTCGGGCGCGAAGTTCTGCTCAGAGTGGAAAAAACTGATGCCCACCCCAAAGATGCCATCCTCGTAGTGAATAATCTCTCGCTTGAAAGCTCTACCGTGCATGGCTCTCTCAACGATGTGTCACTTGAAGTTCGCGCGGGAGAAATACTCGGCATAGCCGGAGTCGAAGGCAACGGACAGACTGAGTTGATAGAAATAATCGCAGGTCTTCGCCCTCAGACGCGGGGCGAAATTCTGCTCGAAGGCAAATCGATTGACCGCCTTGATCCGCGTCGCCGAAAGAATCTCGGCATAGCTCACATACCTGAAGATCGCCATCGTCGCGGATTGCTGCTGGATTTCGACCTCGCGGCAAATTCCATACTCGGCGTGCATCGCAACTCGCCGCTATCGGGCGCGGTGCTGCTCAACGAACAGATCATCGCAGAGCGCGCAAACCGACTCGTGCGCGAGTACGACGTGCGCCCGCCGAATATCGCTTTGCCCGCACGCGCGCTTTCGGGAGGCAATCAGCAGAAGCTCATCGTCGCCCGCGAATTCGATATAAATCCCAAGCTCATTCTCGTATCGCAGCCGACGCGCGGCGTTGACATCGGCGCGATAGAGTTCATTCACAAAAAACTCATAGAGCTTCGCGACGCGGGCGCGGCAATACTTTTGGTCTCAGCCGAGCTTGACGAAATTCTCAGCCTCAGCGACCGCGTTCTTGTTATGTACGAAGGCCGCGTAGTCGGCGAAGTTGACCCGCGAAGTGTGAGCGAAGAAGAAATCGGATTGATGATGACGGGGGGGAAGCGATGAGTGGGAGAGTGGGGAAATAAGAGAATGGGGGAATGGGAGAGTGGGGGAATGGGAGCCGGATCTCTTCATCTCCCACTCTCCCATTCTCCCACTCTCCCGCACTCCCACTCTCTCATTCTTGTCTATTATGAAAAAGCTGCTTCGAGAACTGACCTTTCCGTTGCTCGCCGTCGTCGCGGCTTTTCTAGTCGGCGGCGTCATCGTGTGGATCGTGGGCGACAGTCCGCTGCTCGTCTACAATCTTTTCTTCACAAGCGCGTTCGGCAGCGTCGATGGCATAGGCTACACGCTCTTTTATGCAACGCCTTTGATCTTCACGGGGCTTGCGGTGGCTGTGGCTTTCAAGTGCGGCCTCTTCAACATAGGCGCTGAGGGGCAGCTTGTCGCCGCAGCATTCGCCACCGCCTGGGTCGGGCTTGTCGCGCCCGAAGGCTGGCCCGCGATACTCGTCGCTCTGCTGGCGATGCTGGCCGCTGTCGTTGTCGGCGGAGTGTGGGCGGGAATTCCGGGCGTGCTGAAAGCCCGATTCGGCGCGCACGAAGTCATCACTACTATAATGATGAACTTCATCGCCGCAGGAATAGTCAGCTACCTGACTCAGTATCACTATCGCAAACAGGGCGATCCTATTTTAGAGACATTGCCGATAGCCGAGATGAAAGACGGGGTGCTGACAGGGCCGCACATTCCGCGAATGCATGATCTGCTCGCGCCGCTTGGAATAAATTTCCCTGAGCGGTTGCCGCTCAATCTGGCTTTTCTGTTCGCGCTTGCGGCGTGCGCGCTGGTCTATGTTTTTTTGTGGAAGACGAAATGGGGGTATGAACTTCGAGCCGTCGGATTGAATCCTTCGGCGGCTGAATACGGCGGCATCTCGATTGCGCGGAACACTGTGATGGCGATGGCGCTTTCAGGGATGCTGGCGGGTATGGTCGGCATCAACGATGTATTGGGCTATCGCTATCGTTATTATGACGGGTTTTCAGCCGGGTACGGATTTACGGGAATAGCCGTCGCCTTGCTTGGGAGAAATCATCCTGTGGGGGTGCTTCTTGCAGCTTTGCTTTTCGGCGCGCTGGCCCGCTCGCAACTCTTCATCGATATTTTCACCAACAAAGTATCGAAAGACTGGGTGGTGATACTTCAAGCGATCATAATTTTATTCGTTGCGTGCGAAGCCGTTTTCAGAATGAAGTCGAAACGAAGCGGGTAATGGGGGATAGGTGATGGGTGATGGGTGACGGGTGGGGTGATGGGTAATGGGTGGTAGGTGTCAGTGAGAAAGAGGCTTCATGATCTCTTCCTCCATCACCTTATCCCCATCACCCATTACCTGTCACCCATCACCTATCATCCGTCACCCAACAGCTATGGACATCACCGACATTCTCAACCTGTCGCTGCTGGCTTCGATGGTGCGACTGTCGACGCCGCTCGTTCTGGCTGCGCTCGGCGGGATGTACTCCGAACGAGGCGGAGTCATCAACATCGCGCTCGAAGGAATAATGCTGGCTGGAGCTTTCACCGCAGCCGCAGTCACCGCGCGAACCGCTAATCCATGGATCGGGCTTGTGTCGGCTGCCATCGCGGGGCTTCTGGTCGCAGCAATTCACGCCGTAGCAACGATTCAATTCAAAGCCGATCAGGTCGTGGTCGGAACGGCTATCAATATTTTATTTCTCGGAGTGCCTGCGCTGGCGTCGGGCGCGATGTTCGGATCGACCGGCTCGACCCCTCAGCTTCCCCGCGAGCAGACCTTGCCCGACTGGAACATTCCCGGCATCGATAGCATTCCGATCTTGAGTCAGTTGTTTTCAGGTCACAAGCCGATAGTTTATCTGGCGATATTGATGGTTCCCGCAAGCTGGTATGTGTTATATCGCACGCGCTTCGGCTTGAGGCTGCGCGCTGTGGGAGAAAACCCGGAAGCGGCGGACACGGCAGGCGTGAGTGTGGCGCGAATGCGATACGCGGGCGTGTTGATGAGCGGCGTGCTTGCGGGCATAGGCGGGGCTTATCTTTCGATAGGCCAGAATTCTCTCTTCACTCGCAATATGACGGCAGGGCGCGGATTCATCGCGCTTGCGGCGTTGATATTCGGCAAGTGGCATCCTGTGGGCGCGTCTCTCGCTTGTTTGCTTTTTGGATTGGCCGAAGCGATTTCGATCAGGATGCAGGGCGTCGTTTCGATCCCCGTGCAATTCATTCAACTCATTCCTTACGTGCTGACGATGGTCGTGCTTGCCGGATTCATAGGCCGCGCCACTCCTCCGAAAGCCATCGGCGTGCCTTATGTGAAAGAGAAGTAGCAGAAACCCAACATTGCAGATAAATCAACATGCCAGGAATTGATTGGGAAGCCTTAGCCAGCCGACTTGGAGCATTGAGTAAAGATGGCGAATCTGGCGGCACTCAATATGCGCGCCAGACTATGGTCTTCGGCATCACGCCTCCTCCTATTTGACATCTTTGCGCGGCAGCAACAGAGTTGAAGTATGCACGAGCTTTCGATTGCAATGAGCATCATCGGGATGGCGACGGAAGAAGTCGCCCGACACGGCGGCACACAGGTCAATGCAGTCCATCTCAAGCTCGGCAGTCTTTCAGGCGTTGTCAAAGACGCCCTGCTCTTTTCTTATGAGGCGGCCTGCCAGGATACGCCGCTTCAAGGCTCGCGTCTGGTGATAGAAGAAGTGCCGGTCGTGGTCTATTGTCCGACGTGTCGCAAAGAGCAAACGCTTGCTTCAATACAGTTCTTCTACTGCCCTGTGTGCGCCACGCCGACGCCTGAAGTCCTGCGGGGCGTGGAACTGGAAGTCACGGCTCTGGAGATTCAATGATGAGCAGTTCGCGACTGGTCGAGGTCAGACAAAATGTGCTGAAGCAAAATGACGCGCTGGCCCGCCGATTGCGCGAGCGATTCGCTCAGTCAGGCGTTTATGTCGTCAGTCTGGTTTCGAGTCCCGGCGCAGGCAAGACCGCGTTTCTGGAAAAGACGCTCGCCCGTCTGCGCTCGCGCGCCCGCGTAGCCGCTCTGGTCGGCGATCTGGCGACAGACAACGACGCGGCGCGGCTTGCTCGCACAGAGGTTCCGGTCAGGCAAATCACAACAGGCACGGTCTGTCACCTCGAAGCCGCGATGGTCGAACGCGCGCTCGAAGGCTGGGAGCTTGGCGAACTCGATTGCCTGTTCATCGAAAATGTCGGCAATCTCGTCTGCCCTTCCAGCTATGACCTCGGCGAAAATATGCGGCTGGTGCTTATGTCCGTGACTGAAGGCGAAGATAAACCGCTCAAGTACCCGACTATCTTCAACACTGCCGACCTGGCCGTGATCACCAAAATCGATCTTGCCGCAGCCGTTGAATTCGACCTGTCGGCGGCGCATAAGAGTATTCAGTCCGTGCGACCAGGAATGGCGGTGATGGAAGTGTCGGCAAAGACCGGACAGGGAATGGACGAGTGGCTGCAATTGCTCGGATTACGTTTTTCTTCTCAGGCTTGACAATGCAATGGCGACAAGAGCGCAAATCCTGGTGCGAGGCATTGTGCAGGGCGTAGGCTTTCGCCCTTATATTTTCTCGCTCGCCAGAAATCGCGCCCTCAAAGGTCAGGTCTTCAATAACACCACAGGCGTTCTGATCGATGTCGAAGGCGAAGCCTGCGCGATTGACCGCTTCGTTGATGATATCAAACTGAACCCGCCGCCGCTCTCTTCCATCGAATCAGTCGAACTCAGCAACAATCTGGCTCCGGCAAATTACTCTGACTTCCGCATCGTCGAGAGCGACGCGGCGGGCGAAAAATTCATTCCCATTTCAGCCGACATTGCGACCTGCGAAGATTGCCTCAGAGAAATGCTCGACCCTCAAGACCGACGTTACCGCTATCCGTTCATCAACTGCACAAACTGCGGCCCGCGCTTCACGATCATCGAAGGCATACCCTATGACCGCGCGCGCACCTCAATGCGCGAATTCGAGATGTGTCAATCCTGCCGCGCCGAATATGAAAACCCTCTCGACCGCCGTTTTCACGCAGAGCCTACAGCCTGCGCCGCGTGCGGCCCGCGTCTGTTTCTGACCGATGCGCAGGGACGAGAAGTGTCGCTCGACGCAGCCACAGGCGAAGATGCAATCAATCGCCCGCTCGATCTTTTATTGAAGGGAAACATAGTCGCAATCAAGGGCCTCGGCGGGTTTCATCTCGCCTGCGATGCGACGAACGCTCTTGCAGTCGAGCATTTGAGAAAAAGAAAGTATCGCGAAGACAAACCGTTCGCCCTGATGGCAAGCTCGGTCGATGTAATCAAAAAATTCTGCTCCGTTTCGCAGCTTGAAGAAGATTTGCTTCACTCCTCGCGCCGCCCCATCGTGCTGCTCGACAGAAAAGCCGATGCAGAAATTTCGGAAGCAATCGCGCCCGGTGTCTCGACCCTCGGCTTTATGCTGCCCTACACGCCTCTGCATTATTTGCTGTTGGAAAACCTCGACCGTCCGCTTGTGATGACGAGCGGCAATGTTTCGGATGAGCCAATCTGTTATCAGGACGAAGACGCTCGTCGGCGGTTGAACGAGATTGCAGATTACTATCTGCTCCACAACCGCCCGATTCGCGTGCGCGCGGATGATTCGGTGACGCGCGTCTTTTCCGGGCGCGAGATGGTCGCGCGCCGCTCGCGCGGTTATGCGCCTGCGCCGATCAAACTGGCGTTTCGTTTCAACAGGCAGATTCTCGCGTGCGGCGCGGAACTTAAAAACACTTTCTGCCTCGCGCGAGACGATTACGCTTTCGTGAGCCATCACATCGGCGACCTTGAAAATCTCGAAACGCTTCGATCATTCACCGAAGGCATAGAGCATTACCAGCGCCTCTTCAATATTCAACCCGAGGTCGTCGCTCACGACCTGCACCCGGAATATCTCTCGACAAAATATGCGCTTGCGCATGATCGAGCCGGGATTCGCGTCGGCGTGCAGCATCATCACGCGCATATCGCAAGCTGCATGGCTGAAAACGCATTGGAAGGCGAACTGATCGGCGTGGCGATGGATGGCCTCGGATTCGGCTCTGATGGCCGATTCTGGGGCGGCGAGTTTTTCGTCGCGGATTTCCTGCGCGCCAAACGCATCGCCCACCTCGACTACATCAGGATGCCGGGAGGAGCTAAGGCCATTCGCGAGCCATGGCGAATGGGGGCCGTTTATCTGCATCGCGCGATGGGCGATCAGTTCCTCGAACTCGATTTGCCTTTCAATCGTCAGCCTGAGATAAATTCGTGGAAAACACTTCGCAGCATGATGGCTGCGGGAACCAACAGTCCTGAAACATCGAGCATGGGCCGCCTCTTCGATGCGCTGTCTGCCCTGCTCTGCTTGAGGAGCGCGGTCAACTACGAAGGACAGGCCGCAATCGAACTTGAAACGATTGCCGACCGCAGTGTGACTGAAAGTTATGAATTCGAGATTGCCGGTGAAAAGATCAAAGCGGAGCCGGTTATTCAAAGCGCGGTCGACGATCTGCTCAACGGCGTTCCCGCCCGTGTGGTGTCAGCCAAATTTCACCTCGGCGTGGTCAATCTGATCGCCCGGATCGCGCGAAGGGTGAGAGATGAGCGACATCTGAATCGCGTGGCATTGTCGGGCGGCGTATTTCAGAATATGTTTCTGCTCGAAAGCGTTTGTCGCCTGCTCGGAGGCGAAGGCTTCGAGGTCTTTACCCATAGCCGCGTGCCGACCAACGACGGCGGAATCTCGCTCGGTCAGGCGGCGATTGCCAGCGCCCGTATTGCATCAGGGAGAATTTAATTTATGTGTTTAGCCATACCCGGAAAAATTGTCGAGATAGTCGATCACGAAAACAGCATTGCCAAAGTCGAGGTAGGCGGGGTCAGGCGCAATATCAATACCGGGATGCTGGATGATGCGCGCGTCGGCGACTATGTTCTAATCCATGTCGGATTCGCCATGAGCAGGATCGATGAAAAGCAGGCTCAGGAGACGCTGCGCATTCTCGAAGAGCTTGGTTCATACATGGAAGAATTCGAGCAATTCAAGACCGCGATGGAGTGACAAGCGATGGCGGAAGAGGCAGATGATTTCTCGCGCGCTTTTTATCCGTTCCTGCACAAAGGCGCAAGCCAGCCGCAGGAATTGATGAAGGAATTGGGCTTCTCGCTGATGGAAAAAGCGAAAGAGAGCGCCGAGGTCAAGACGCGATTCTTTGAAGAGAGCAAAGATGAAATCCTCGCCGTATCGCTCGTCCTGGCTCGGAGTTTTCATCGCGGACGCAGAATGTTCGTTTGCGGCAATGGCGGGTCGGCGACCGACGCGCAGCACATCGCGGTCGAATTTATGCACCCGATCACAGTTGGCCGCAGGGCGCTGCCGGTTGTGTGTCTGTCTAACGACATGGCGATGATCACGGCAGTGGCGAATGATGTGGGCATCGAGCACATTTTTTCGCGACAGATCATCGCGCACGGGCAGGCGGGCGACATCCTGCTCGGCATTTCCACGAGCGGGAACTCTGATAATTTGATCAACGCCTTTGATACGGCGCATCGCATGAAGATGGTGACGATAGGCTTTGCCGGAGGCGACGGAGGCAGGATGGCGCAATTGCGCGCCGAAGGACTGATAGACTTCTGTCTGAGTGTGCCGACATCGAGCATCCATCGTGTGCAGGAAACGCATGTCGCGCTCTATCACATCGTGTGGGATATGGTGCATGAGTTTCTGATGCATCGTGCTTTGCTTGAAGAGTGAGGAATGAAATGAAATTCATAGACGAATATCGCCGGAGCGATCTGGCGCACACGCTGGCAGAAAAGATCGCCGCGATGACTGACAAACGGCTCAAGATCATGGAAGTCTGCGGCGGTCACACGCACGCGATTTTCAAATACGGCATCGAAGACCTGCTGCCTTTGAATATCGAAATGATTCATGGCCCCGGCTGCCCCGTGTGCGTGATTCCGCTGGGCCGCGTCGATGATGCGATCTCGATAGCCTTGCAGACAGACGTGATATTTACGACCTTCGGCGATGCGATGCGCGTGCCGGGGTCGAAGACCAGTCTGCTCGACGCGAAAGCGGCGGGCGCGGATGTCCGAATGGTCTATTCGCCGCTCGACGCGCTCAGGATTGCAAAGAAGAACCCGGATCGTCACACCGTTTTTCTCGCGCTCGGATTCGAAACCACCGCGCCATCGACGGCGATGACCGTTCTTCAGGCTGATAAAGAAGGAGTCGAAAACTTCAGCGTCTTCTGCAATCACATCACTATCGTTCCGGCGTTGAAGGCGATGCTCGATTCACCCGATTTGAAACTGGACGGATTCCTCGGCCCCGGCCACGTCAGCACCGTGATCGGCCTTCGCCCTTATCAGTTCGTTGCTCGTGATTACGGCAAGCCCGTCGCCGTCTCAGGCTTCGAGCCGCTCGACGTTTTGCAATCGGTCTATATGGTCGTCAAACAGATAGTCGAAGGGAGGGCTGAAATCGAGAATCAGTATGGGCGGGCTGTATCGCCGGATGGCAACCGGAAGGCGCTGGAAGTATTGTTCGAGGTCTTCGAGCCTCGCGACTTTTTCGAGTGGCGAGGGCTGGGATCTATCGCTCACAGCGGGATGAAGCTGAGAGGAAAATATGCGCGCTTCGATGCGGAGTTGAAATTCAGCATTCCGGGTCTCAGAGTGGCAGACCCGAAAGCCTGCCAGTGCGGAGAGATTTTGAAAGGCGTGAAAAAGCCCTGGGAGTGCAAAGTCTTCGGCACTGCCTGCACGCCTGAAACGCCGATTGGATCGTGCATGGTTTCGAGTGAAGGAGCGTGCGCGGCCTATTACAACTTTGGCCGATTGTCGAAAGTCGCCGAGCGACACGGAGCGCAGGCGGGAGTTTGAAGCTATGAAACAATTTGCTACTTCACCCTTATTCGAGCGAGTCGAACGCGCGCGGCGAAGAAAGCCGAAAATAAAAGACACGCATATCACGCTGGCGCATGGAAGCGGCGGCAAGGCTATGCACGAACTCATCGAGGGATTGTTTCTTGAGTACCTGAGAAACCCGCTGCTCGAAAAGCTCGAAGATCAGGCAGTCTTTGAAATAGCCAGCAATCACGCAAGACCTCGCCTCGCCTTCACGACTGATTCTTATGTGGTCGATCCGATTTTCTTTCCCGGCGGCGACATCGGAAGCCTCGCCGTTCATGGGACTGTCAATGATCTGGCGATGAGCGGGGCGCGCCCGCTTTATCTTTCTGCCGGATTCATCATCGAAGAAGGCTTCCCCATCGCAGACCTCAAACGCATACTCTCGTCAATGCGCGAGGCGGCGCTTGAAGCAGGCGTCGAAGTAGTGACCGGCGATACGAAGGTGGTGCAGAGGGGCAGCGCCGACAAACTTTTCATCAACACCGCAGGCATCGGGGTTATCGAACACGCAGGGCATATCTCCGCTTCGCGCGCTGAGGCGGGCGACAAAGTTATCCTCAGCGGCGCGATTGGCGACCACGGCACCACGATTATGATTGCGCGCGGCGAGCTTGAACTCGAAACTGAAATCGAAAGCGACACAGCACCGCTCAATTCGCTCGTTCGCGAAATGCTGGATGAAGCAGACAGCATCGCCGGCGTGAGGGCGATCCATTGCCTGCGCGATCCGACGCGCGGCGGCGTGGCGACGACGCTGAATGAAATCGCGCTGGCCTCTGAGGTCTGCATCCAGATTTACGAAGACAGTATTCCAGTGCGCAGGGAAGTCAGAGGCGCGTGCGAGATTCTCGGACTCGATCCCCTCTACGTTGCAAACGAGGGAAAGCTGATCGCCATAGTCGCCGATGAGATAGCCCAGCCGATGGTGATGCGAATGAAAGAGAATGTAAATGGCCGCGACACATGCATCATAGGTGAAGTGAAAATCGAGCCGCCCGGCATTGTCGCCATGCAAACAGGCTTCGGAGGCGCTCGCATCGTCGATATGCTGGTCGGAGAGCAACTGCCGAGAATTTGCTAGGATCGTTCTTTCCCCTCTCACTGACGGACGCATATTTGATAACAGCGCTCCGCTTCCAGCGAACTGATACGGCGGTTCAGTATCAAAGCGCGCGGTTTGATGCGATTAGTCGTCAGCGTGATCGCATCGCTTGCGCTCACGCGCGCCCTCAGTAGTATGCTTTACGGAGTGAACACGGCTGACCCTATGACGATAGTCGCCTTGTCGGTTATTATGATCGCGATGGCGGCAGGAATAAAATCCTATGAGTTACGATTTTGCAGTATGGTTCACTCCGCGTCGCCTCACTCGCGACGAAGCGGACAGACTTTACGCAGAGCTTTGCGACGGCATCACAACGGGCGTCGTCGCTCATCCTTCGGTTGACGATTTTTACAGCGAACTGACGACGAAGCATCCTGAACTTGACGACGTGCCTGAAGATAGAATCGATGATATGGATTACTCGCCCTGGAGTTGTCGCATCGCTCGCTCGCCGGGACACGTCATAGCATCCTGTGTCTTGTCGAAAGCCGACAAGGTATGGCGGCTCATCCGGGAGCTTGGCCGAAAGCACGGTCTTGCGGTCTTCGACCCGCAACGGGGAAAAGTTTTTTATCCCGACGAGCCGACTTAAATATTCTTCAGACTCAAGACTCTTGAGTCCGGACTTAAAATAGCGAAATCCGCTCTCCCGGAAGCTATCGTATAATCCCTTCTGACAAGGGGAGAAATAAATGAGCACAGACATTCAACGCTACATTTCAGTATCCGAAAAGATCAAGACCGACGACCTCGACTGGGCTGAAGCGCGGGAAGCGGGGCTGAGCGAAGAGGAACGCTTCGTGATCACTTATTTCTCGGACATCGAGAGCCAGACCATCCGCTACCTTCGCATGTTGCTCCAAATGAAGATCGCTTTTCGCCCTGCGGTCGCGGCTTTTCTGACCACCTGGAGCTATGAGGAATTCTTTCACGGCCATGTGCTGGCTCAACTGATGGCCGAATGCGGACACCCTTTGGAAGAAAACCGAGTCGAGACAGTCACCCGTCGGGCGCGGTTCAACGAATGGATGGAAAAACTGTTCGGCCCGTTGCTGTCGCGCATCTTCTCTTCTCAGTTCCCGGCTGTTTACATGTCTTTCGGGGCGATTCAGGAGATGACCACCCTTCGCGGATATGAGCGATTGAAAGAGAACACTCAAAACCCTGTCCTCAAAACCCTGTGCGAGCGCATAGCCCGACAGGAGCGGCGGCATTTTGCCTGGTATTTCAATAACGCCCGCGAACAGCTTGAATCCACGAGCGGCGCGCGGTGGCTTGCAAGAAAGCTTCTCGAATTCAACTGGGTTCCCGTAGGCGCGGGAGTCAAAACACGGGCGGAAGTCAATCGGCTTTTTTCCATTCTCTTTCCTGGCGAAACAGGAAGCCGTCTCGTGCGCGAAGTCGATGCTAAAATTGGCACGCTGCCCGGACTCGAAGGCATTCGATTGATGGAGCCTTACTTCGAAGAAAGCTTTTAGAACCGATAGGCATGTTTTGTCCGTTGGCCGCAGAGGGCTTCAGCCACAGGGGAGATGTGCTGAAGCCTCGAACCTGCGGTCAGCGGACAAAACAGGCCTATCGCTCAATCGACTTTCACCCGTAGTCGCTCCCGATGCGATAAGGGTTGAGCGAGTCGGTCGAGCGCCAATACTTGTTCGATCTATTCCAGCAGGCTGAAGAAAGAAACCCAAAAGAGCGCTCAAATCAATTTCTGCGATCATCACCGTGTTTATGATTTTCACTGCAGGAATCGCGCAACATCGCGTCGTTCGCGTTTCCGATCCGTCTCTGCCTGGGGCAGTGGAGGTTTCGATAGCCATAAATCCGGCCAACCCGGACAACATCATCGCCACTTCGTTTTGTGAGGAAGTGGCAGTCTCGGTCGCATTGTTCCGGCTCAAACCCGGCTCACAGGAGATGAGGTGAAATAGCCTGTCGACAAAGACGCCTGCCCAAAGGCGCGAGCAGGACAGACACATCGGTTCAATTCACTTTCACGCCCAGTCGCTCGGCAACAACGAGGAGATGATCTCCGCAGACGGCACGCGCTTTTGCAGATAATCTGCTCCCGACTTCGAAAAGAATGTTCTGAGCCTTCCACACATCCACCTTCAGTGACAGCGACTCCGAAGCCTTGAGCAGTCGCTCGATCTGCGTGAGCGTCGTCTTCGCGGGCGATTGCCTGAAGGCTTCCATCAGCGAAGCGATTTTCCGGCTCGCCGCGATTTCCATCCGGGGCTTATCGATTTCGAAAGACCATTTTTTTATCTCTTCGATCAGGCTTTCGATTCGCACCAGATCGGCATCATCGAGAGCTTTCTGCAACTCGACGTTTATGGCGAACTCGGCTGCCGCAGCCATCGATGGCGGAATGATCGCCTTCATGTCTTTCAACATTTGCATAACGGGATAGAAACGATCCCACAGGTGACGAAACTCGCGTTCGATTTCTTCGAGCGGCGGCTTGAGTATCAAACCCAGCACGCGCCGCTTTTCATCTTTGAAAAGATGAGCGAGCGAATAGCTGTGCCTGTCGAAAAATTTTTCCATCAACCGAATCACCCCCGGCCCGTCGCCACGATTGAACGCCTCGCCGAGAGTTCGCTGCATCTGCTCGAAGTTTTTCTTGTCCTCATAGCGGCTCACGCCTGCAAGCAGGTTGTGGTCTCCGAGGTGGAGGGCGACGAAGTTCAAGCGATCCTCCGCTCTCGTGATGTTTGAGCGAAGGCGCATCTTCCCCGTCACCAGATGTTGATGGCCCGAACGCATCTGCTCTCGCGCTTCGCAATGAATGGTGTAGGAGAATATGGTCTCCGTCTCACTGTAATCCTCGAAGAGCGAAGAGACGGCCCAGTGCGCTGCCACTCGCGGCAGATCGATTGTGGCTGAGCGCGCCATCTTTTCATAAACAGCCGCCCCGCTCAGGTAGCGCGCAAAGTTGCTCGGCGCGCTTCTCAATTTTTCAATGAAATCCTGTTCGAGCGAAACTCGCCCGATCTTTTCCGCAAGTTGAATGGCGCGGGCCGCGTATTGAAGTATCTGAGTCGTCTCAAGCCCCGAAATCTCATCGAAGAACCAGCCGCAGCTTGTGAACATCAGTTGCGCGTGGCGCTGCATTTCAAGGAGGCTCAGGGCGGTCACTTTTTCTTCTTTCGTCAGATCGCGCTCCGCGGTTTCGGAGAAGAATCGCTCGATACGTTCGGGGCTGCGGTCGAGTATACAATCGATGTAGAGGTCTCTCACCTTCCACGGATCGCGGACTATCACGGACATGCCTTTTTCATAGATGGGTCGAAGAGAGTCGCGCAGCCAGTCGAGAGCGTCGCGAAGAGGGGCGCGCCATTTCTGATTCCACCCTGCTCGGCCACTGTTGCAGCCGCAGTCTGCGCGCCATCGCTCTATGCCGTGCGCGCAACTCCACGAAGTGTTTTCTACTATTTCGACTTCGCAAGCGGGCGGGAATCGCTCAAGGTGCTGGCCGTATACAGTGAGGCGGGCGAAGCGGCTCGATTCGATGTGATGAAGGCAGTAGGAGAGCGCCATATCGCCGAACTTGTGATGATGGCCGAAGGTTTCTCCGTCGGTTGCGACGTGAACGAGTTGCGCGCCGCGATGATCTTTGATGAAACCATTGTACAATCGGGCGGCGAAATCGACTCCGCTACGGAGCATCTCGCCGAAGGCCACATCGTGCGAGATCGCTCCGTCGTAGAAAAACAGGTTTATCGATCTGCCCGACGGCAGGCGGCACAGATAAGCCTGACGGGTATCGAGAAGGATATCCGTTTCGCGCCGACGCCGGGATATTTTTTTTATGCGACCGGCCTGATGCGGAGCGAGTATGGTGAAAGCTATGTCGTGACGGGCCAGAGCTTCGAGCGTATCCGTATCGACTGCGGTTTCGGCGAGCCACATCCCTTCAGGCTTCCTCTTGAAGCGATGCTCGAAATCGCGAATGCCCCACGCCACCTGGGTGTCTTTGTCGCGGCTGTCGGCCAGAGGCATTATGAGGTGATTATAAACCTGAGCGAGTGCCGAGCCGTGACCGGAAAAATTTTTACGGCTGAGATAATCGGCTTCGATGATCGCGTCGTAAACTTCGCGGGCGTGCGTTTCGAGCCACGAAAGCAGGGTGGGGCCGAAATTGAAACTGATTCGGGAATAGTTGTTGACTATATCGCAGATTCGCTCGTCGGAGTCGAGTATGCGCGCGGCGGCGTTGGGGGCGTAGCACTCGGCAGTGATGCGCTCGTTCCAATCGTGGTAGGGGTGAGCCGAGTCCTGAATCTCGATTTCTTCGAGCCAGGCGTTCTCTCTGGGCGGCTGGTAAAAATGGCCGTGAATGCAGACGTAGCGATTCATAAACGCGCGTTATTTTATCTGCATCGCGAGAAGAAGCAAACACGGCGGCGGGGCATTCACAATGGGAGCGCAAGCCTCTCTGCCTACGCGGATTAGCATAAAGTGATCTGCCCTCTACTTTGAGACGGTTGAGCGGCGGCTATGGCGGCCAGATCGTTGCTGTCTATGGCCGCCCGCGACATGTCAAGAGGCTTTGTGATGAAACACGCATGAGAATTGAAAAGCGCCCATTCGGGTAAGTCGAATTCAAGTCGCGTTTGAGCCTCATCCCCTATAGCATGAGGAGGCTATGACTGAAACCGTAACCGTAAACCATCGCGGCGCGGAAAGAGCGCGGGCAAGACACTGCTGGATATATCGAAGCGATATCACAAGCGCCCGCGCGCAAGGCGGTCATCTCGTCCGCGTAATTGATGCGAAGGGCGGGTGTCTCGGACGCGCGCTCTACAGTTCGCAGTCGCAGATCGCGCTCCGCTTCGTCTCCTTCAACGATGTGGAAACAGAGCGCGAGTTCTGGCTCTCGCGTCTCATCGCAGCCGAAGGCCTCAGAGACCGGGTGGCCGAGGACACAACTGCTTTCCGTCTGGTTTATGGCGAAAGCGATCTTCTCCCCTCGCTCATAATCGACCGCTTCAGCGATTGCTTCGTCCTTCAAACGCTTTCGCAGGGGATGGAGGCGCTCAAGAAGATGTGGGTGGAGATGCTCGTTGAAAGATATCACCCGCGAGCCGTCATCGAGAGAAACGACGCCCGCGTGCGTGAGTTTGAAGGGTTGCCTCGTCTTTCGGGCGCGCTCTACGGCTCAGACCCCGGCGAAATAGAAATAGAAGAAAACGGCATTCGATATCTGGTCAACCTTCTCGAAGGGCAAAAGACCGGCGCGTTTTTGGATCAGAGAGAAAACCGAATCGCAGCCGCCCGCTACAGTCACGGTCGCGCGCTGGATTGCTTCAGCTTTCAGGGCGCTTTCGCGCTTCACTTCGCGCGCAATTCGGAGAGCGTCAAAGCGATAGAAATTTCAGGCGCGGCTCTCTCGCTTGCCCGACGAAACGCCATGCTCAACCGCTTGAGCAACATCGAATTCATCGAAGGAAATGTTTTCGATCTCCTGCGCGATTTGGAACGCGCACGCGAAAAATTCAACATCATCAATCTCGATCCTCCGGCTTTCGCCAAAAATCGCGAAGCGATTGACGCGGCGCTTCGCGGATACAAGGAGATCAACCTTCGCGCGATGAAATTGCTCTCGAAGGGGGGAGTGCTTGTCACTTCGACCTGTTCTTATCACGTGAGCGAAGAAATGTTTCTGGGCGTGCTGGCGTCGGCAGCGGCGGACGCCCGACGCTCGGCTCAGATGATAGAGAAGCGCACGCAGTCGCGCGATCATCCCATCCTGATTTCGATGCCCGAAACTCATTACCTCAAATGCGTCATACTTCGCGTCGAGTGAGTCGCCCGACAGCGAGACGAATCACCGCGCCGGAAAAATAAAAAGTGACGGCGGCGAAGATGAAAAGAAAATAATGAATCGTCAGTATGTAGCGATACTCCGTGTGCAGGATCGACTGGAAGCAAAAATAGTAAACGGGAACCGCCAGCAGCAGGGCGAGTTCTTTTCTGCGGCGGGCCAGAGCCATGAGCGCAATTCCAATAGCGACGAGAGGCAGCAGGCGCGAAGTCACAAATAGATTTTTCTGAATGGCGCGAGCAGCAATGCGAGGCAGGCGCGTCCATTGATTAGGCGTCGGCCCCGCCTCGAATAATTGCGCCTCGCCCAACCGGGCAAGGCTTCGCTCCTCCGACCGCCCGTTGTTGCTTATGACTATCCGCACCTCTTCTCTGTCGCCGCTCGTAAAAGGCATTTCAATCATCTTCAGAGTTTGTTCGGCTTCGTCTCTCTTTTTTTTCTTCGACCCCTTTTGATCGATTTCCAGAATGGTCGAAGCGAGCGCGATGCGCCTTGCGACGTCCATGACTTTAACGGCCATCTGTCCCTGATCGAGCCTGACGCGAAGCGCCAACACATAGTCGGTCTTTTTTTTCACGGCAACAGGCGCGGAGGCGAACTGATCAGCGAAGGCCGAATCGTCGCCCGCGACTTCGAGCCATTGGCCATCTTCTGTGAGCGAAACATCCGCTCCAGGTTTTTCGCCTTCGGTCATCAGCACAGAGGGAGAAACAGACGACGCCGGCTGCGCGTCTTGAGGTATCGAGACAGCATGACCGAATTGAGGCTCGGAAGAAATCACAGGCGCGTTTGCCGTACTCATCGGCCATCTTTGAGAGCCTGAGCCATTGTAGCGGAGCATAAATGCCGAGCGGCGCAGCATCACTCCCAGAAACCAGCCGGGGTTCGATCTGATGACTGAAAGGCCGCGGGCGAACCGCGCGCGGTCGCGATCAACTCCATCAGGCGACCAGAGATTTCCCGCGTAGTCCTCTCGATTGTGCCACTTGACATCCTTGAGCAAAGTCGCCCGATCATCATCAGGCATCCCGAATCTCTCTTCGGTGTCGTAATCGGCTATGCCTTCTACAAGAGTGATGCCCGCGCCGAGAGAGAGCGGAATGAAGCGACCATAGACGGCATAATTGCGAATGGTTACGGGAGCGATCACGGCAAGAGATGCGGCGATCATCACTGTCGCCGCGCGAAGTTTCTTTCCGCGCTCGAACAAGAGCAGAATCATTATGGCGAGAAAGGGCGCAAGCAGCAGGCAGTTGGCTCTGAGCCAGCAGGCAAGTCCCACGCACACGCCCGCGACGGCTACGCTGATGAGTCGTTGCCGCCAGCGAAGCAGGAGATAAACGGCGAGAAGAACAGGCAGGACGGCTGCGGATTCAGGCGTCAGCCACACAGAGTAATAAGCGAGATGAGGCGAAAGAGCGGCCATAAGTCCGGCGATGAATGCGGCTGCAAGCGGCAGGAATTCGACGGCTATCAAAAACACGAGGGTGGTCGAGAAAGAATCGAGCAGGATTTGAAACAGTCTCAATCTGGTGTGCGAGCGCGACTCTTTGTCTGTCATTGCGGCGATCAGAATCGAATAACCGGGCGGATGCACTATCATTCGAGCGTCGCCTTCATCGACCGTCTCCTTGGGGAAAAGAATGCTGCCCTGATCAAGGATTCGATCCGCTTCGCGCTCGTAACCTCTGATCAGAGCCGCAGGCAGAATCTTTCCCTGCTCGAACGCCGCACGATTATCCTGCCAGTGAAGCAGCCTGACGCCCGATGCGAGAAGAAACAAACTGGCGCATAAAATCGCGCGATGGATGCGCTGTTGCTTCAAGCCTGTCGCGTCTGAAGATTCAACAGAGAGACGCGCTATTATCCACTCGCGCGAAAGGTTGAAGAATTTCACATAAGCGCGTTCAGTCACTATGCCTCCAGCACAGCAATCAACAGAGGATGCAGCGACGCGGACATGGCGCGGCGTCGGGTTTCTTTTATTTCAAGCGCGCCGTCTTCGGTGATGATGCGAGTGAAAAGATCAAGCGGCGATTGCTCGAAGTAGCGATTGATTATCTCGACACATGCGGGCGGGTCTTTCCATAGTTCATCGACATCCCGCGCTTCCTGCTCATCGGCAGGAAAGTCGATGAACTTCGTCGAGTCGGCGAGCGCGTAGACGGGAACGTTTTTTTCCGCTGCGGCAAGCGCGATCATTCGAGTGCCGATCTTGTTGACGATATGATCGGGCGTTATTCGATCCGCTCCTACCAAAACGAAATCGATTTCATCCATCACGAGAGCCGCCGCGGCATCAGCTATCAGTGTGACTGCGGCTCCTTCGTCCGCAAGCTCACGGGCGAGCCGCTGGCCTTCGAAGAGAGGGCGGCTTTCGGTTGCGATGATGTGAAACTTTCTCCCTTCGACGAGCGCAGCGCGAAAAGCTGCAAGCGCGGTGGAACTGCGCGAGTGCGTCAAAACAGTTGTGTTTTCCTTTATCAACCGCGCGGCGTGAAGCGAGGCGTCAAGCATTGCGCGTCCGGCGTCTTCGATGAATCGGCGCCGAGTCTCTTCGGCGCGATCACTGGACGCTGCCACTGCGCTTGCGAGATTCGCTATCGGAGCCATGCTGGGCTGTGCGCGAATGAGCGCAACGCATGTTTCGAGAACGAGTCGGCGATGGTCGTCTTCATTTGCGGGGGGTTGTTCGAGCAGGGAAAAGACGCGAGCGGCGCGGCGCAGTATTTCAGCCGCGCCCGCGTGTTTATCGCAGGCGATCTCGTCTATGGCTGCTGCGATGTTTCGTCTCATATTTTTTTGCCTGAAATTTATTCCGCTCTTCGTTGCCCGAAAGGGTGACGTTTTGTATAATCGCCACTCACCAGGCGCGCAGGCTTCAGAGTGAACAGATATGCTGCTCCCCTTTTGCACTATTAACACCCCCTCTTGGGAGGAAGTCAATGGCATTCGTTGATGACGCCAAACGCATTCATGAAGATAATCCATTCGAATCGATGATGGAGAGATTCGACGAGGCAGCGCGGCTCCTGAATCTCGACCCGAACATCTACACCATACTCCGCTGGCCCAACAGAGAAATCACCGTCTACGTCCCCGTGATGATGGACGATGGCAACTATCAGGTGTTCACAGGATACAGAGTGCAGCACAACTCGGCTCGCGGTCCTGCCAAGGGAGGCATACGTTATTCGCCTGATGTGACGTTGGACGAAGTGCGCGCTTTGGCGTCGTGGATGACCTGGAAATGCGCCGTCGTCAACATCCCGTTCGGAGGGGCCAAGGGCGGAATCATCTGCGACCCGCGCCAGATGAGTCTGGGCGAGCTTGAGAGGATGACCCGCCGCTACACCGCCGAACTGTTGGACCTGATCGGGCCTGAACGCGATGTGCCTGCGCCGGATATGAACACCAACGAGCAGGTGATGGCCTGGATCATGGACACCTACTCCATGCACGCGCGCCACACCGTCACAGCCGTAGTCACGGGCAAACCTATCGAGATAGGCGGCTCTCGCGGTCGGAAAGAGGCGACGGGGCGAGGGCTGCTCTTCGTGTGCAACGAAGCGTGCAAGAAATTCAACTTCAACATAGAAGAGACTCGCGTGGTCATTCAGGGAGCAGGCAACGTAGGGGGGACTGCCGCGATGCTGATGCACAAGGAAGGCTATAAGGTCGTCGGGCTGGCCGATATCACAGGATCGGTCTACAACGCTTCGGGACTCGATGTCGAGGGCCTGCTGGCGTACCTCAAAGAGTACAAGACGCTTGAAGATTACGCTGAAGCCGATCATGTGACGACCGCCCAACTGCTTGAGTCGGAGTGCGAGATACTGCTGCCTGCGGCGACCGAGAATCAAATAACGAGCCTCAACGCCGACCGCATCCGTTGTCGCATCCTGGCCGAGGGCGCAAACGGCCCGACGACGGCGGAAGCTGACGACATACTGCGCGACAAAAATGTCTTCGTCATCCCCGACATTCTGGCAAACGCGGGAGGCGTGACTGTCAGCTACTTCGAGTGGGTGCAGGATCGCATGGGATTCTTCTGGAACGAGCAGACCGTCAACGCCCGCCTGCACGAGATAATGGTTTCGAGTTTCAACGACGTTGTGAATATGGCGGAAAAGTACAACGTCGATACGCGGCAGGCGGCTTACATGCTGGCCATAGACCGCGTGGCCTACGACACGAGGCTTCGCGGAATATACGCCTAGCGGTAATTCGGCAAATTGCGATTTTATGTAAATTCATCGAGCGCGGGCGGATAGGCCCATTTTTATGTTGACCCGAAAGCTATGGGTAGTATATAGATATACCGTCATAGAGCCTTGTAACAGGGGTCATTCAAGCAATTTTATGAGCCTGGCAGGAAAGGCTTCGAGCTCGATGCTCACTTTGGAATTTCATCCCACTCGCCTGTACTTCAAAGAGGGGGAATCAAACAGTTACCTCTAGCAGTCTCAGAGGCGAACCAACAACAAGATGAGTTGCACTGCGTGGATGAATAAATCAGGAGGCTAGACATGAAAGCGGCTAAAAGACTGAGCGCGCTCGCTCTGGTGTTTTTCTTTTCCTGCGGGGTCGTTTGGGCGCAGGACGGGAACAACGGCAGCCTGGCTGAGCGACAAAAAGCGCCGACCGTGCTTGGCGGCACAGGACTCTTCAATACCTTTTCGACTCGCACTCTTTGCAAAGGCGAGTTCAACTTCGCTCTATTCTGGAACAATTTTGATCGCGATCCGGGTGATCTCGATATCAATCAGGTTCCATTCAATTTCACGATAGGTTTGACCAATCGATGGGAGTTGTGGGTCAACTGGGTGACCTGGCAGCAGACCACTTCACGAAATCCGTTCCTTCTGAGCGGCTATCAATACAACGCGGGGCGTCTGTTCGGCAGCCCATTCACATTGTATGGCCCTCCGATCGGCGGCCAGGATCAATCAGCCGCTTTCTTTCCTGGTGGCGGATCGATATTCGGCGGAATACTTCCCGCGCTCGGACGCTTCGGCACTCCCATCGGTCTTCCGACGAGCGTCTTCTCTCCCGGCGGGCCTAACGGTCGTCAGGTGAGCGGTCTCGGCCCTCTCATCATGACCGACCTTCCCTCTTACTATAATGATCTGCCGTTCTTCGGCGAGACCGAATTCATCGGATTCGACAATCTTGGTCGCCCGGTCTTCGGCCCGCGCCAGTCCTCGAACGGTTCGGGCGATATCACCATCGGCACGAAGGTCAATCTCATCGATCCGAACAAAAACTGGTTCAGTCTGGCCGTGGGCGGATACCTCAAAATTCCCATCTCGGACAGCGACCATGCGCGAGCGCGCGGACGCACGAGCGGAGAAGTAGAGTACGGCCCTGTCATTATGTTCGGCCAGGAGACGGCAGGCAAGAGGCTTCGTTTCTACGAAAACATCTCTTACATTCACACCAACGATCCGCATAGAAACGATGTCAAGATCCTCGACCTTCGCGACAAGTTCATCTTCAGCGGCGGCGTTTCGGCTGCCGTCAACGAACACATAGAACTCATCGCCGAGCTTGTGCATACGCGATTCATCGGCGGAGGCACTCCGAACTTACTTAACCACAACCCGACCGATCTCAATTTGGGCGCGCGCTTCTTCTTCAAAAACGGTGCCATTTCGTTCGGCGGCGCGTATCGCATTCTTCTAAACAACGCAGACGATGTGACCCTCCCCGTGTTCAGAGCAAAGATAACTTTCGTCGAGCCGTTCTTCGTCATCAACCCGTTCTTCGAAACGGTGCCAAGAACCTTCGAAGCAGGCGACCCGCACGGCTTCGTCGGATTCTTCTCAATCGGAACCCGCAAGCCCTGTCCGCCACCTCCGGTTCCGACCTGTGTGCTTTCGGCCTCAGCCGGTACGGTCAATCGCGGCGAGCGCATGACGCTCTCAAGCCGCCCGACCACACCGGGCTACTCGGATGACAAGGTGACTTATGAGTATCGCTGGGAAGTCCGCGACGCTCAGGGTCGGCCTGTGACCGTAAGCGGCAGCGGCGCATCGGTCGAAGTTGCGACCTCGCAGCTTGCCTGCGGAGTCTACTCTGTGACGACAACGGTCACGGCTTCGGTTTCTGCCGTAGATTGTCCGAGCGATTGCGTGACGACAGGGCAGACCTCCTGCACGACGAGGTTCGAGATAACCGAGCCGCCTTGCCCGACCGTCAGTTGCGACATCAGCGCAAGCTCTTCATCAGTCAATGAAGGCGACCGCGTAACGTTCCGCGTAGCAGGCAGCGGCGACGGTCTCTCCTACACCTGGTCAGCTTCGGGCGGAACGCTCTCTTCGACGAGCGGCAGCGAAGTCACGCTTGACACCACAGGATTCGGCACCGGCACGATCACCGTTTCGGTCAACGTCGCCACAAGCCGCACCCGTTGCGATCAACCGTGTCCCGGCGGAAGCTGCTCGACTTCAGTGACGGTGAGCAGGATACCACCGCCTGACATAGTCAATCCGGTCTCGCCCTGCGGCCCGATCTTCTTCCCGTTCAACGGAGCGAGGATCAACAACGAACACAAGGCGTGTCTGGATGAAGTGGCGCTCCGGTTGCAGCAAGACCCGCGCGCTCAGGTCGTAGTCGATGGTCACCGCGATTCTTCCGAAAGAGTCGGCATCTCGCTGACCCGCGCAAACAATGCGCGCGATTATCTGGTCAACGAGAAGGGCATCGATTCGGCCCGCATCACGGTGCGCAACTTCAGCGACACCTGCCCGCACGAAGCAGGCGATCCGAACCTCAACCGCAGAGTCGAGTTCTGGCTCGTTCCCGAACGCGCAACCATTCAGGGCATCGATGCCTTTAAGAAGTGCGCTGCCGGGGCAACGCCTCGACTCGTCACCGATGAGCAACCTGCGCAGGCGGACGACAAGAGACGTCCTACTCGCCGCCCGCGCCGTCGCCGTTAAACGAAGCATCAACCATAAAAAAGTAAGGGAGCCTCGCGGCTCCCTTACTTTTTTACACGGCCCGACTTCACTTCATCATTTCACAAACGATTTCAACTTCTGCAACCTTTCTTCGGCAGCCGAAAGCGTCTCATCCCGTTTGCAGAAAGTGAATCGCACCTGAGAGCGGCCCAGTTCAGGCTCATGATAAAAACTGCTGCCCGGTACGACTGCCACGCCGACATCCTTCACTAAGAATTTTGCAAACTCCACGTCGTCCGTATAGCCGAACGCGCTTATGTCGGTCATTATGTAGTAAGCCCCGTCAGGATCGAAGCAGCCGAAGCCCACATCTTTCAACACTGCAAGCAATCGCTGGCGTCGCGCGGTGTAATCAGATCGAAGCTTGTCGTAGTAGGAGCGCGGCAATCTCAAAGCCTTCGCGCCTGCTTCCTGCAATGGCGCGGCTGCCCCAACGGTCAGGAAGTCGTGCACCTTGCGGATGGCCTGTGTTATCTCGGGCGGCGCGATTGTGTAGCCGACTCGCCAGCCTGTAACGCTGTAAGTCTTCGACAATCCGTTGATCGTTATCGTTCGGTCGCGCATCCCGTCGAGCGTAGCTATGGCGATGTGACGGTGATCGTTGAAAAGAATATGCTCGTATATCTCGTCCGTTATGGCTATGGCGTTCCACTTGTGACAGAGACTGGCGATCACCTCAAGCTCTTCGCGGTTGAAGACTTTGCCCGTGGGGTTGTTCGGGGTGTTGATGATTATCGCTTTGGTGTTGTCGTTGAACGCCGCCGAAAGCTCGTCAGGGTCGAAAGACCAGTCGGGCGCGCGCAGAGTCACATATCGCGGCATTGCGCCTGAAAGAATCGCGTCAGGCCCATAGTTTTCATAGAAAGGCTCGAACACTATAACCTCATCGCCGGGATTGACTATCGCCATCAGCGCGGCGATCATCGCTTCCGTAGAGCCGCACGTCACGGTTATCTCGCGCTCCGTGTCTACTTCCAGTCCGAGATACCACGAAGTTTTTTCAGCAATCGCGTCGCGAAAACTCTTTGCGCCCCACGTTATCGCGTACTGATTGATGTCAGCCATTATCGCGTCGCAGGCCGCGAGCTTTATCTCTTCAGGCGCGGAAAAATCCGGGAAGCCCTGCGAGAGATTTATCGCTTTGTAGAGTTGCGCCTGACGGGTCATCTCGCGGATGACTGATTCGGTGAACTGCTCTGCTTTGCTCGATATGATCCGTTTAGTCATAGAATCGGTGTCTCATCTCCTCTTCCGTGATATCGCGCGCGTAGTCGAATTTCAGAATCACCCGGTTGGGGAATTCAACTCGATGCGTCGCAGGAGAATACTACCATCCGGCAGGCTGTCCGACATGTGTGGAGCAGCGAAAAGCTCGGAAGCCGATTGATGGCTACACCATTTCAGAAGCGGCCCTTACCTTTTCGGCTTCCCGCTCTCCGCCTGGTTCGAGCAAGCATATAGAGGACCATCGCAGCGTCTCGCCAAATCGTTGATTATCGAGGGGCGGCGACTGCTGATCCGGCGTCCCATCTCTGTGGCCTTTGGATTGCAGTAGCTCAGAGCGAAAGAGCAATCGCTCTTCGCATCCGTCAGGCTTCGAAGGTACAGGAGGAAATCGTCATGGTATATGAGAAAGAAAAAGCTGAGGTGATAGAACTCAAATGCATCAAGTCTTCAAATCCAGTTTCTGTTTTTGTCGAAGTGGTGTGGTGTGGAGACAAGCGACTGGCGATCAAGCCAGCCAGCTATGTGCCGATGTGCGAGGTTGAAGGAACCTGCGCCCAACCGCATTCAACCGCCGACTGGCTCCTGTAAATTTGCGAATCGGTCTATATCCGAACAAGGATGCCGCAGTTCTCTCCCGTGCCTTTGCTCATCCATGTGGTTAATGTCCTGACGGCCTGTCGGTAGAAAATCCATCGAGATTGAAAGACATCTAAGGTTGGCGGGCTATCTTTTATCGATCTCCTGCTTCAACTGCTCGATTATAGAATCGACCGCCGAAGCATACTGCCCTTCGGGGTCGAGGCGAAGATAGTTGCGATAGGCTTCGATGGCTTCTTTTTTCCGATTGGCTTTTTCAAGTATCTCGCCAAGCTGATAGTAAAGCACTGGCTCGGTCTCCATGTCCTGAGCGATGCCGATTCTATACTCTCTCACGATTTCATCCACAAGGCGCGGATCATCGTCTGATTCGGATAATTCATTGAGCGCGATGGCAAGCCCTATGTGCGCTTCGAAGGAATTGCCTCGCGCAATTCGAAGGGCTTTTCGGTATTCGGCAATCGCTTCTTCTACGAGTCCCTGGCTGCGTCGCATGTTGGCGAGAACCGTTTGCGCTTCCGCGTAAGGCGTTCTCTCTTTCAACGCCGTCTGTATCTGCTTTTCGGCTTCCTGAAAATTCTGAAGCGTGATGAGGCTTCGCGCCATTCCGACTCTCGCTTCCGGGAACGGCTTCCGCAACGAGATCGCCTTGCGATACTCTTCAACCGCCTCTTCATTTTTCGCGGAGTCTCGAAGCTGATCGCCTTTTTGATAATGAAGCTCGGATTGATCGGAAGTCGGCTTTTGAGCGACTTTCAATTCGCGCTTCGAACGAGCGACCACGACGACCGCGCCCTTCCAGTCAGTGAAACCAACGGTTCTGACTCTCAAAGGGTACGCGCCCGCTTTGACGCGCGGAAGATCGAGCGCGCCTGTTTCATCTGTCACGCCATGTCGAACATTGTTTATGAAAACGACTGAGCCGGGATTGCCTGTGATGATTCTCAAAGCCCCTGTCGCGTTCGACGCTCTTTGCGCCCTTGCTACGACAGCGAGCAAACAAACGATCACGAGCGCGATGATTTTCAGATGAGTCGTTTCAGTTCCTCTCACGGTATCTTCTCCGCGCATCATTCTTTATAAAGCCTTCTGTAATTCGCCGCGTACCGCAGCACGCCCTGAACGTAGCCGCGCGTTTCAGTGAATGGAATCGTCTCGATCCAGTCTTCTATGTCCAGCCCTCCGCGCTCTGCTATCCACTGTCTGGCTCTTCCCGGTCCGGCGTTGTAACCGGCTGCGGCGTACTCGATCCTTCCGAACTGACCGAGCATCTGCGCCAGATAATTCATCCCCAGCTTGATATTGAGATCGGGATTGAGGAGATCGGAAGCCGCAATATCGCCAACGCCCTGACGACGCGCAATCGGTCGCCCGGTGCCAAGCATCACCTGCATCAATCCGCGAGCGCCCACGCGCGACACGGCGTTCGGATTGAAGACGCTCTCCTGACGAATCAGCCCTGCAACAGTGTAAGGATCGATTCCGTATTTTTTGGCTTCCTGCTTGATCGTCTCCCAGTTCGTCAGCGGAAAGAAAATCTCCCACGCCTCGCGCGGCACATCTTCTTCTTTGTAGGAATAGATGTCCGGGTAGCCGCGACGCAAAACCAAAGTCGCCTGAAACGGATCGCCGCGACGCGAATAATGCTGCGCTATCAGAAGATTGATCTTGGGAGAATTGGGCGCGGCGGTGAGCGCGCTGTTGAATTCGCGCATAGCGAAATCTCCGAGGCCGATCACCTCGAAATCGGCTGCACGAGCCAGTTTCGCGGATTCAGAGCCGTTGGCCGTCTCCTGAATTTTTTCGACGTGAAGCGCGTTGTCGCGAATGCGCTCAAGATCGGAACCCGGCGTGAAAGCTTCAGGTTTCACGCCGGGATTCGCTGCGCGAAGCCTGTTTGCGCGAAGACCGGCGAGGTAGCCGTGATAGCCGTAAGGATATCGCTCGCTCGCCACCTGATACAAAGCCAGAGCGCGCGGCTTATTGCCGAGCAACTCTTCAGACTTCCCCGCCCAGAATGCCGCTTCGCCTACGTACTTCGTGTCCGGGTATCGATAATTCAAAAGATGTTGTTGGAGTATTCGCGCGCACTCAGCATAGTTCTTCGATTTGTAAGCCTGCCATCCAAGTTGATAGGAAGCTTCCGCCGCATAAGCGATCCTGGGGTAAGCCGCGACCAACTGCCGGTAGCGAACAGATGCTTCGCCTGTTCGATTCTGCTTGTTCAAATAAGTCGCCAGATTGTAGAGCGCATCCTGAGCGCGTCGACTCTTTGGATACGTCTGAAGCAGGCGATCAACTATGACGGAAGATTCCGCCGCGCGACTGGACAATCTCAACGCTTCAGCCTGATTGAACAAAGCTTCAGTGTGGAAGTCCGCGTTGCGGCTGCCGACTTTGCTCAGTGGGAGGACGGCCTGCGCCGGTTGTCTGGCGCCAAGCAGGCTCACGCCGCGACGGAGTTGAACCTCATCCATTCGCTCGACATCGGGAAAAGCGGCGAGAAGATTGTCGAAAGCTGCGGCGGCTTCTGCGTACTGCTTTGCTTCAAACAGCGCGTCGGCGCGCGAGCGCAGTTCGTCAAAAGAAGCGGGATTATCTTTCAAGGCTGCGCCGAGCGCGGTGAGTCTTTCTTCGGCCTTCACGCTCGCCCCGGTCGCGGGCAGTTCGTAATAAATGCGCCGATAAAGTTTTGTGGCCTCTTCATTGCGCCCCATGCTCTCATAAGCCTGCGCGGTGATAAAAAGCGCATCCGAATCGTTCGTCTCTGCCATCGGTGACAGGTCTTTGATGGCAGGCAGAGGGTCGCCCACCGAGACAGCCGCTTCTGCGGCGCGCAATCGCGCTTCGCGCGCTTTGAGAGAATCCGCGTGCTTCGAATAAAGGTCGGTGTAATCGCGCCGCGCATTGCTCTTCGCATTCAGAGCCATTTCGCTTTCGGCGCGATAAAAGAGCGCGTAATCGCCAAGCGAGCAATCAGCATTTATGCGATTCGGATCGAGCGCATCGATGGCAGCCTGATGATTCTGCGAGAGAGCATAGAGGTAGCCGCGCAGAAATCTGGCAAGCGCGGCGGCTCGCGTTCCTTTGTGTCTCGATTCTATTTGCGAAAGCGATTCAGCCGAAGGTCTCCCTGCCGAGTTTGCGACCAGCGCGCGAAGCTCTTCGATAGCGCGTTCGTTGCCGCCCTGCGCGCGCTGGCATGAAGCGGTCAGCGGAACCATCATGGAAAACAAAAGCATCAGCGGCAATGCCATTGAAACTGCGCGATGACGACGAATGGCAGAACGAGTGAAAGTAGAAAACCGATAAAACATGGGACGCTCCCTGTTGCTGGCGATCAAGTGGGGCTAATCGATTATCGTTCACCGAGTCCGCCTGCGGCAAGAAAAAACAAATGCCGGTCAGCGTTGACCGGCATTTTCATAATGGATGATTCCGATTGCGCGGTATTATTATCCGCTCGTCGGCCCCGGACAGTTCGAGCCGAGTTTATTAGAGTCGCCCTCGGCCAGAGTGTTCACCAGTTCATCGTAGAAATAGTCGAGCCTTGCCGCGACAGCCGGAGCGACGCGCTTGTCGTACATCTGCCGACTGCGGTCTATGTCTTCCTTGAGCCGGTCGTAGAGATCGCGGTTGCGACGGCCTTCGGTCACTTTCTGTTCGTTGTAAAGTTTTATCTCGCTCACGAGCAATCGGGCGAACCGGCGCGCGTCGTTGTGCTGCTTTTCCTCCTCTTCGCTCATCGCGCCTTTAGTTTCGATCCTCGGCGGAGGAGTTTCCACGAGCGGCCCTGATTTGGCGATGATCGGCGGCTCAGGCGCGGGAGGCTCGGCGGCAGGGCGGAAATATGTCGGAGAGGGAGAGGGCGGGCGCAATTCGCCTGATGATCCCGAAGGCGGGCGCAATTCGCCTGATGATCCCGAAGGCGGATGCAGTTCGCCTGATGATGAGGGCGAGCGCAACTCGCCTGACGAACTGACGCGAGGATGCAGGAGCGCTTCGGTCGAGGCGGAAAGCGGCTCGTTCAGTTTCGCTCCCGCGCTTGCGGCTGCTGTGGGCTGAGCCTCGGCCTTCGCCGCCGGCTGCGCTTCGCTGACTCTGGCTCGAAGCGATACCAACTCGACTACGATCCCTGCCGTATGCACGAGAAGTTCTATCCCCTCGACGTTGACCGACTCATCGCCGCGATCAGCAGAGTCGGCATAAAGCAGCGCGGCGGTCTTTCGACGAACTCTCAAAGGAACGGAAAGCACCCGCTGAGGCTGAAGATTGCCCAAGCGACTGAGCAGAAGATAATTTTCGGCCTGCTCATCGGGAGAGCCATAAAATATCTGTTGGGAATTGAGAGCCGTGCGAAGAACCATGTCGGCGTCCAGAGAAAAAGAGAGTCCGCGTATGGCGTTGTTGCCGATGGTATCATCGAATCCGCGAGCGGCCCAGGCAAGCGCGTTCGATCCCTTTACGACGAACAAGACCACGCGAGGCGCGAAGCTTTCGGCTCGCGACACCAGAGTATTGAGTACCTCAGCCTGATTGCGCTGCTGATCTAATTCGACTACTGAATCTTTCAGCAAAGCGATGTCAGTGCCGA
This sequence comes from Blastocatellia bacterium UBA7656, assembly GCA_002483445.1. Taxonomy (GTDB): domain Bacteria; phylum Acidobacteriota; class Blastocatellia; order UBA7656; family UBA7656; genus UBA7656. Next base: position 61,350 of record DLHY01000066.1, read on the forward strand.
GCCGAACGCCTCGCGCGCTGGCCTCATCGATTGAAGCGCCTACTTCTGCTTCGATCTGCGCAAGCAACTGGTCAGACTCAGGCATCACGCCCGCCGCGTCTGTTTGTTCAAGCAATCGAGTGAACGACTCATTGACTTCTCGCTGCAGGCGGCTTATATCCTGTTCCAACAAGCCGAGCCGGGAACGAATCAGATGTTCAAGATGTCGTCGCAGTCGAAGTCCTCGCTCCTTTTCCACTAGAGTCCCTCCTGTTTTTGATTAGGATCGTTCCCTGGGGACTGAAAGGAACGCTTTTGTGGAACCTGATTATCCCGCAGCAGTTACACATTGTCAACAATCATAATCTCTGTACCCCGCGCAGGTATCTCGCAGGCTGCCTTTCAAGCGGTGAGCTATTTTACCAGAACCGACAACAAACTCGCTGACTGGATTGATAAGAAGTCTGAGCAAGGCGGCAGAGCGATTTTTGCAGAGCCGTTTCACGGCGAACGCTGTTTCATCCTTGAAAATCAATCACTTGGAGGAAAAAGTTGTTGCATCGCCAAATAAAAAGTGGTAGAGTCCAAGCCTGTCAGCAAGCCCGTCCCCCAAAAAGGGCAAAAGCGCCCCAAAATTTGCAGATTTCTTTCGCAGGAATTTCCACTTTGGTCTCGCCTTCAGAGACCAGGATCGCTCAGTCATGACACGTCTTGAAGCTTCAACCCTGTGTGCCTTTGTCGTCTCCGCGCGAGTTTGCCCGGTCTTCCTCGTCGCGGTGTCGGGCGCGCAAAAATCAGCCGAATCGTAAGAGATTCGGCGCTTCCTCGGCTTCAAGTTCGAGAAAGAGGTGCTAATTGAGTCAGGCAGCCAATACGATATTGATCAACCGGGTCAATTCACAATCCAAAGCGAGCGCGCTGGTGAATGTCCCTTATCATCGTCTGATAGACGCTTGCGTGTTGATGGTTTTTCTTGCGGCAGTGGCCATCTGCTCATCGGTTTATCTGCGAGGCCGCACTGAACTGAACGCGGCGATCATGAAAAACGAAACGGCTTCTCGCAAAGTCGAGGGGCTTACGGTCGAGGTTGAAAGGTTGAGGCGCGACATCGAGCGCATGAAGACTGATCCCAGAATGATCGAAACCATAGCGCGTCAGAAACTCGGCCTGGTTCTCCCCGGAGATGTTGTGATAAAAATCAAACCGGATCAATCAGACTAACAAAGAAAGCAGGCGACCGAACTCCCTCACCCAGTAGTTCCAAAAGCCTCAAATACTTTTTCACCATAGATGACAAGGATGCAGAAGAGATCAGTGCAGAAGTCTCTCTGCGTCCGGGTTGTCTGTGTTTTCATTCGCCTAAAAGTCGCGACCGCCGGGGCGCTCGTCGCAGCCCGAATTTTTCCACCGCGTGCTTTTGAATGTGCGCCATCGCTTCCGTGACCGAATCTGTTACGAGCAGCATATCGAGATCGGCTGACGAGATGGTTCCCCGCTCGACCATGCGATTGAGGAATTCGCAGAGAGGCTCGTAGTAATCCCGTCCCATCAGGACTATCGGAAAGTTCGACATCTTGCGGGTCTGAATGAGAGTCATCGCCTCGAACAACTCGTCCATAGTCCCTACGCCTCCCGGCATAACGACGAAAGCGTAAGAGTATTTGACAAGCATGATTTTGCGCACGAAGAAGTAACGGAACTCCAGCCAGCGATCAAGGTAAGGGTTGGGCTTCTGCTCCTCGGGCAAAATGATGTTGCAGCCTATGGAAAGCCCGTTGGCTTCCTTCGCGCCGCGGTTCGCGGCTTCCATAATTCCCGGCCCGCCGCCGGTCATCACCGTAAACCCCATGTGGCTCAGGGCAGAGCCGGCCGCTCGCGCCATTTCATAATAAGGATGATCTTCCTTGAATCGCGCCGAGCCGAAAACCGTAACACATGGGCCGACGAAGTGAAGCGCGCGAAAGCCGCGCAGAAACTCGCGCATGATTCTCAGGAGCATCCACAACTCCCACTTGCGCGTCTGCGGGCCTTCGAGAAAAATGCGCTCATCGCGAGTTTGAGGTTTCGCAGGAACTATATCTGTCGTCATCGCCTCAATACTAACTGCCGCCCGCGAACGCCCGCAAACGCGCGGTTGAAATCCGATTGCTCGCGTTATTCGTTCCACATAATGAAACAGGCCATTCGAATGTGAGCGGCAGTAATCGCGGAACCTCCATCTTCAGGTCATCGACATAATCGTACTCCAGCTTTCATCGATCAGGTTGACAGAGGCAGGCATGATGTGTAAGATTTTCTTACCATCAGTAAGAAGGAGCTTAGATTATGGCAGTGAATCGAGATGATGTTCGCAACCTTGTTACCGAAACCATTCACGAGATTTTAGGTAAGAAGGAAGGGGTCGAAATTGACGAACAAACGAATCCAATTCGTGGGCTTGGATTAGGCAGTGATGACGGCGTGGACTTCGCCTGTGGGATAAGCGAGAAGCTAAAATACGACATCCCGGATGGAATCAATCCTTTTGTGGACGATATAAACCGTCGCCCACGTCGGGTTGGTGAAATAGTAGACCTTTTGTACAAGTTGCTCACAGCAGAAGGAGAGAAGAGCCATGTCTGATATTGATCCAAAGCGTGTTTCTATTGCAGCAAGACTTCGTGCTGCTCGTGAACAAGCTGGGCTTTCGCAGGGGCAAGTTGCGAAGATGCTTGGCCTTCAGCGACCAACGATCTCAGAAATTGAAGCTGGACGCCGGAAGGTTTCTGCAGAGGAACTTGGCCGCTTTGCAGACATATATAATGTTAGCGTCTCGTGGTTGATGAAAGAAGAGCCTGAAATATCTGACCCAGCAGTTGAGCTAGCAGCTCGTGAATTGGCAAAGCTAAAGGAGGAGGATTTAAATACAGTCTTCAATTTACTACGGACACTGCGTAAAGCAGGAGGACCCCGGAAATGAGTAATTGGAAGGAGGTCTCCAGACAATGCTTGCGTGGTGCTTTAGAAATTCGTCGACGTGCCTTTGCAACAAAGTCGGAACCAATCTGCATTTATGATGTAGCTGAACAGGTAGGGGTGGAAGTGATCTTCCGCCCTGAAAACAGTCTCGGCGGAATGTATTCCAAAACTTCGCAAACCATCCTGGTCCCTGCCCATCGGCCTCCGGGTCGTCGGGCATTTGCCTGTGCCCACGAACTAGGACACTGGTTTTTCGGACATGGAACTACTCTTGATGAAATAAGTGAACTAGAGCGATATCGTGAAGACACTCCTGAAGAACGATTGGCAGATACCTTCGCAAGCTATTTACTCATGCCTCCATGGGCTGTTAACGAAGCGTTCGCGAAGAGAAATTGGAATCCATCTAATTGCACAGCAGAGCAGGCTTACACCATCGCAGGACAACTGGGAGTTGGATACGAAACCCTAGTCCAACATCTCCGCTATTCGATGCGACTTGTTTCGCCAAACCATGCAAAGCAATTGCTCAAGACTACTCCAAAGCAATTACGTTGTTCCCTCTTTGGCGGTGCTATCACAAGGCATCTTGTGATAGTCGACCGTCATTGGGTTAATGTTGCGGTCGACTTACAGGTCGGCGAGTTGGCTATTCTTCCGAGAGGCGTTGAGCTTGAAGGAAAAAGTGCGCGAGTTGTTGGTACGCATCAATTGGGCGTACTTATCGAAGGATACATACCGGGCATTACGCGGGCAGAATTACGTGATGGATCATGGGCTACGTTCGTCCGCGTCTCTCGAAAAGACTTCATTGGCAGAAGCATATTTCGCCATTTGGAGGATCCAGATGTCGACACCATTTCCGAAAGTGATTTATGAAGAAAACCTCTCATACGCTTGGGGACGTGCGTTCTTGATGGCTATGAAGGGCAGAAGCAAAGATTTGCTGCCTTTAACTGTCTCCATTGGAGGTCTAGTGGAGGGCCTACCCAACGAGGATGATCGTATTCGGCAGGCATTAGATTTAGCTTTGGCGCAAAACAAGAAGTACGGTTGTGCGGTGTCAGCCATGTTGATTTTTCCATTTAAATTCTGGAATCTGAAAGGTCGTCCTCACATTCAAGAGTTTACAGACTTGTATTTGAAAAAATATCTGCCAAGGCTGAAGGAAAGGGACAGGCGAAATTGCTATGGAACATATTTTGAGCGAATGATAGCCTTCCAGGGATTTAAGAACAAATCTGGCAAGCTTTTGAACGAGGGTAAGAACCAGTTAGAACACATCATAAACTTGTGGCCCAAAGCTGGCGACCATTCAAGACCTAGACAGTCAGCACTGCAGGTTGCTTGTTTTGATCCAGTCAAGGATCATAATGGGTCAGCGCTCGCAGGTTTTCCATGTCTTCAACAGGTCGGTTTTATTTATGATGACGCTGGGAATCTTGCAATAAACGCCTTCTACCCAACGCAGTATATTTTCGACAGGGCTTATGGTAATTACTTGGGCCTATGTCATCTTGGATATTTTATGGCACATGAGCTTGGCCTCAAGTTCGTTCGCTTGAATTGTTTCATTGGTCGCCCTGAACTAGGCAATGTTAAGAAAGGTGTTTTGCGTGAACTGATAGATGTGGTGCGTGAGACGCTTCCGGCTGATGATCTTAGCAACTGTTGCAAACATGAAAGGGGATAAACTATGTCTTTCTGGAGCACAGAGAAGTTACTCCAAAAGCAGCCACTGGAGAAACTGGTAGACCCTTTTGATATTCAACACGTCAACCACGGAGCTTACGAACTGTCGTTAGGCTCCGAAGCTTTCGTTACAACCGATCCGAATGGCAAGAAACAAAAGCTTGAGGCAGGCGATCAAGTTATCATTCAACCGGGTCAGTTTGGGCTTCTCATAACTCATGAAGTTGTTTCCATCCCTGATAATGCTATTGGTTTTATTTCAATCCGGTTTGGTATTAAACGACGTGGCCTTATCAACGTATCTGGATTTCATGTGGACCCAGGATTTACTGGACGCCTCCTGTTCTCCGTTTACAACGCTGGTAGTCAGAATATAGTTCTGTCATATAGAGACCGCGTGTTTATGCTTTGGTTCAGCGATTTGAGTCAGGCAACCAAAAATGTTTATAAAGGCAATAATTCTGGCAAGGACGGAATTACATCCGAAGATTTGATGGCTATTCAAGGAGAAGTCGTATCCCCTGCAACGCTCAAGAAGCAGATTGATGATCTGCGTAATGCACACGACCAACGTTTTATAGTACTCGAAAAAGAAGTATCCCAATGGAAAGCCATTGCGTATAGCATCCTTATCATCTTCGTGGGGCTTATTGTTAAATACTATATTGACATTTTGCTGATGTCCTCGAAATCGCCAGTTGAAAATATTAACTCAGCAGCGCCTGCCCAAAATATTAATCGAAATGATTCCGTGACGGCTGAGAAGAATAGCAACTCAGCTACGCCTCCAGCTAATAGCAATAGATCAAACTAGAGAGTAAGGGGATAATTAGGATGCCTGAGTACGGAAAGCTGTTTGTCTTTGAGGGACCAGACGATGTGGGCAAGACGACGCTTTCACGCGCTTTTGCTGAATACCTTAACCGCTCAGGTGCGGAGTGTGAACATCTCACATTTCCAGGGCAAGAATCAGGCACTCTGGGAAAGTTGGTTTACGACCTGCACCACAATCCGCGAACATTAGAGGTCGAGTCAGTCAGTCCGACAAGTCTCCAACTATTGCACATAGCCGCTCACTTGGATGCGATTGAGTCCAAAATACTCCCAGCACTTAGGACTGGGCGAAGCGTAGTTTTAGATCGGTTCTGGTGGTCTACCTGGGTCTATGGCAAGGTCAGTGGGGCAAATCGGCAGATACTTAAAAGAATGATTGAAATGGAGCGCATTTTCTGGGAAGGCGTGCGCCCAACAATGGTTTTTCTCATACAACGAGAGGCTCCTTTCGGCGACCAATTAACGCAGCACTGGCGGCGAGTGTCTGCGGAGTACACAAAGCTCGCTGCTCGCGAGTCAGGTCGCTACCCTGTTCTCTGTATGGAAAATGATGGGACGATAGATGAAACTCTTTCAGAAATAGTAGAAGTTTATAAGCAATCATCTGATACAAACGAGTCTGAAACAAACCCTAGTCAAAGTTACCAGGCACAACTCCCGCTCTATAGTGATCAGTCCGTCACATCTGCCCCGCTGGTCTTTAGCAAGCTTACGCCTGCCAAACCTACTGTTGTATACGACACTTACTGGCAGTTTGCTGTCGAGCGCCAAGCCATTTTTTTTCGACGTCTGTTCGGGGATGCTCCGCCTTGGACAGAAGATAGGGTGTTGGTGGAATACAAGTTTACTAATGCATATAGGGTGTTGGATCGCGTCAGCCAATATCTAATAAAGAATGTCATCTATAAGGGCGATCAGTCCCCTGAAGAAATCTTTTTCAGAATCCTACTATTCAAGTTTTTCAATCGTATCGGAACCTGGGAATTACTAACTAATGAATTGGGAGAAATATCTTTTGCCAACTATTCCTTTGAACGCTACGACGAGATACTTAGCAAGGCTATTAGCAATGCGGCACGCATTTATTCTGCCGCTTACATAATGCCATCAGGCGGTCCGTCCTCTATTTACGATAAGAAGCATCGTATGCACCTCAAACTGATTGAACAAATGATGCAGGATGAAGTCCCTGCTCGCATAGCAGCCGCTCCATCGATGAGAAAAGCTTTTGAGTTGCTTCGTTCATATCCGACAATAGGGGACTTCTTAGCCTATCAGTACGTGACAGATTTAAACTACAGCAATCTTATAAACTTCAGCGAAATGGAATTCGTTGTTCCCGGTCCAGGCGCTCGCGATGGCCTCCGCAAGTGCTTCAGAGATTTCGGTGGATTGAATGAGATCGAAATCATTAAGATAGTAGCTGATAGACAGCAAGCAGAATTCGACAGACTCGGCTTGGAGTTTCAATCTCTTTGGGGAAGGCCGTTGCAATTGATCGATTGCCAAAACCTGTTTTGTGAGGTAGACAAGTACGCCCGCGTCAAGCACCCTGATATTTCAGGAATCACAGGGCGGACGCGGATCAAGCAAAAGTACCGAATCAACCAGGATTCGATTTCATTATGGTTCCCGCCCAAGTGGGGACTTAATGAACTTATTGCCTACGAGGATAATTATGTTTCGAGTATTTCAAGGTCAAACAGCAGATGATGTTTGGCAAGAAGCTGCGTCTGCTTTTCGACACGGCGATGGAATCATACAATCAAGCCGTGTTGGAGAGACGCGCGAGATTTTGCATTCAGCAATGTCAATCGCTGACCCAACTCAGCGATGGGTTATCTCTCGCTTCCCTCCGATCAACCCCGCATTCGCAATTGCTGAAGTCGTTTGGCTCATTACTGGGCGGAATGACTCGGCATTTCTAAACTACTTCAACCAACAGTTGCCAAAATACGCGGGACGAGGTTCCACATATCACGGCGCTTACGGATATCGCCTTCGTCATCACTTAGGAATTGATCAGCTAGAGCGTGCGTATCAGGCACTCAAGGGAAAGCCATATAGCCGCCAAGCGGTTCTTCAGATTTGGGATGGAAAGGTTGACCTTCCTGATACCTCTGGCGAAGAAGCTTCTCCAGACGTACCTTGTAACATTATGTCAATACTAAAGGTGCGGCGCGGAAAGTTAGAATGGATGCAAATCCTTCGCAGCAATGATTTGTATAGAGGGCTTCCTTATAACTTAGTTCAATTCACCTCTCTGCAAGAAGTCATAGCTGGGTGGTTAGAGGTAGAAATAGGTGAATACAACCAAGTCAGCAATAGTCTCCATGTCTACAGTCAGGACTTGGAGAACATCAGTGATTCTCTTCCAAACGAGGCAGCAGTGAACACAGATTCATTGGCTTTTGCTAAGAAAGACTCTGAAGACTCTTTTAAAGAGTTGTCGCAGCAAATTGAGTCTATAATCAATCCCAACACATCTGCTGATGAACTAATGTCAAAAGCGATCCGGCTCAATCTTCCTCAACCCTTTCGAAACATGTTTTGCCTTTTATGCGCAGAAGGGGCGCGCCGTCGTCAGCGATTTGATATGGCCAATAAAATCATGGCCGATTGTACAAACTCTGCTTATAAGCAACTCTATGATCGTTGGCTGATGCGCTTTCTAAAACCAGCTTCATCTGTACATCCATAAGTGGCAGGCGAAAGAGATGTGCGCAGCCGACAGGGCGCGTGGGGAGTTTTATCGCTCGACCTGCTGACCCGCGCCGCAAGCTTCGAATCGGCTCTGGTAGCCGCTTTCGCGCCGTTCTACAATGAGCGGTTTTTTCAATGAAGGAATAAGCCGGAGAGCCAATCTCTCCGGCTGTGGAGAGGATGATCGGGAATGTCCCGTGTCTGATGAGCTTTCAGTTCGTGTCTATCCCGATAATGTCGCGCGGCTCGCGTTTTATTCCCGCCGCTTCCGAATCGTTTGGAGGCATTCGTTGACATAGCGCGAGTCGCTGTTGTTAAATGGAGTGGTCGCTGAGAAGCGGCTCACGAATTCAGTATGAGAAGCAGACGCGCAAAATCGCTATTAGGCATGAGACCGGCAAGAACGGTGGCGATCCTTTGCCTCATCGCTCACGCGCTGCTCGTCAACGCAATTCACTTTCACATAACCGGCTGTCAGGAAATTGCGCCTAATGGCCCGACCCTCACGGCATCGCATCAGAGTGATTCAAACAGTCCTTTTGCGGGCGGCCACACTGAATGTCTTTCGTGCCGGTTGCAGCGCAATTTCGTCTCTGATGTTCGCCCGATCTCTTTATTCTTCGATTCCCTTCCCGAACCGCTGGCGCGGGAGCTTTTAATATCAGAGCCTCGCCTTCAAATCTCTTTCTCGATTTTCTCCTCGCGCGCTCCGCCGATTGTCTGAACACCCCAGAGCGAATCGCTCCTCGACGCGCGCCCAGTGGACGTGTGGCGTCGTGGAATGGTCGCGTACCGCCAGATCGCTTTCGATCTGAAGAAAACGTGTTCATACATTCGGAGGAAAATTCCTGATGCGCAAACATACAATCGGCCTTCTCATTCTGGCGATGCTTTCGAGCGCGTCGCCTAGTGCTGCTCAATCTAACGCCTCACTGCGCGGCAAGGTGACGCTTGCCGTCGAAGGCACTCCCATGCACAACGTCATAGTCTCGATAGTTCAGTTGAAGCGTTCCGTTGAAACTGATGACGATGGGGTTTATCAGTTTACAGACCTGCCTCCGGGCAACTACACCGTTTTGGCTCACATTGAAGGATTCCCCGATGCGATAAAATCAGTGCAGGTCAGCGGCGCGACTACGCTCGACATCGAGATGAAACTTTCAGGGCCGCGAGAACAAATAACAGTCACCGCAAGCGGCAGCGAGCAGCTTACATCCCAGGCATTTCAATCGGTGACGACTCTCGATTCCACCAGCCTCGTCGAAAAAGCTTCTTCTTCCATCGGCGAAGTGCTTGACCGCGAGCCGGGAGTGGCCAAGCGCAGTTTCGGCCCCGGCTCTGCGCGCCCCGTCATTCGCGGATTCGACGGAGACCGCGTGCTGGTGCTTCAGGACGGCATACGCACAGGCTCGCTCGGCTCGCAATCAGGCGATCACGGCGAGCCTATAGATGTCCTGTCTCTCGAAAGGCTCGAAGTTCTCAAAGGCCCGGCCACTCTTCTCTATGGCAGCAACGCCATAGGCGGAGTCGTCAATGCCATCACCGGACACGACTATGCGCACACGGGAGTGCGCGGCTACTTCACCGGTCTGGGAGGAACAGCCAACAGTCAGGGCGGATTGAGCGGCGGCATCGAGTACGGAATAGGCAAATGGATGATATGGGGAAACGCCAGCGGCCAGCGAACGGGCGATTACAACACGCCTGTGGGAGAAGTGCCTAACTCGAAAACCCGCGCCGCATCAGGAGTCGCAGGCTTTGGCCGCTACGGCGACAAATCTTTCTTCTCGCTCAACTATGGATATGATAACCGACGATACGGAGTCCCTTTTGCCGCATCATTCGAGGGCGAAGCAGAACCGGTCGCGGCAGCCGAAGAGGAAGCGATAGACCTCAAGATGCGCCGCCACGACATAAAATTCACGGGTGGCCTTCGCGATACAGGCAGATTCATCGACTCGTTCAAACTCACGCTCACCTACAGCGATTACGAACACAAGGAACTGGAAGGCGAGACAGTCGGGACGACATTCCGAAACAAGGTCTTCAACTATCGCGGTCAGTTCGAGCAACAAAAAAAGGGCAGGTGGTCGGGCAGTTTCGGATTCGAAGGATTGGTTCGAGACTATAACACGGTCGGGGCCGAGGCTCTCGCTCCGCCCGTAGATCAAAAAACCTTCTCCGCTTTCGCTCTCCAGGAAATCGATTACGAAAGGGTGAAGTTCCAGTTCGGCGCAAGGGTCGAGCGCAACAGTTACAACCCGGATGGATTGCGCGACCGCGCGTTCACAGGGTTTTCCGGCGCGGCTGGCGTAAGAGTCGGTCTCTGGAAAGAAGGCGCAGTGGTGGCCAACTACACACACTCGTATCGCGCGCCCGCGCTCGAAGAGCTTTACAATTTCGGGCCTCACGTCGGCAATCTCACCTTTGAAATCGGAAATCCCAATCTCAAACGCGAGGCCAGCAACGGTATTGATCTTTCGCTCAGGCATACGGCCAGTCGCGTGAGAGCGGAAGCGAATTTCTATTACTACCGCATCAGCGATTTCGTCTTCCTCGCTCCGACCGGGGAGATTGAGGACAACCTCATCGTCGCCGATTACCTGCAAGACGACAGTCGCTTTGTGGGAACCGAGCTTAACTTCGATGTGAATCTGCATCGATACATCTGGCTCAACACGAGTCTGGATTATGTCGATGCAGAGCTTTCCAGAGGGCTTGGGTCGCTTGCAGCGGGGACGCCTCTTCCGAGGATTTCGCCCTTGCGCGGCGCGGTCGGGCTGGAGTTCAGTTACAAGGGCTTGAGCGTCAGGCCCGAAGCGGTGATGGTCAGAGATCAGGATCAGACATTCCCGACCGAGACGCGCACGGCAGGCTATGCTCTCTTCAATGTGTCGGCTTCCTACAGCATCCCGCGCCAGCACTTCGCGCACATCATTTCGGTCAACGCCTTCAACCTCGGCGACCGGCTCTATCGCAATCACCTGTCGTTCATCAAGGAGCTTGCTCCTGAGATTGGTCGAGGAGTGAGGGTGAGCTACACGATGAGGTTCTTCTAATCTTCAGACTGCGCCTCCGCATTTTTTTCGAGATGCGGAGGCGCAGGATCAATAGTTAAGGGCAGCTTTGGCAGAGTCGGCGATTGACCGGGTGCGCAAGATCGGTATTCGCTCTGACCGCATTGCTGCTCGCAGAGTCAGCTTTCTTCAGGCGCTAACTTCAGCCTGTACCATGTCGCCCGCGTCTGACCATGTTTGGAAATATGCTGAGACTCGGTCAATTCTCGCAATCGCAATGAGCAGCTACTCGACATGTTTCCGGCGATATTCGGATGCATGAGCAGGATGCTGATTAAGCCTCTGCGCCGCGAACGATGCGCTCACGAAGCTGACACTTCGAGAGTCGTTCAGGCAACAGAGTATTCGGTAAACGGTCTGACATCCGGCGGCTGAAATCCAAGCACGATGTCGCTTTTCGGAATCCCGGCGGCTTCCAGATCAGTAGCTATGCCGTACTCGATCCCGTCTTCCTGAATCCAGACCTTGCCGTCGATGATTTCCAGATGAACGACGATGCAGTCGATATGTCTGGCTCCTTCCCACCCCTCTCTGACGATCAAATAATTGTCGGAGTTGCGGTCGAACACCGTGCGATCCTTGAGGTGCGCCGGGTGATGCGGAATTGACACGATTCGGGTCAAAGCTCGTTCGATAATTTCGCGGTATCGGTTCAGGGTATCCATAGCACAACCTCCTGAGAAGACGTGATCGTGATAAAAATCTTTCGCTGGCATCGGCCTTATTTTATGAGGGCTGCATGTGTTATTCCAGTGAAAAGAGCGCGTACCACGTCGCCTGCGCCTGACCGTGTTTGGAAATATGCTGCGATACGGTCAATTCTCGCAATCGCAATGAGCAGCCACTCTGCTTGACGTGTTAAGAAAATCGGATTTTCTTAACACGTTGTCGGAGATATGAGTAATTTTTCGAGGTTTCCTAACATATATTCGGCGTCAAGCGTAACTTTTTCAACTTACTGCTCACGATGATTCAATCAACGGGGTGTCGTTTCCAGTATCGTTTCCGTGATGCGCATGGATGAATAAATCAAACAATGGCTCGTTGAGATAAAAATTGCTCCGCCCTATCCTGAGTAATTTCAGATAGCCTCTCTCAACCAGTTGCTTCAAATATTGCGATGCGGTTTGACGGGTGACGCCCAATTCTTTTTCGATAAACTCAATCTTGGTATACGGATGCCGAAACAGATTGTTGAGCAAATCCTGACTGTACAGTTTGGGCAGTTCGCGTCTCAGCCTCTGTTTGTAATCCGCCATCATTCTTCTTATTTGCTCAATGAGAAAGATCGTTCGCACGGCGGTTTCTTCAATGCCTGTCAACATAAAAATGATCCAGCTTTCCCATTCGCCCGTGTCCCGGACAGCTTGCAGGAAACTGTAATAGTCGGCTTTGTTTTGAATGATGAAACGACTCATATACAGCACGGGCAAATCAAGTAAATCTTTGATGACCAGATACAGGATATTGATAATTCGCCCCGTGCGACCGTTGCCATCATAAAAAGGATGAATGCTTTCGAACTGATGGTGAATGATCGCTAATTTAACCAGTGGATCAAGGTCGCTCAACGAATCATCATTGATAAAAAGATTCAGATTTTGCATCAACCGATTGATGGAATCATACTCTTGCGGCGGCGTATAAACCGTTTCGCCTGTTTGTTGGTTCTTCAGAGCCGTTCCTGGCAGTCTTCGATAACCGGCACGGTTTTGTTCAAGTTCTTCCTGGATTTCCAGGATGTGATTGTCAGTCAGAATCTTATTGTGCCGGACGAGTTCAAAGCCCTTGCGGAGAGCGCGGGCATAATTCTGCACCTCTTTCGCGCCTGGGCTTGTAAGATGTTCAATGAACAATTCGGCCTTAAACAGTTCATCGTGCGAGGTAATAATATTTTCAATCGCCGAACTGTCTTTGGCCTCTTGCAACGTCAGCGTGTTAATCAAAATGCTCTCGTTCGGGATCGTGCGCGCAACGCCTTTCAATTCTGCCAACCTGCGATGCGCCGCCGCCGCTTGCTTCAGCACGACTTTCGTTTCAACGTCACACGTTAAAGGCAGCAGAGCGATTTTGTAGTTACTAACCATTTGACACCATTATTTTCGAGAGTTTCTCAACAATTCAAGCATTCAGCGATTGTTCTTCCATTTTCGTTGTTTCCGCCATCGCCAGCGTTTTCCTGTTTGCTCCTTGAAATAGCCGCATCATACCCGATTTTACTCGATTCCGCTTAGGCTCGAACCTGCCGCGCGTTTCCATTCGAGAAGCCGATTTGAACTCCATCCGATCAGACTATAAACTTGTCGGTCTGATTCCACACGAAAACCGACTCGAGGAGAAAACGATTTGAATTCAGATATTGATGAAGCGGCTCTCGCCACAGTAGTTGAGCGAATAAGGACGGGGCTTGAGATAGCTACCGAAATAGGGCGCTCTTTTTTGGGAAGAAACCTGAGCGTCGATTACAAGGTCGGTGACGATCCTGTGACGGAAGCTGATCGCTCGATCAATGACACGCTTCGCGAAATCCTCCCGCGCGACGATGAAGGATGGCTCTCGGAAGAAACCGCTGATGATCTGATCAGGCTGGAAAAAAATTCTCTCTGGGTCGTCGATCCCATAGACGGCACCCGCGAATTCGTCTCAGGCATTCCTGAATGGGCGATCTCGATAGGCTATGTGAAAGACGGGCGAGCGGTCGCGGGCGGCGTGAGCAATCCCGCGACGGGCGAAGTCATCATCGGATCGATTACGAGCGGAGTGACCTACAACGGTCGACCCGCGAGAATGAGCGCGGCGCAGAACCTCGAAGGCGCTGTCGTTCTCGCCAGCCGCAGCGAGGTCAAGCGCGGCGAGTGGGAACGATTCATCCAATCAGGTTTCATCATCAGGCCCATCGGATCGATTGCTTACAAACTCGCCCTCGTCGCCGCAGGGATAGCTGACGCGACGTGGACTTTAGTCGATAAGTACGAATGGGATATAGCCGCAGGCGTCGCCCTGATTCAGTCCGCAGGAGGCGTTGCGCGCGGTGCGCAAAATACCGAACTTCAATTCAACAAACAAGACCCTTTGCTTAACGGCCTTCTGGCATATCCCGCTTCCCTGAAGGATGAAATAGAAACACTGCTCGGCCTTAAATGCTGACTGGACGCAGCGAAAACCTCACGGCTATAATTCACGCCCTTCAGAGTTGGCGACTCTCGCGCAGTCATATCGAGAGTCGAACAGTGGAACTCTTGTCAGTCGTTAAAATCAAATCGGAAACATTCGACACATGAGAAAATTTTTCGCAGCGACGATCATCCTGTGGCTTGCCGTCTCTGCTTTCGCGCAACAATCCGTGAAGCCCATTCAGGACAACAGCTTTCTGCTCGAAGAAGCCTACAATCAGGAGAAAGGCGTCATTCAGCATATCAACGCCTTTCAGCGACTCAGAGGCGGCAACTGGATTTACACCTTCACAGAGGAATGGCCTGTGACGAGTCAACGTCATCAACTCAGTATCACGCTTCCGGCTCTCAGTCTCGATTCAAATCAAGGGCTTGGCGACATCGCGCTCAATTATCGCTATCAACTGATGGGAAGCGGCGACACTCGTCTGGCCATCTCGCCGCGCGCATCCATTCTCTTCCCGACAGGCGACGAGAAGGAAAACCTCGGCGCGGGCGGCGTCGGCTTGCAATTCAATCTTCCCGTCAGCGCGGTGATTCACCCCAGGTTAGTGACGCACTGGAACGCGGGAACGACCGTGACGCCTTCGGCTAAAAATGCCGCGGGAGTTGAGGACAACAAAGCGGATTTCAACCTCGGCCAGAGTTTTATATGGCTGGCGCACCAGAATTTCAACGTGATGTTTGAAACCGTGTGGAACAGCTTCGAGTCAATCGAAAGCCGGGGCGTGAAGACTCGCACGAGCAGCTTGTTCATCAATCCGGGAGTCCGCTGGGCGCACAATTTCAAGAGCGGGCTTCAGATAGTTCCCGGCATCGCCTTTCCCACGGGGCTAGGCTCATCGAACGGCGAGCGCGGAGTCTTTCTCTATATCAGCTTCGAGCATCCTTTCGGCAAGCAGGGCAACTAGAGCTTTGCTCTCTGTCTGACGAAATGGAATAATGCTCGGCTATGAATAAAGACGCGATCATAATAGTTTCAGGTCTTCCCCGCTCAGGCACTTCGATGATGATGAGTATGCTCGTTGCCGGCGGGATGGAAGCTCTCGTTGATAACATCCGCACTGCCGACGAGGACAATCCCAAAGGCTACTTCGAGCTTGAAAAGGTCAAGGAGCTTTCCAAAGATACTTCGTGGGTCGCAGACGCGACGGGCAAAGTCGTCAAAGTCATCTCCGCTCTTCTCAAACAGCTTCCCGCAGATCACCTCTACAAGGTCGTCTTCATGCGAAGGAATATGCAGGAAATTCTCGCCTCGCAGCGGCAGATGCTCATACGTCGCGGAGAGCCGACCGACACCATCCCGGACGAAAAGATGGCCGCGCTTTTCAACAAGCATCTCCGGGACATATTCGCATGGCTCGAACAGCAATCGAATTTCGATGTAATTTATATCGACTACAATGAAACGCTCATCAACCCTCAGCCATCGATTCGCCGCATAAACGAATTTTTCGGCGGCTCGCTTGATGAAGAGAAGATGACCGATGCAATCGACCGCGCGCTGCATCGTCAGAAAAGATGAATTTCACAGCGCTATCTAGTCGCCGGGAACACAAGCTCTGAGGCTTTGATCTCGTGTTGCCACAACTCTTTTCCCGTAAGATCGAGCGTTCTGAGCTTCAAACGACGATCCTTCTCCGCGCCGGAAAATTCCAGCAGCCCGAAGTTTCTCACCCCATCAGTCACCCACGTACCCGGCACCCGCGCCGGGTTGTTGGCCTCGTCTTCGAGGCGGTTCCCGCCCGATGTCAGCGGGCTTGAAGTGAAATCGTAAAGCGGATACAGGCCCGGCTCCGCGCGGCGTATAAGCTCGGTGTGATGGCGGTCGCCCGAAAGAAAAACCACTCCCGTTATCTTCGCGTCGCGTATGAAATCGAGGAGTCGTTTCTGCTCGGCAGGAAACTTCCCGAACGCTTCAAATGCCATCACGGGGTTGAGCATCTGATTTCCGCCCGCGATTATCTTGAACGTCGCGCCCGAAGAAGCCAGAGATTCCAAAAGCCATCTCATCTGCGCTTCGCCGAACATCACCTGACCCGATCCGGCAGGCATACGATTCGGCGAGCGATGATAACGATCATCCAGGAGAAAAAATTCCACATCGCCCCACTCGAAACGACCGAACACGCCCGGAGTGTCCGAAGTGCCATAAGTATTATTCGCCCAGTAATCCTTGAAAACTCTGAGCGAGGCGTCTTTCAATCTGAAAGTGCGATCAGAATCGTTCGGGCCGAAATCGTGATCGTCCCAGATGGCATAGTTGTGCGTGGTTGCGAGCAAAGGCTGAAGTTCGGCAAGCTCGCGGGTCTGCGCGTTGCGATAACGCATTCCTGATTCGGTGAGCCAGTCGGCTTCGCGGTAATAGAGGTTGTCGCCGAGCCAGATCATCGCGTCAGGTTTTTGCGCGGCTATGGTTTTGAAAATCTCGAACCCTCCGCCATAAGGATCGCCCGGTCGATCAAAGGGCGGATCGTTGATGTAGGCGCACGACCCTATTGCGACTTTGAAAGCGGGAGGATCAGCGCGATATCGCCACATGGGTTGAGTCTGAAACGAAGTCTGAAACGGAAGCGCGAGGCGCAGGCCGTCGAGATAAACTTCATACTCATAGCGCGAGCCGAATTCGAGATTGGTGAGAGTGAATCGCGCTATCAGATCGCTTTCTTCCTTCGTATCGATTGGGTGGCTGAGTCGCGCGCTTGCGGGTTGTCCCTGTTTCCAGAATCTCACCTGCGCGCGAAGTGGGCGACGAGTCTGGAGCCAGATAACAGACTCCGTCATCTCCGCGTATCCGAGCATCGGCCCTGAGCGAAGCCACTTTGAAGCATCAGGCTGCGATTGCCCGACGATGAGCGAGACGGTTGCAAGAAGAAGGCAAAGAGATGCGACGAGAAATTTTTTCATGACGGCAGAGTCGCTCCTTTCAAATTTGAAGAAGCAACTCTAACGTGACAGGTGACGAGCATCAAGTTTGCTTATGGCTTTGTCAATCAGGCGGGAAATATTTCAATGCTTTCAGCGCCGAGCGTTTGCCACTCCTCCAGTTCGGCCAGTAGCGTTTCGCTCATAGGCTCATCAGTGAGTGGGATGAGAAGAATGCCGCATCGAGTCTCCACGATGCGGACGCACATATTCTCACTCAGTCCGTAATGTTTCAAAACCTCTTCAGGCAAAGTTATCGCGCCATCGTTATCAACGAAAACTTTCTTCGATGCTTCCATAAATTCATGGTCAGGAGCCAGTCGATAAACATTCTGACTCCTGACTTCTGACTTCTGACTTCTGACTCCTGACTCCTGACTCCTGCTTACGAGTACCTCAGCCATCGGCCAAGCTCGGCAAGGCTCGGTCGCTTGCCGTACATCAGAATGCCTACGCGATAAATTCTCCCTGCCACCCACACGCAGCCAAATATGGTCGCAACCATGATGGCCATCGATAAAAGAATCTGCCACAGGGGAGGATTGACAACGGCGATTCGCATCATCATCAGCGTCGGCGAGAAAAACGGGACCATCGAAAGCCCTGTTGAAAGCGCACTGTTCGGATTGTTCATAATCACAGTGAAGATGAGCATCGGAACGACGAGCAGCATCGTGACAGGCATCTGCGCCTGCTGCGCTTCGTCCTCGCTCGACACCGTAGCCCCTACCAGCGCGTAAAGGGTCGCGAACAGAAAATACCCCAGCACGAAATAAATCACGAAGTAAACGAACAGCATCGGAGGTATATTCGGGAAATTGATCCCTCGCGAAGCGAACATCGATACTCCGAAAACAGTTAATCCCATTGCCGTAAGCGCCCAGATGCCCATCTGCGTCAATCCCACAAGCCCGATGCCTATGAGCTTTCCGAGCATCATCTGAGTGGGCTTGACCGAAGAGACCAGGACTTCAGATATGCGCGACTGCTTCTCTTCTATCACGCCGCGCATGACGAATATGCCGTAAAAGAGTACCGACATGTAAATGAAGAAGAGCATCACGAAGGAGATGATGAAAGAGATGCTGCCCTCTTCCTTCTTTATTTCGCTGTCGGTGATTTTATTCGTCTCCATATCGACCGACTTGGTGAAGTCCTCGATTCTGCCCTTATCGAATCCGGCCCGCGCAAACCTTCGCTCGATGATCGACGAGCTTATGGCCCGCTCAAGTTTTCTTATCGAAAAATCGCTGATGTTGCGGGCGTAATACTGCGCCGATGCGCCGTCAAGCACACCCGCAGGCAGAATCACGAAAGTCTGGCCGGAGTCTTTTCTGACTTTCTCCGCCTGCTGCTCTGCAATCTCGTCGAGGCTTTGAGTCGGGGCGGCGATTATGTGGGTGAGAGCGAATTGAGTGGCGCGCAGGCTGGCCTGATCGCCGCTCATAGGAATTTCATCAGACTTTTCTTCCATCTTGCTCTTGATCGAATCGAACAATCCCGCATCGCCCGTCTGATTGATTATCGTCACCCGCCGCTCCCCGCCGCCGCGTGTGGCAAGAAAACCCGGAAGCAGCACCAGCGCCAGCAAAATCACCGGACTTACTATCGTTCCGATAAGAAAGGCCCGCGTCTTGACCCTCACAATGTATTCGCGCTTGATTATCACCCATATTTTATTCATCTCATTCACCTTTCGCCGCAAGCGACTGCTCCGGTTTTTTCCCGGTAACGCACTCGATGAAAATTTCGTTGAGAGAAGGCTCGACTAACTCGAAGCGATTGACTCGCGCGCCCGATTCAACCGCGCGCTTCAACACTTCCTGCGCATCGACGCCGTCCTGGAGAACCATCTCGCTGTGATTGGCGAATC
Organism: Blastocatellia bacterium UBA7656; assembly: GCA_002483445.1. Classification (GTDB taxonomy): domain Bacteria; phylum Acidobacteriota; class Blastocatellia; order UBA7656; family UBA7656; genus UBA7656. Next base: position 80,564 of record DLHY01000066.1, read on the forward strand.
GCTTGTGCCGCTTGATCAAATCTTCGCCCGCGAACGAGTCCGGCCCTTCATAATCGATGATGACGGTGTTGCGACCGAAGCTGCGCTTGACATCGCGCACGCTTCCCGACAACACTTTCGTCCCGTGATTTATCAAACACATTTCATCGCACATCTGCTCGACCTGTTCCATCTGATGCGTGGAAAAAATCACTGTCTTCCCCTGCTTCTTCAAATCGATTATGACGTTTTTGAGAAGCTCGGTGCTAACCGGGTCGAGACCTGAAAACGGTTCGTCGAGTATCAGAAGCTCCGGTTCATGGAGTATGCAGGCGATGAACTGAACTTTCTGCTGCATACCTTTTGAAAGATCAATCGCCTTCTTGTCTTTCCAATCCTTGAGTTGAAGTTTTTCAAGCCAGTCGTAAGCGCGAAGTTGAGCCTCGCGCGACGAGACGCCTTTGAGACTGGCGAAGAAAGTGAGTTGTTCGCCCACTTTCATTTTCTTATAGAGACCGCGCTCTTCGGGAAGGTAGCCGACTCGCTGCTGAATGGGCGAAGAGACATGCTCTCCGAGTACGGTTATCTCGCCGCTGTCGGGGGCGAAGATGTCGAGTATCATTCGGATGGAAGTCGTCTTGCCTGCTCCGTTCGGGCCGAGCAGTCCGAATATGGTTCCGCCTTTGACTTCAAATGACAGGTCGTTTACTGCAACGAAGCTGTCGAATTTTTTACTCACGTTGCGAAGTTCTATGACATTCATCGATTGATCCTTGGTTTGTAGTTGAAAGCCGCGCGTGTGACGCCTCGCTTGCGGCCCGCCTGACATGCTACTGGTTGGTATCTCTCTCGCTTTCGCCTCTGTAGACGAAGTTGCGTGTGGTGTTTTCCGTGACGCTAGGCATATTCGCAGGCGGAGATGGAAGCTGAGGGTATTCCGCCATTCTGTTTTCAGACATTCTGTTTTCAGGTTTCATTGACGAAGTGGAAATCCCGGTCAATCGCAGCAGCAGCCATGCAAACATCGCGATGATGCCGAAGACCGTCAGCCCCCCTATCGCGATGAGACCGAAGAAGAGACCCGGATGGAGACTCTCGTTATGACTCAGTTCCGATATGGTGACGAACAGCGCGATGATGCCCCCGAGGCTGACGACGGCGGCCAGAAAATAAGCGAACTTAGGAGGCGTGTTGTAGGCATCGCTCCCGCCTGTTGGGGCGGTCAGATTCGTCCCGCACCGTTTGCAGAAATTCAAACCTTGAGTTGCCTGAGAGCCGCATATCGGACAGTACATAAATCCTCCTCGAGAAACAGTTTTCAGTTTTCAGTTTTCAGTTTTCAGTTTTTCATCTCACGGCGTCGTTGAAAACTATCATGGATGACTCCTTAAAAATCGCTGCTCCGGAGGCTTGCGGCTGAATGCTTGATGCGCTGCGCTTCACTGAGCGAAGTACGCGCCAGCAGCCGCGTTTGTTTCCTAACCTGAGCGGCTATTGCTGACGATCTCGCGCTTCCCATTCAGCGGGTATAGGGTCGAAGTTGCGCGTCGTGTTTTCAGTCACGCTCGACACTGCGCGGGGCGTAGATCCGATCTGCAAAGGCGGCGGCGTATCAAGGCTTTCGGGCCTCGCCGGTTCGACCGTGTTCTGCGCCATTTTTATATACTGCGAAGCGTAACGAAGCAGCAGCCACACTATCCCGAATATGCCAGCCGAGCCGAAAAGCGCAGTCGCGGCTATTGCTTCTCCGTCCGCACGCAACGCCGCCAGAGCGATGACTGCTCCCATAAGCGCGAATATGCTTCCCATTCCGAAAGCGGCTATGGCCCAGAATATGCCCGCGACTTTGAGAGGTTTGACTATCACTTCAGGCTTGTCTGCGGATGGGCCTGTAGGTGCGGTCAGGTTGGTTCCGCATCGCTTGCAGAAATTCAGCCCTTGAGTCGACTGAGAGCCGCATATCGGACAGTACATAAATCCTCCTCAGAAGTCAGAAGTCAGAAGTCAGAAGTCAGAAGTCAGAAGTCAGAATGTGTGCGCATTGTGGGATTGACTCGTGCCTCCCCGATTTTCCTCCTGTCAGGGCGTCGTCTTTGACGACCGGGATGACTCCTCGGAAAAGGTACAACAGGCTGCCAGCCTGCTGCTTCCCCGAATTTTCATGCTTTCAAAGTGTCAACAGGCTGGCAGCCTGTTGTACATCCGCGACTCCTCGAAGTAGATGTCAGATATCATCAACATCATTCTCGCGCCATCGGCTCGCGATAACGGGCCTCGAAGTTGCGCGTCGTGTTTTCAGTGACGCTCGGCATCGCCGCAGACGATTCGGGAAGACGCGCCTGTGTGTAAACCGGAATCTCGATCTGAGCAGGCGCGTCCTTTGGCGCGATCACAAGTCGAGTGAAGAGTCTTATCAGCATTGCAGCAAGTCCGAACACAGTCAAAGAGCCGAAGACTATCATCGTTATGACTATCGGTGTAAGCTGGCCAATGAGAGCAGGATCCAAAAGACTGGAAGCTATGCCGAAAACTATTCCCAATCCGCCCAGACAGATTGCGACGGTTGCAAAAGCGACGGCCACCGCCGCGCCTGTCTGTTTGACTGGTTTTTGTTTGCTGGGTGATTGTTCGACAGGGGCGGCGAAATTTACGCCGCATCGCTTGCAATACTTCAATCCGTGATTTGACTCCGCACCGCAATGAGGACAAAACATAAAGTCTCCCTTGTTCGAGCGATCCTGCTGATGACAGTCTTACTACGACGAGCCGTCGGAGCAGGTTCGCCCGCCTGATGATCGATACGGCGATTATCGCCCTCTGACCGGCAAAAGGCAATTCTCGCGGTTTCAATATCAGCATTCGAGGGCCATGGTCGGCGGGCCGAGTGCGGAATGCGGAATTGATCGACTCCGCATTCCGCATTCTACACTCCGCATTCGATGTGTGGTCGGTGGTCAGTTGCTATATTCTGATTTATGACTTAGGCGGTCAGTTGTTATATTCTGACTTCTGACTTCTGACTTCTGACTTCTGTTTTTCGAGGAGAATTCATGCGAAGACTGATTTCATCGTTGATTATTTTCGTTCTCTTGTTTGTTGTCGCCGTCTCTTCTCAGGTCGCGGCGCAAAATCCCGCGCCGTCGCGCTTTCGCATCACGCTGTCGAAAGACATCGCGGCGGATGCCGTCTCAGGTCGATTGTTTCTGCTGATGACCAATTCCGCGCAGCCCCAACAGACAATCGGAGTGGGCTTCATTCCCGGCAGCACATGGATGGCCGCGGTGGAAATCGAGCATTTCGCGCCTGCGAGCGTAATCGAATTCGACGCGGATCGAATCGCTTTCCCGCGCCCCTTCTCCGAGGCAAAACCGGGCGCGTATCAAATCATGGCTTTGCTCGATCCGAATCACACTTATGCCTATCACGGACAGGACGAAGGCGACCTTTCAAGCGAAGTGATAAAAGTTGAAAACCTCAATACCGCAAACTCTGCTCCCATCGAGCTTGCGCTCACGCGACGCACCCCTGCTCGCTTCAAACCGACGGATACGGAAACGGTCAAGCTCACGGAGTTTCAAAGCGCGATGCTTTCTGATTTCTGGGGACGCGCGATCAAGATGCGCGCGGGAGTCGTGCTGCCGTCGAGTTACAGCAAAGATTCGAGCCGAACTTATCCGACCGTTTATCACGTTCATGGATTCGGCGGCGATCACACTGGAGCCTGGAGGCAAGGGCCGCAGATGATCAAAGCCATGAGCGATGGAAAACAGGCGGAGATGATTCACGTCTTCCTCGACGGATCGTTTCCGACGGGCCATCACGAATTCGCCGATTCGGTCAACAACGGCCCGTGGGGCCGCGCGCTCACGGAAGAATTCATTCCGCACTTGGAAAAGAAATTCCGCCTCATCAATAAACCTCACGCGCGATTTCTCACAGGTCATTCATCGGGCGGATGGTCTACGCTGTGGTTGCAGATAACCTACCCGGACTTTTTCGGAGGGACGTGGTCGACGGCTCCCGATCCGGTCGATCTTCACGCCTTCACCGGCATCGATGCGACGCCGGGTTCGACCGATAACGCTTATCGCCGTCGCGATGGCAAGGCCAAAAATCTCGTGCGGATGCAGGGCCGCGAGCTTGTGACTATAGAAGAATTCGTTCGAATGGAATCAGTGATGGGCGAGTATGGCGGGCAATTCGCCTCATTCGAGTGGGTGTGGAGTCCGCGGGGTGAAGACGGAAGACCGATGAAATTATTTAATCGCGCGTCGGGCGAACTCAATCAGGCGACTCTCACAGCATGGCAGAAGTACGACATCCGGCTGATACTGGAAAAAAACTGGGCGACGCTTGGCCCCCGATTGAAGGGCAAAATCAACGTGATATGCGGCAGCGCGGACACTTTTCATCTCGAAGAGGCCGTGATAATGCTATGCGATTTCTTCAAGCAGAAAGGAAGCGATGCAGTGTGTGAGATAGTTCCGGGCCGCGATCACATGAATCTCTATCAGCCTTATCAAACTTTCTCCGAAGGGTTGAGCGCGCGAATCTACAAAGAGATGGCCGCGAAGTTTCAATCCGCCGGGAAGAAATGAATGGCTCGAACTCTTGCGCAAGGCGGAGACCAACCCATAAGCTTGTCTCGCGGAGATTGCGATGAGCGTTTCTCTTTCAACAGACATGGACGACCCTTCGGCCATTCCTTATTTCTTATGGGATGAGCCGATGACTGTTTTAGAATTCAGACACAGACTGAACACATCATCGCCGCCGGAACGGACGCGGCTTCTAGCAAAGCTGCTTCGCGAGGCTCGCGACACAGACGTATGGAAATTCACCTCGCCCGAAGAAGTATGGCGAAGATGGCCTGAGCTATCGCCTCATCTCGGACGGCGCAGGGGCTTCTGGGAATTCATTCTCGATCGCTGGCACAAAGAGGGTCTGATTGGCAAGTAGCAAACTCACCGCGCTTCAAAAAGAATTTCTCGACTCTTTCTTCAGTCGTGAACAGCGATTCTTGTTGACGGGCGGAGCCGCGCTCGCGGGCTTTTACCTCGGACACCGCGAGACTGACGATCTCGATGAAGGCTTCGCTTTAATTTCCGAGATAGCGCGCGACAGCGGGACCCCTATTGAGTCCTTGCAAACAGCCCCGGATTTCCGCAGGCTGCTTATGCGTCGCGGTTCGGAAGATGTAGTCATCGATCTGGTGCGGGATCGTGTGGCGCAGATGGTGAGTGAAAAACCTGTGGTGGGCGGCATTTGCATCGACCCGCCTGAAGAAATTCTTGCAAACAAACTCTGCGCGCTGTTGTCGAGGTCGGAGATTCGCGACCTCGTTGATGTGCGCGCGCTTGAGATGGCCGGATACGCTATTGAAGACACGCTTGAGGCAGCCCGATTGAAGGACACGGGGCTGACTGCTGCGCAACTCGGCTGGGTGTTGAGCCAGATAAAGATGGGCGACGATCTCATCGCGCCGGGCGGCGTTTCAGTAGAAGAGTTGCGCCGATATCTTGATGATCTGATCGCCCGGCTTTCGCGAATGGCTTTTCCCGAATAAAAAGGAGGAGTCGTCGATGACGCACGGAAAGCATGAAAATTGAAGCAGCAGCAGGCTGGCAGCCTGCTGTACCTTGTTTGAGGAGAAACCAAAATGAAATCATCCCCGTCATTTCGCAGATCGCTGGTCGCGCTCATCACCTTCGCGCTTCTGTATCAATCCGTCTTTGCGCAAAAGCCCGCTTTGTCCGCTGCCGAGCAACGGGCGGCTTCGCGCCTGAAGGTGAAGACCATTCGCGATGTGACGACCGCGCTTGCTTCAAAAGATATGGAAGGGCGCGGAACCGGTCAGGCGGGCGGCGATCGCGCAGCCAGATATCTCGCTGACAGATTCAAAAGGCTCGGACTCAAACCCGCGGGCGATGGCAACACTTATCTGCAATCGATCCGATTCAAAGTCGAGCGCGTGCTTCCGCAATCATCATTCAAAGCGGGAGAGACTGCCTTTCGTTTCAAGGATGATTTCGTCATCGCTCCGCCTCTTCCAGCCGAGTCGAAAGATATAAACGGCGCGATGACGCTCGCAGGCTACGGCGTGGTCTCACCTGAAATCAAACGCGATGATCTGGCGGGAATCGATTTGAAAGGCAAGATAGCCGTCGTGTTCGATGGCAAACCGAAAAATGTCGATAACGCGACATGGGCCAAAGTTTCAAACCAGATGGCACTCTTCACTCGGCTCATCAGCAAAGGCGCGACTGCCTTCGTCATCATCTACGCCGAAAATAAGGAGCGACCATACTCGTTCGTCGCTTCCTATCTCGCGCGCCGCCGCGTTGCTCTGGCCGACTCGACGCAGATGCCTTTCAAAATCCCCCCCATCATCATTGCGAGCGAGAGCGCAGCCGAACGTCTTTTCACCGCGTCGGGCATCTCTTACAAAGAAGCCCGACAGAAAGCCGAGCAGGGCGAATTCGTCTCGCGCGACTTGAACAAACAGGCCGCCCTGTCGGTTCAGGTCAAACACGAAGAAGCCACGAGCAGCAACGTCGTCGCGTTGCTCGAAGGCGCGGATGCAAAGCTCAAAGAAGAAGCCGTCATCTACACGGCGCATTACGACGCTTACGGGATAGATTCGGACGGGACGATTTACCCCGGCGCAGCCGACAACGCTGTGGGCGTCGCAAAGATGGTGGCGATTGCGGAAGTAATGTCGAAGATGAAACCGCGTCGTTCGATCCTCTTCATCGCGCTGACGGGCGAAGAGTACGGACTGCTGGGGGCTGAACACTGGGTCAATCACCCGACATGGCCGATTGAGAAAGTCGCCGCCAACATAAACTTCGACGGGATAGGCACGGACGTTTGGGGAAAGCTAGGCATCATAATCGATCTCGGCTTCGATCATTCCGATCTCGGCGCATTGATCAAAGAGGTGACAGCGGCTTACCGCGTTGAGATCGCGCCCGATCCTGCGCCGGAGGAAGGTTTCTTCTTTCGCTCGGATCATTACGCATTTTTCAAGCGAGGCATTCCCGCGCTTTATCTCACAGGCGGGCCGGGAGGTGATCGAGAGGCGATGTGGAATAAGGCAGGCGAATGGCTCGTGACGCATTATCACTGGCAGGAGTATCAACCTGTCTAACCGCGTCCAACAAGTCTAACCTTTTGCGTATTTTCAACACTTACAATCCAACGTGTCTAAGCAGTACATAGAGGGTTGTTCTGCGTGCTGTCAAGGTTGCTGTCAAAGCCTTTAGCTGATGCCCGGCGGGTATGCTAGGATAGTATATCCTATGCTAAGATAGTTCGGTCGATACACCATACCCAGATGCGAAAAGAGGATTCGAGCATGGCTGAAACCTTCGGGCAGTTTATCAGGGAGAAGAGAAACGAGAGGGATTATACGCTTGGGGAACTTTCACGGAGAATCGATAAACTGGGCGTACACGTCGCCGCATCAAGCCTAAGCCGGTACGAACAAGATGCGGTCTATATCAGCGAAGATGTGGGACACGCCGTTTTTGAAGCCCTCGAACTCACTCCGTCTGAAATGAAAGAGGGAAAGCGGCTGCTTAACCAGCACATCGAGACGTTCGTTCCTCGCACGCCGTATAAAAAGAGTGGGCAGGCTTTGGAGAATATACTTACAAGGGTAGACTCGAACAGCAAAGAACTATCTCATTATCTCGATGTATACTACCAGTTCATCCGGGACTGTATTATCGGCGAAAAGGCTTTCCCATCGAACTCCTTCAAAAAGCTTACGGCGTGGCTTAAATCTAAAGGCGCGGCTGATGCGGAGATAGCCCGCTTCACGGCGATTTACGTCAAAGACCTCATTACCAACAGCAAGCAACTTCAGTTTCTACCGAAATCACATCTGCAAAAGATAGGGGAGTTCGCCGCCAGTCTATTTGAGTAATTGCGGCGCTCGAATCTTTTGGGTACTCTGGGCTATTCCCTTCCCGAAGGAGAGAGGCGGCTTTATCTATTTTCTTCTCAAGGTCACTCCGATTTTGCCTTTATCGGATTTCTCTCCTTTTACATCCTCCAAAAGTTCTCCTTCCAACTTATCAGCGTCTACAAATTTTCCGCTGAATCCAAACTGGAGTTCTTTGTATCGAAGGACAAAAGTGGCTATATGGCCGAGGTTATTGCCGATAATATCAAAGAAAAGAACCTCACCGACTTTCGGAATCACTTCGGCCCTGCCAGAGATAAGGCGCGTGGCATTTTTGGCTTCGGATGTTTTTTCTTCTTCAAGGAAAATTTCGTTTTCCTGCCAATCATCGAAGCCTTCTATATTCCAGACTCCGCTCAATGAGTAAAAAGTATCTGTCGACATAATGTCCTTCCTGAAACTGATTCTCTCTACCCTGCCCAAGAAGGCTCGACCTGCGCCGAACTCTAATGCGCTTCTCATTGAATGTCAATTCGATAATTTTGAACTCTATTTGGCTAGGCGGCTTACTCGTTTCACCTTACCTCTATGCTCAGGCTTGCTCGGTAATTTATCCGGCAAATCCAACTCATCGTCAATCAACACATCAACACAGACTCCGGCTACTCTCGCATACCTCAACAGAATTGGTAAGGGCGGCTCCCGTTCTCCTAACTCGAAACCGGAAACATTGCTTTGATAAAGCACATCGGCCAGACCCAAATGCCGAATCATTTGATTCTGGGAAAGCCCCAGCACAAGGCGAATCTGAAGGAGCTTTTCGGGGAGTCGTTTCGATTTTAACCGTGCGGCTCTACCCATCAGGAATTCCCCCCTGATGAGCGGAGTTTTTTTGTGTTGCGCTTGACACTAACCCTATTTTGGGTTAGTAGTTGATTGGACCATTTTATCGCCGCAAGTCTTGGACTCTTAGACTTCGCGGCTGCGGCTATCAATAGGTTAGCTCCGACTCATCCATGCTAGTTGAGCCACAAGATAGCAGAGAACAGCCCTGATGGTCATCTGGCAAGTAAGACTTTTTTAGTTTCATAGCAGAATTTGGAAAGGAGATTATGATGCGAAGACTCAATGCTATTCTTTTAACCTCGTTGCTTCTGTTTCCGCTCTGCACTCAGGCACAGCAGAAGCTTCCTGAAGGCGTGGAAATAGAAAAATTCTGGTGGGGGCAGAATTTTGCGCAGGCGTACTATCGAGCATTCAAGGTTGATTTCAATCTAAGGCTCAAAAATACCGGCTCCAAGACCATCATCGCAGTTATTTGGGAGGTCGAGGTTTACGACCGCTTCGATGACGGCAGAGTTCATCGCCGCTGGAGCTTCCCGCAGGAGAGATTGAAAATCAAGCCCGGAGGTACGAAGAAACTCAAACGCGCTATGGTATTCGTGGATGATAGAGATAACAGCGACCGGTATACAGCGAGGGTCAGCGTACTCAAAGTAGTACGGGATGATGGCACGGTATGGAATCCGTCGGCGGAAAAAGTTGGCGAGTCTGGTCGCAAGCCTGAGTCGAACTAAAGCCGGGGTCGTTGTTTTGCGCGATCAGAGTGGAGCCGATTAAGGAAACGGGGTCTATGCGAAAAAAGGTCGTCAAGCTGGTTTTGTATTTCTCTGTTGAGATAGAGTCAATCACACGCGAAAACGTTGACGCTGATTTGAGGCAATATGCATGCTACAAAGAAATGGTTGAAGACCCGGAAACATGGGAACGTGCCGAGAGGCAGCGAAGCCTTATGGATTTGTTTGTTGGAGACAACGACCTGCTTAACGAATTCATAAAAAGGCTAGTAGTTGAAGCGGTGGAACCAGAAAGAACCGGCGAACTTCATAGCATCTTTGCGATAAGCGAATGTGGGCAGGAGTTAGAGTCTCTGGTTGACAAGCTACCTGACGACGATGCCGAGTTTTTTTACCGTGCAATTGATGCTGAAGTTTTCTATGAAAGCACGGAACATATTTTGAACAGGATTCAACCTAAGCTGGCAAAAGCGACTATAAAAATAGACGATGTTGAGTAGGCAATGGCGGTTCTAGCGATACTTGAGCCAACCTTCGCTTGAAAACGGAAACCTGAGTCGAACTAGGATCAGGGAGTTACTTGGCAAACAGACGCTCAAAAAAGGGCAGGATCGAATAACTTCTGTCGGCTCGCACATGCGGGTTATATCTATTGCCTACCGAAATCCTTTCTGATAAAAGCTGTTTGTGTTTACTATTTCGTCGAGCAGAGGCAAAAATTCATCGAGCGGAGGTAAAAATTCGCCTTGTCAACGGATGACAACAACGAGTCGGGACCGCAGCCTATAAAGAAAAGCAACCCCCCATTCACCTTTTTGCTCAGGTCGAGCGGGGTTGTGATAGGCTTGCTTTTAACAGGCATGGCTCTCGCCTTTGCAGGGGGCTTGTTAGTCGGCGGTTGGTTATACCGAGGGTCAACAACTCCTACTCAGGCAACACAGACAAGCAAAGTCGATAAAGTGGCATCTGACCAGCAGGCCAAAAACGACTCCGATTCGCCGGGATATGCAGATAAAATTCAACTTCTAAGTGTTAAAGCTCGCTGGGTCAATTCTTTTTCAGGGCGTAGTGTTGGTGTTGACATTAAAGTTAAGAACAAGGGTGATAGAACTGTAAAAACGTTGACTATTACCGTCTTTTTTCTTGACTCCGACGGTAATGCTGTTCATGAGGATGACTTTACAATAGCTAACCAAGAGGGTTACGGCCAAACCGTAGCCGCTATCTACGACCTTAATGTTGACCCAATAAAACCAAATTACATTCGGTATTTGCAGAGTTTAGAAGCTAAGAATGTTCCGAATGAGTGGAAAGAGGGTGCTGTATCAGCAAAAATAAAAACTGTAGAGCTAGAGTAGGGCTAAAGCCTTACTCAATTAAACCAAGCCCTGTTCCACCATCAGCATAGTGGACTGAAAACCTCGGTGGGCAATTTCTTGCTCGGATTCGTTTTTATACAAATCAAAGTGCGCACTTTGTTTTTTCTCAGCGTTTTTATTACCGATGGCCGCAGCGTGCTGGTTCAGGCACGGAGTTTTCATTTCAGAAAAATAAGCGCCAAATGATGGTTCAGATAGCTTATGCCCATGTTCTGGCGCTTTATGTTCAGACACTTTCACGATCAGGGTCTCAGCCTGAACCTTTATAGAGGATGGTACGAGCATCGAATCGAAACACTCGCTGAAAATCTGCCGGATTGCTCGCCGAATTCGGCGCAAGGTTGGCAATTGGCCTGATTTACTTAGAATCGCTGTAGCCTCGCAGAGCTTGTCGCATATATTATGACTATCGGGATACTCTGTAGCAGCGATGGAACCAACCATGCATTGATTATCGCACAATCTTACGGATAAGTCAATGTTTTATCGAAGAAACGCGCTGTTTGCAGCATAGCGAATCCAAAGTCTACGGGCAGGGTATCAAGGCAAGCCTGAAAGTGTCTTAAACGGCGAGCAAACGCCAGCAATCGCTATTGTAGGAACCATTGAAACTATAATAGTGAAAATTGCATACCTATCTGGATTTACTTATCTATCTGGCGCAAGGGACAGGTCAGCATATAGGTAGGATGATACTGGCAGAGCAGGTAGCCCAAAAGAGAATCGGGCGACAGCTACGAACTATCGCCCGACGAAATTGGTTTGTTGGATTTGAACTATGCTTGGTGAATTCTGGCAAGCGCGTGTCCGCATACGCCTTGTGCGAAGAGTGAATCTTCTATGCTCGCCCTTGCTTTCGCATCTACCCTTATGCGACCGTCAATCTTACACGCCACTGCGTCTAAAAGTGTAATCACCGCAGCACGGATGTCATCGTCCGCGTTGATTCTCAGTTCCTCTATCGCAAGATTGATGGAGTCCACATTTACATTCTTCATTTTCCCCTCACTTTCCTTTGGTTACGAGTTTTTGTTTCGCAGCACGCACTAAACGCGCTGCATTAACGGCTTGCCTGATTTGCTGACTACTGGCGGATAGCTCTGTTGCCGCTATCCTGAAAATCTCATTTCGGAGTTGCGAATTGTTCGCTTTGGTGATGTTTGCCAGTCTGCAAAGACCATGCTGACTGGCGACTGCGACAATCGCAGTCAATTCGCTTCGCGTCAGATTAGAATCGAGTGCAAGGCGCATAAGCCTTGTGCGAAGCGTATCAACAGGGTTTGGGCAGGATGCGAGTTTACGAGTTGCCTTGTTGGTCATGTTATACCTCCGACGATTCGCTAATCTCAGCAAGTAGTTCTGCCCGTATCTCTGAGCGCCGTGTTGCATACACTTCATCCGGTTGAAGCGTATAGTAGTTGTTGTCACACCATACTTTCAGAAGTTGCTCAAACTGCTCTTGGACAACGTAGTAGTCAATGTCGCTGCCCTTGCTGGCCATGTCTGACACGATACTGTCAAGTGTTCGAGCGAACCTGTCATAGTACGGGAACTGTGTACTGTCTATAGGCTTGAATACCCTGTCCAGTTCTGCCTCAACCTTCGCTGTGATTTCATCTGACGGATTCGCCTTTACGAGTTGTGCTTTCATTTCGTTCTCCATTCCCGCGTTTTAAGTATGCGCGGCCCACATGATTTTTCGGTATGAGAGTATGTTACGCTTCGTGGTATATTATGTCAAGCGTAAAATAGTATGTTTTGCAATATATTTTATTCTGCGTTATACTAAAGGTAGGATTGCACTGAGGCGAATTGGAGAGGAAAGGAGCATGATTAAACTGCGACTTGATGAATTATTGGAAGAAAAGGGAGAAACCTTTTATTGGTTAGGTAAAGAGACTGGTATCAACCATGCTGTGATTTCAAAGCTTAGACATAACAGAGTGAAAGCCTTGAGAATTGACGTAATGGATAAGCTCTGCGCAGCATTATCTTGCCTTCCGGGTGACTTGTTTATTTACGAACCGGCCAACCTGAAAAAGACTAGCAAGCCCAAGTAGCGCGATTTACTTAGATTAGAAATCTGGCAACCGAAAACCAAACAACATGACCTGTATCATCCGATAGACGCCCCAAAAACCGTACTAGCATAGTGCATTAGTGTGGCGAAAATGAAAAGTTTTATGAGGGTACACCCCACCCACGCGATAATTTTTCTAGGTTTCCCACCATCGGATTTGTATTATGCAAATCAGTAGTGTGGGTCTTTCGAATAGCCTGACCTCAAAAAATTTCATTAGGAGTTTGGGGTCATGCTTCTGAAAGGCTCGCTCAAAATTTTTTCATGAAATCCGCTAGAGTTTCGCTGGAATTGCGCTGGGCGGTATACTACTTGGCTATGAAAGGCGAACCAACAATCCGCATCGCTCTTAAAGACCTTCTCGAAGAAAAGGGAATGACTCAATACCGGCTTAGAAAAATGATAGGAATGACCGACAAAGGTGTATGGGATATATTTCATGGCCGCACTACTCGAATTGACCTCAGCACAATTTTGAAGATATGTATGGCGCTTGAGTGCGGCGTCGAAGAGCTTATAGTAATAGAGTACAAACCGATAGAAAAAGACTATTCAGAAGAATTCTACGGGAGTTGAGGCGAGGCTTGGAGTAACCAGCGCCGGGCTTCGTCTATATCTGTGAAGACCTCTACTTCGATTTGCATGTTTTGGGAAAGAATCTGCGCCATACGCCCCGTCCCATAGGCTACGGTTGTTGAAACGACTGTCGCCCATTTGCATCTACCCATCTTGTCTTCATGCGTTTTGAGAAATTCGAGCGCGGCTCTGAGGAAATTACTCGTGCGGGCTTGGTCTGAGGATCGGCGGTCAGATAGGAAGTTGAAGCCCGATTCAAAGTCTGGATCAGCAAAGATAGCCATGAGCGTTTGCTTCCATGCTTCAAGACTCGGCGGCTCACCTTCCAGATAGACAACCCTGCTCGCCTTGTCGATGCGATATTTGAACCCCATCATATCTCCACTGGAAACCAACCGAGTGTTTGAGTCTGGGGAATAGGAGCCTACTAAACGCATTCAGGATATATCACAAGCATCTGGCCTACAAGTCTGTCATCAACCGACGCTCCAAACCAAAGAAGCGATAACTAATAAACCGATTTTGTTCGGATTTGTCTGCCCGAACGGAAGTCCTTTCGAATCAGAGTTTGTAATCGAGTGTACCTGCGCTCAGAACCGGGGCGAAAACCGTAAGCTGCTGTATTGTAAAAACTTACACCTATATTGCTCAATTTAATCAGGAACAGAGTTTGATTCTAAGTAGAGGGAGAAGAGGTATTCTATCGGCGAGGTGTTCAGTCGTTTGACCCTGAACAGGCTTGCCGTCCCTTTCATAGATCAGCAAAGCATGGGTGAGTCGAAAGTGTTTAGCAAAGATTATTACGAACAGAGTGGTTTGGTCACTTTCAGAGAAGCAGCGGCTCTAACTGGAATCGCCGAAGACACGATCCGGCGTTGGAAAGACAGAGATCACCTTCCCATCGGGTTAAAGAGTCGAGGCAGGTTGTATGTTTACTTGCGGGATGTTCTTCAGCTTGTTGCACAGAGAATGCCCGCCGTACTGAAATAAGAGGAGAGAGATGTTGTCAAAAGACGAAAGAATTGAGATTGAAGAATTCATTGCGGCGCATGAGGAGTTGCCGACGGAAGAAGCAGCGATTGAATCAGCTTTGGCGAGGGCTGAAGCTTACATGGACACTTTAGGCAATAGCAGCCCTTTGAGCGACCCGGTACTTTTCGGCGAGTTGGTCGAGGTCGCTAACAAACTACATTTCGCCAAGCAGAAGCTTACTGGCGCAAAAGAAAAAGTCGCTCGCCGAATGAGGGAACTCACCCACAGCGAAGCGGGCCAGTTCGCAGCCGCAGAGCAGGCAGTCGTTCGCTATAGAAAAATTCTTGCTGACCCTAAGCTGCGCCCTTCGATGCGCCATCAGTACCAAGAAGCCCTTGCAATTTCGCAGCGAAGGCTCGTCGATGTCGTAGAGAAGAGAATCGATTATCGGCAACTGGCCTTTCAGCGGAAAGACCTCACTCGGCAGATAGTCGCTGCGACCGCCCGCGTTGAAAACTGTAAAGACCTTGAACGCAAGAAGACGCTGACGGTTGAACTCGAAAGGCTGAAGCAGCAGCGCGAGTTGATTGCAGACCAATTGGACTGAATGCCTGATAGAAACCCCGATACAACGATAATGAAAGGTAAGGAAAAATGTTAGGTTTCAAGCAGAAAGAAAACCCGGCTACGCCTGCACTGGATTTCGACTTGCAGAGTCAGTTGGAAGATGCGGCGCGAAGGAAGCAGGAAGCTGCCGACGAAGAATCGCGGCTCTCAGCGGAGCTTGAGTCAAGACGGGCTGAGAATTTGATTGCGGAGCAAGCAAGAATCGAGCGGGAAGGTGTGGCTGTGGCGGAAGCAGAGCGCCATGCAAAGATAAGAGTTGTCGCAAAGCCTTTCGAAGAGAAAGCTTCGGCGATGGCGAAGAGGTTTGGCGCGATAGACAGGGAAGTAGAAAAGACGTTTGCGAAACTGACCGCACTTCTCGACGAGTCTAACTCCATCAAAGCAAATTACGGCAAGCTTAGTACGGATGCAGTCTTTGCCATACGCGCAGCCGGTGCCGCGCATGAAGAGGACGCCAGTTTATTGAGCATTGTGCCGTTACCAAAGCGCAAATTCGGATTTTTAAGAAAAGCGTGCCATGCCCATTCTGACGTTAAAACAACCCTAACCCAAATGCTCGTGACAGGCCACTACGACCCTGAAGCACATGCGAGAATAGGCTCTATCGAGGATTGTGAGCGAGTCCTGATGCTCATCAGCTAACCGTTGTATCGGTAGAAAAGTGAATCTCCGTATGTTCCGTTGAAATTGAAAACGGAACCCGAACCGGCACAGTTTTTAGGGATTCTGGGCTGTGCCGGTTCTTTTTTCCGCGTATCTCCTCATGGACAATCTTGAATGCAGTTGTCCAGCGTCCGGCCTGACTGCAAACCATGATAATCAGGCCGGACGGTCTTTTTCTGCCGCATACCTGCCTCAGTAAAAAACACTACTTTAGTCAACTATGCCACTCAATTTCACCGCCAATTCGGTCGATTACACGTCTCGAATACTATGGCACAAATTCAACATGAGCGTCCGAGAGAGCTTGGGTGTAGCCGTCGAAATAGTCATCGACAGCACATTGGTTTTCAACGACGCGCCCGGCGCGGGGGATACGTGTACGCTCACGATGCCGAGCGGCGAAAAATTCGTTCTCAAAGTAGTTGGCGAACCCGTCACTGAAATCTACGGTCGCGGTGCCAGTAATGAAGAAGTCGTCGGCTACAAATACAGCCTCGTAGATTTCCTCTCGGCCCTTGATAAGAAACCACTTCCTGCCCTCGAATTCATCGGCTCGACATCCGGCGCAATTATCAGCGCCATCGTTGCCGCGATGGATGCCACAATCAACGTAGCCAATGTCGCGGCAGGTAACAGCGTCAGCTATCTGAACACCGCTGACTTCTCGAAACTCTCCGACATACTTCGCCATCAGGAAGTCTCCGAGGGCAACTACATCGTCCAGGTCTTGCCGACCGTCAACAACGGGCTGGCAATCAAAGGCAACTACCGTGAGAACTTCGACGTCAGCGGTCTCGTGGTTGATAAAGATACCGACGAACTCTTCACCCCGCCCAAAGACCGAATCGAGCCTGACGCCCAAATCATCAATTACCAGAGAGTCAAGGGCAACCCCGGCGGCGGGCCTGACCACACCTTCTCCGAATTCCGCGAGTT
>DLHY01000069.1 GCA_002483445.1 Blastocatellia bacterium UBA7656
CAATGACTGCGTAACATCAGTTCCATTATGCAAGGAGTTCTTGGGAGCCTGAATTATTTTCTTTTTGGATTAGCTGTTGTTGGAGGATTAGATGTTATATTTAGAGGGCCACCTCTGCTTGGTCAGGAAAGTAGTCTTTTTGACAGCGAAGAAGAAAGAGAGCAATTTAGAGAAGAGTTATTGCGAGTCAAAACAAAGACTGAGTCGCTGAGACAGATAGTTGAGAACCAGTCGTCAGCAATGAAGCAAGTGCTGGATTTAGTAATGCAAGTACTCCAGAGGGAGGATGGCGACCCTGACAATCCAAAGCCATCCGATAGCGATAAGCCTTAACATTCTTCATTTGTAAAGGAATAAGAGTGTGGCTTCCTCAAACTGCGCGCCTAACAACCCGTTCCAGCCGAGTGCGCGAAGCGAGTTTCGTATCAAACCCGGAATATCTCGCGCACCGGCTGAACGGGAGCGTTAGAGTGCTTTGCGGAGAGATCGACCGGAAGAAGAAAGAAGTCGCGCGAAATTGTAAGGCTCGACGCATCCCGATAAGAATCGATGGCGAGAGACAGGATTAGCAGTCGCTCGAAATCGGATGGCTCGACGCATCCCGAAAAGAATCGACTGCTGAAGCAGGCTGACGAAAAGATTCTAACGTATTAAGACTTCGCGTGGGGCGGTGTGATGAGTCGAGCCTCACGCATTGGCAAGCCGCCACGCAAGTCTGTGTTGAACTAAGCCGGGACCGGGGGTATTTGGAGTTTCAATGACAGGCTGTTTTGGCTTCTAATGCCTTCCGGCACAGGCGACTCTCTCTCGGCTTTCTTTTCGTCTGGCTCGTTTTCTCATGCCAGCTTCTCTTTTGCTCTCACAAATCAGTATCTCTGGCCTGAGATAACCTACCGTCGCCTTTGGCGCGCTTGATCTTTGACCCCAGGGCCGCACCTCTCCCCTGACGCCGCCTTCATCTCTCGGCGTCTGCCTGGTTTCGGTTGGCAGTTGTGCGGTCATTCTCTTTTTCACGGCGGCTCTCGACTCCTGGCACGCAGCCTCTCTATGAGTTTCATCTCCTTCCCGCATCGCGGGCATAAACGGCATTGCTTAGGCTCTTCGACAATCTCTTCACTCTCGCTCGGCTCGCCTTCCTTCTTCCCTGCCGAGAGTTGTTGTCTGGCTTCTTCGAGCAGATCGCGATTGGTCGGACTCATCAGCCCGTAGCAGCGCACCTTCACGAATCGCTCTGGAAGGACGTGCTGCAGGAACCGGCGGATGAATTCCTCCGCACTCAATGTGCAGGTTCTGATTTTGTCAGTCGCCGATTCCTTGTAGCAGAAGGTCACTCGGCCCTCTTCGAGTTTCAGTATTCTGTTGTTCGAGATGGCTACTCGAAAGATATAAGGCGCGAGATACTTGAAGGCTGATTCTCCGCTCCCTACTGGCTCGGAGTGTACTACCCAGTCCTTCTTCCACACTCGCTCCTCGATGTCATCTGCGAGGCCGGCCTTCTTCATCTGGTCACGAACTTTGGCTCGGAACAGCATTGACAGCGCCTCGACAGGCACAAGGAAGTTTTCTCTTGATGCCCGCCATCGCCCCTCGGTCTCCAGTCCGCCTCCACTGACGATGTAGTGGACGTGCGGGTGATAGACAAGAGCGCGAGTCCAGGTGTGAAGCACTCCGACCATACCCAACTGACCGCCCACGAATCTGGGGTCAGCAGCCAGTTGTTGCAATGCTTCTGCCGATGCTCGAAACAGTAGGTTGTAGACCTCTCGTTGATTTGATCGAGCGAGTTGTCTCAACTCATCGGGCAGGGTGAAAGTGACGAGGAAGTAGTTGACTGGCAGCAATAGCTCCTTCTGCTTTTCGAGCCACTCCTGGGCCTGATGATTCTGGCACTTGGGACAGTGACGGTTCTTGCACGAGTGATAACTGAAAAGAGTCTCGTCGCAGTCTTCACAGTAGTAGACCTGTCCGCCAAGTGCGGGAGTGCGGCAAGATTCAATGGCTCGCATGGCTCGCAAGTGAGAGGGCAGCATCCGCTGGCCGAACTTTGCTCGATACTCCTCGCCATGCGCGCGGAATATGTCAGCCACCTCGACCATCACAGATCATTCATCACCTGATTGATTGCGTCGGCTCCAACNNGTCTGGGTGAGGTGAGTGTAGAGAGCAGTAGTCGATGGAGAAGCGTGACCGAGCCAGAGTTGAATGAGTCGAAGATTGACCCCTGCTTCGAGCAGGTGAGTGGCCCAGGAGTGACGAAGCGTGTGAACCGATGCCAGCTTGTTGATGTGGCTCTGCTTGAGCGCGGCGCGGAAGGCGTCTTGAACGCTGCTCTTCGACATCGGCTCCGTAGCTTTCGAGAGGTCTCGGTGGTCGCGCCCTTCGGCAGGAAACAGAAGTAGTGGGTTGCGATGTGTAGCCCAGTAGTGGCGAAGGAGATCGAGAGTGCGATCAGGCAGAGGAACATAGCGATCTTTTCCACCCTTGCCGAGACGAATGTGGAGCATCATCCTTGAGCTATCGATATCGGAGACGCGAAGGTGAGTTCCCTCCTGAAGGCGCAGGCCGCAGGAGTAGATTGTGGTGAGGCATACTCGATAGCGAGGCAGGCGGACGAGGGAGAGAAGACGGCGGACTTCATCGAGCGAGACGATGACGGGGAGTTTCTTCTCAGGGGCAGGGCGAACCAGAGAGAAAACCTTCCACTGGCGGTTGAGAGTGTGCTCGAAGAAGAACTTGATACCGCAAAGAGCGATGGTCGTCGAGGGACGAGACCATTTCTTGACATTGATAATGTAGAGGAAGTAGTCTCGGAGTTCCGATTCAGAGATCAAGTCAGGGGACTTGTTGAAGTGTTGGGCTAGTTGGCGGACAGCGCGGAGGTAGCATTCCTGAGTACGTTGGGAGTAGCCTTGAAGTTGAAGAGACTCGATCATTCTCTTGCGAAGTTCGGTCATGGTAACACCTCCTGAAAATAGATTTTGGGTACAGGAAGTATAGACCGATTGGCTGGGAGAGTGATCGAGTCAATCTGATAAGGGCAGTTCCTATCTGCGCGGAGCGCTTAGTTCAACTTGCCGTTGCACCGTAGCCGCCGATTTGAATTTCTTATGCTTCGGCCAGTTCCCTGCGGCGGCACGGTGAACGCGGCGTCAGGCCGACACTCGAACCATAGTGAGACCGCCACGATGATACACGATTCGTCGACGAACACTTCCGATGGAATTCGCATCACATGGGGTGCGGTCAGGCAGACGCTAATACGTCCCTACCCGGTGACTGCTCCCATGATCCTCCTCGTGACCCTCGTCCCGTTCTATCTTGTCATCGCGGGACGAGCGCGGGGCAGTGCCGTACACATGCCCGAGATGGCGCTGGACCGGCTCCTGCCCCTTACACCAACCTGGGCGCTTGTCTACGGCGCGCTGTACGCCTTTCTCATCGCGCTGCCGGTGTTCGTGGTTCAGCAGAAGGAGATGATCCGCCGCACCGTGTGGGCATACATCACTGTGTGGTCTGTGGCATACACGTGCTTCTTGCTCTATCCGACCGTTGCCCCACGTCCGGACACGGTGACGGGAGACGGCTTTGCCGTCTGGGGCCTGCGGTTCCTCTACGATGCCGATCCACCGTATAACTGCTTTCCATCCATCCACGTCGCGCACTCTTTCGTGTCCGCGCTGGCCTGCCATCGTGTGCATCGCATACTGGGACTTGTCACATTGTCGTGCGCCTCGCTCGTCGCTATCTCGACGCTGTTCACCAAGCAGCACTATGTTGCCGACGTGATCGTCGGAATATTCCTGGCCCTGGCGGCCAATGCGGTGTTCCTCCGCAACTACTCTCGCACGAACATCCCCGAGGTCGACCGCCGCCTGGCACCAGTCCTTGCGCTCTGCGTGAGCGGAATCGTGGGCCTCGGCGTCGTCTGCTTTTGGGTGGCCTACCAACTGAAAGCGTGGGGGTGATGCGATGAATGGCCTAACCACCGCTTGCGGCTGAAGCGGTATGCGTTAGACAGCCGCCCGCGAAAGACTCGATGCGGCGATCAGGGAGATAGGCGAAGGCCGGAGAAGAAAGTCCGACGTGATTCAAAAGCGAATCTACTGCGAGAACATCATGATTTTTCATCCCAAACTCCCCTACTCCCACACTCCCACACTCCTACACTCTCCCAACCGGCGTTGACTCCCAGCCTTTGACCGAATAATCTCAACTTTGCGCGCAAGCGCATTCCCAGTGCATAAACGATCCCGGAGGAATCCATAATGAAGCAGTGTTTTTCGTGGGCGAGGCGCGCGGCGGTTTTTTTTGCGCTCGCGGCTATGATCTCTTTATCAACGGCTCCGGCAGCGCCGAAAGGCTCGAACTGGGCCGGATGGCGCGGCCCGGAAGGTCGAGGCGTTTCGGATGAAAAAAATCTCCCGACCGAATGGAGCGAGTCGAAAAACGTCCGATGGAAAACGCCCATACCCGGTCGCGGCTTTTCATCGCCCATCATCTGGGGCAATCGTGTTTTTCTCACCACCGCCATCGAAGGCGATGTCATCCCCGGCCAGAAAGCCGTCGTTCATAACATCGGCGGTCAGGAGTTCAAACATCCCGACTGGGTTTCCTCAGACCGCAGTCATACCTTCAAAGTCTTATGCCTCGACAGCGAGACCGGAAAGCTGTTGTGGGAGAAAACTGCTTACGAAGGAAAGGTATTCGATCACCGACACCGCAAAAGTTCTTTTGCATCGCCGACGGCTGTCACTGATGGCCAAAGCGTCTACGCTTATTTCGGATCGGAAGGACTTTACAGCTACGACTTCAAGGGCAATCAGGTCTGGAAGGCTTCATTGGGCGGCGTTCCGACGCTCGGCATGGGAGTAGGCACTTCACCCGTGCTTTATGAAAACCTGCTCATCATTCAATGCGATCAGGACGGAGGAGAAAATTCCTTCATAGCCGCGCTCGACAAAAAGACCGGCAAGGAAGTCTGGCGTCAGAAGCGACCGGTTCAGGTTAGCTGGTCCACTCCGGTCATCGCGCGAAGCGGTTCGCGCGCGGAACTCATAACGAACGGCAACGAGTGGATAATCTCTTACGATCCGGCGACGGGCAAAGAGTTGTGGCGATGCAAGGGAGTCGAGAGCAACGCCATTCATACGCCGCTCGTGGGCAATGATTTTGTGATCGTCTCTGCCGGTTATCCGGCAAAGCGCACCATCGCCATCAAACTCGGCGGCGAGGGCGATATCACCGGCACGCCCAACTTGATGTGGAAGTATGAGAAGGGTACGGCTTATGTCGCTTCGCCAATACTCTACGGCGATTATCTTTATCTCGTGACCGACAAGGGCATACTCTCCTGCCTCGACCCTCGGACGGGCGAGGTGAAGTATGAGGGCGGGCGCGTACCCGTTCCGGCTTCGTTTATGGCATCGCCCGTCGCCTTCGAAGGCAACATACTGCTGCCGAGCGAAGACGGCGACACGTTCGTAGTGAAGGCCGGATTGAAGCATGAAATATTGCGGACGAACTCTCTGAGCGAGCCTGTCTACACGACGCCTTCGATAGCCGGAGGAAAGATATTCATCCGCGGAGAGAAAAATCTTTACTGCATCGGTCGATAGTCCAGAGAGTCCAGAGAGTCTTGAGAGTCCAGAGAGTCCAGAGAGTCTGAATCCCCGACTCCCAAGACTCGATAGACTCTCAAGACTCGATAGACTCGATAGACTCGTTGGTGGGGATCTGAATTTACTTTGCAGGAGGATTGGTGATGAACAGACTCCTCCGCTTCAAATCGCTTTTCGCTCTGACGCTCATCTTTCTCGTTTCGATTTCATTTCAGGCTTCAGGCGATGACAGCGCCAACTGGCCGCAGTGGCGCGGCCCTTCGGGCAACGGCATCTCGAATGAAAAAAATCTGCCCTTAGAGTGGAGCGCGACTAAAAACATTCGATGGAAAACTCGCATATCGGGGCGCGGTCATTCGTCGCCCATTGTGTGGGGCAATCGGATTTTTCTCACCACTTCAATCGAAGGCCAGGTAATCGAAGGCGCGGAAGCCGTGCGTCACATCTACAAAGGGCAGGAATATCGTCACCCCGACAGCACAGGAGCCACTAATGATCAAACGCTCAAGCTGCTGTGCATCGATTCCGATACGGGAAAGATACTGTGGGACAAACTTCTTTATCAGGGCAGCGTCTACGACAACAGGCATCGCAAAAATACCTACGCTTCGGCGACCTGCGCGACTGACGGCGTGAATGTTTATGTTTCATTCGAGGCCGAGGGCGTTTACTGCTACGACTTCAACGGCAAGAGGGTCTGGAAAAAATCTGTCGGCAGAATCGCAAAAGGCGGGATGGGGCCGGGGACATCTCCAGTGCTTTTTGAAAACCTCGTCATACTTCAGTGCGATCAGGAATATGGCGAAGGCTCGTTCATAACGGCGCTCGACAAAACGACCGGCAAACAAGTTTGGAAAGTCGCACGCTCTCATCGCCGCAGTTGGGCTACGCCCTTGCTCGTTCGGGCGGGCGGGAGAATAGAGTTGATCGCATCTGGCGGCGAATCCGTAATCGCTTACGATCCGGCCACGGGCAAGGAACTCTGGCGGGCGGAGGGCGTCTCATCGTATGCGATTCCAAGCCCCGTAGCGGGCCACGACATGGTTTTCGTCAGCGCGGGCAGCGAAGACAAACGCGCGCTGGCCATAAGAACAGGCGATGTCGATGCGAAAAGCCGTATCGTCTGGAGGTACGAAAAGGGAACGGCTTATGTGCCTTCGCCGATTTTATACGGGGATCTTCTCTACCTGATGACCGATGGCGGCATCATCACATGCCTTGAAGCGAAAACGGGTCGCGTAGTTTACGAAGGCCGCCCGTCCGCGCCCGCATTGTTTTCAGCCTCTCCCGTGGCCTTCGACGGAAAGATTCTCGTCACAAGCGAAGACGGCGATACGTTGGTCATTCGCGCAGGCCCCAAGTTCGAAGTGCTTCAAACCAACTCGCTCAACGAGCCGATCTATGCTTCACCGGCTTTAGCCAACGGAAAAATTTTCATACGCGGCGACAAGCATCTCTATTGCATCGCCTCGGAAGCGCAGAAGTGAGGGGCCAGAAGT
This sequence comes from Blastocatellia bacterium UBA7656, assembly GCA_002483445.1. Classification (GTDB taxonomy): domain Bacteria; phylum Acidobacteriota; class Blastocatellia; order UBA7656; family UBA7656; genus UBA7656. The sequence continues at coordinate 7,118 of DLHY01000069.1, forward strand.
CAGAAGTCAGAAGTCAGAAGTCAGAAGTCAGAAGAGGGGAAGGGCTATGACGGCGTTGATCACAAACTACATCGATTTGATTGAGCGTCTGCCTGCGGGCGGGACCCTGATTTTGCCAGACGTTTCATGGGAAGAATACGAACAACTTCTCGCCGATCTCGGCGACAGCAACAGGTTCAGAGTGAACTACGGAGGCGGGAGGTTGAAAGTTATGAGTCCATCGTCCAGTCATGAAATGTTCAAAGAACTCATTCAAAACATTGCACTGATCGTTACCATGGAAACGGGGGTGGTTTTTGAAAGTCGCGGCTCGACCACTTTCCGACAGGAGCAATTCGAGCATGGCGCGGAGCCTGACACCTGTTTCTACATCGAGAACGCCTCGCGCATCATCGGGAAAGCTCGCATCGATCTCGACACCGATCCGCCTCCTGATGTGATCGTCGAAATCGATATCTCGCACGACTCGACCAGCAAGCTCGATTTTTACGCCGCTTTGGGCGTGCCTGAGCTTTGGCGTTACGACGAGCGACGAGCGAAGATTTATCACCTCATTGACCGAAATTATGTCGAGATGCCTGCAAGCCTAGCTCTTCCGCCGCTGACCGCCGATGCGCTAACTGGATTTCTGGAGCAGAGCAAAACCGAAGGGCAGAGCGCGGCCCTTCGCTCTTTTCGCGCGTGGCTGAACGAGACTCGATCCTGATCGCCTCGCTTCCCTCCATCCCCCATCCTCTATCCCCCATCTCCCAACTATTCGCCTTGCCCAAACCCGACGCAAACGATAAGGTGCTATCCTCTTAGTCGTTGGAGGTCAGAGGTCAGATGTTAGAAGGCTCGCTCCACTAACATCTAACATCCAACATCTAACATCATTCTTTGAGCGGCTTTTATGGGGGTAATCAAAAAACTTCTAGGCAGGCCCGACCACGATGACTTTGCCCGTATGATGACCGACTTCCTGCGCGCAAGCGGCGAGGAACGCGAAATCCTCTACGACCGTGAAAGCTTCAAACTCATCATCGGCGGCGAGGACAAAGTTCATTTCTGGCTGGGGAATGCTTACACTCAATATCTCGCCGCGCCGCGAAAAATGCGCCGCGCGGTGCTTGAGCGATTCTCCATCGTGCCGACTGCCAATGCCGAGATCGTCCCAGCCGCTTTCGCTGAGGCCTCAAGCGGGCTTCTGCCGCGTGTGCGCGACCTCGGCTATTACGCGATGACGAAACTGCGATTCGAAGTCGAAGGACTCGATTACACCGAGCCGCCCTTCAAATCCTTCGCCAGTCATCTCGCCGTCGGGTTGGCTTACGACAGACCGGAATCGATTGTCGAAATCACGCGAGACGCGCTCGAAAAATGGGAGCGCGGTTTCGAAGAAGCTCTTGAGATAGCCCGCGACAATTTGTGGAATCTGAGCGGGGGAAAATTCGAGCAGATAGCTCCGGGCGTTTATCTCTCGCCCTGGCAGGATAATCACGACGCTTCGAGGCTCTATCTATACGACCTGCTTTGGCACCTCGACGTGAACGGCGAAATAGTCGCGGCAATACCGAATCGAGATACGCTTCTAGTCACAGGGTCGGAAAGCGCCGAAGGATTGCGTGTGATGGCCGCCATCTGCGAAGAGGTCGTGCAGCAGTCTCATCCCATCAGCGCCATCCCTGTAGTCCTTCGCGAAAAGCAGTGGGAGTCATTCACGCTCGACGTTGTTCATCCCACCTTCGAGCCATTCAACAAACTTCGCATCTACGAAGAGGCGCGAGATTACGCCGAGCAGAAAAAATGGCTCGAAGCTCTCAACTCGAAGCGCGAAGAAGACATCTTCATCGCAAGCTACACCGTGCTTCAGGATAAAAAGAGCGGGGCGCTCCTGAGCTACAGCGTTTGGGTCGAAAATATCCTGACGCTACTGCCTGTGACGGATGAAGTCGTCTTTATGCGCGATCAGAAAATAGTCGCCAAAGGAAAATGGGAAAAGGTGCGCGAGGTCGCAGGCAGCCTGATGTCGGCAGTCGATCTTTATCCGCGACGTTATCGTATCGACATGTTCCCAACCGAACAGCAGTTGAAGGAAATCGGGCTGTTCACAAAGTAAGGAGAAGATGTCAGAGGTTAGAGGTTAGATGTTAGTGAGTGAACAAGCTCTCTGTTGACATCACGCATCATTCCATGAAGACTGACATCTAGCATCTGACATCTAACATCTATTCAAGGCCAGTGACAATCGTGAGCTACGCCTTCGCGGGACGCACAGCGAAGGAGGAAAGGATAAAATCCATTCCAACAAATCTTCATTCAGGAGTTTCAACCGTATGCAGTCTGTATGGCACGCTAAGATCGCTTTCATAATCATTGCCTCGATCCTGTTCGTGATCGGGTGCGCCAAGCCGTCGGATAACGAAGCTCATTACAACGACCTTGAGCGTCATCGCGCGCAGCAGAAACAATCAGCGCCGCCCGCGCCGGAATCGCCCGATTCGGCTCCTCCTGCGACAGCCAATGCGAATGTCTCGGCCCCCGCGACCGCGGCGGCAAAACCCGCTGGCGGGTACTGGACTGATTATCGCGGGGCGAGCCGCGACGGGCGTTATGACGAATCACGGATTCTCACCACCTGGCCACAGGGCGGTCTCAAGGCCGTCTGGCGTCAGCCCATAGGCGCAGGCTATGCCTCGTTCGTTGCCGCAAACGGACACGCCTTCACTATCGAGCAGCGCCGCTCTCAGGAAGTGGTCGCGGCTTATGATATTGCGACCGGGCTTGAAGTGTGGACTCACACATACAACGCCGATTTCAGGGAAGCGATGGGAGGCGACGGCCCGCGCGCAACTCCGACATGGCACGAAGGCAAAATTTATTCTCTCGGAGCTACGGGCGAGCTTCGCTGCCTCGACGCGAAGACCGGCAAGCTTGTATGGGGTAAAAATATTCTATCTGAAAATGGCGCGGAGAATCTTCAATGGGGCGTGTCGGGTTCGCCTCTCATAGTCGACGATAAAGTCATAGTGCTGCCCGGAGGCCGTGGAGGCAAATCGGTCGTCGCATATAACAAGCTCACAGGTCAGCCGGTCTGGAAATCGCTCGATGACCGTCAGGCTTATGTATCGCCGATGCTCGTCACGCTTGCGGGCCGCCGTCAGATTCTCGTCGAGACAAGCACGCGCGTAGTCGGCCTTGAGGTTGCAGACGGCTCTCTGCTTTGGGAGTATCGCTGGGCTACGGATATGGGGATAAACTGCTCGCAGCCGATAGTCGTCTCTCCGACGAGAGTTTTTCTTTCATCGGGCTATGGCAAAGGCGCGGCTCTGGTTGAAGTGAGTATGAGCAATGGCGGACTTTCAGCGCGCGCGCTATGGGAAAACAATTCGATGAGAAACAAGTTCAACAGTTCTGTCTTCTTCGAAGGCCACATCTACGGACTCGATGAGGGCATACTGACCTGCGTCGATATCGAGACGGGGGCGCGCAAATGGAAAGAAGGGCGTTATGGGTACGGTCAGATGTTGCTGGCCGACGGGCATTTGATAATACTGAGCGAGCAGGGCGAGCTTTCGCTCGTGCGGGCGACTCCCGAAAAATTCACTGAGGTGGCAAGGTTTGCGGCCATCGAAGGCAAGACGTGGAATTATCCGGCGATAGTCGCGGGCAAACTTCTCGTCAGAAACGCAAACGAGATGGCCTGTTTCAACATTTCGGGCAGTTGATGTATAAACACAAATCCTTTTGCAAAGTCTGGAGTCTGGAGTCGAGAGTCTGGAGTCTGAAAGATTTCGACTCTCGACTCCAGACTCCAGACTCTCGACTCTCAAGGAAGAATGATGGACGGAAAAATCTATCTGCGACTGAGCGTTATGATGTTCCTCCAGTTTTTCGTATGGGGAGCGTGGTTCGTCACTCTTGGAACTCACCTCGGAGAGATAGGATTCAGCGGCAGCGAGATCGGATACACGTATCTGATGAACAACATCGCTGCCATAATCTCTCCCTTCTTCGTCGGCATGATCGCTGACCGTTTCTTCGCCTCGCAAAAAGTCATGGGGGCGCTTCATCTGGTGGGCGCGCTCGTCCTGTATTTCTCAGCCGACATCACCTCAGTCGGGCCGCTCATACTAGGGCTGTTTCTCTACAATCTGGCATACATGCCGACTCTTGCGCTGGTCAATGCAGTTTCATTCCGCCAGATGGAAAACCCTGACGCTCAATTCCCGAAAGTGCGCGTTTGGGGAACCATAGGCTGGATAGTCGCCGGTCTGGTCATCACGTTCATTCAGATAAAATTCTATGGCGACATTGAGAAAAGCTCCATGCCGATGAAGATGGCCGCCATCGCTTCCGTCCTGATGGGGCTTTACTCATTCACGCTGCCAAACACGCCGCCGCAAAACATAGGCAAGGAGATAACGGCTGGCGAAGTGCTTGGAGTCAAGGCATTCCGGCTGCTCAAGGAAAAATCATTTTTCATCTTCGTGCTATGCTCGCTGCTCATCTCCATACCGCTGGCTTTCTATTACAACTTCACCAACCTGTACCTCAACGAACTGGGTATGCAGGGAGTCGCGGCCAAGCAGAGCCTCGGTCAGATGTCGGAAGTCATTTTCATGATCCTCATGCCATGGTTTTTCGTGCGTCTCGGCGTGAAGAAAATGCTGCTCCTGGGAATGCTGGCCTGGGTGGTGCGCTACGCATTCTTCGCCAACGGCAACCTCGGCTCGCTTGAGTGGATGCTCTATGCAGGCATCCTGCTGCATGGCATCTGCTATGACTTCTTTTTCGTCACAGGTCAGATATACGTTGATAAGAAAGCACCGCCTGAGATTCGCGCCAGCGCGCAGGGACTCATCGCTCTCGTCACCTATGGTGTAGGCCTCGGCCTTGGCTCGATTCTTTCAGGCAAAGTAGTCGATTGGTTCACTGTAGGCAGTGTGAAAGACTGGACGACTATCTGGTGGATACCATGCGGTCTTGCCGCGATGATCGCCCTCCTCTTCGCTCTGACGTTCAAGGATCGAGTGGGCGAGAAAGCAGAAGCCAGAAGCGAGGAGCCGGAAGTCAGGAGCCGCTATTCTGACTCCTGACTTCTGACTCCTGTCTTCTCTCTTCTAAAACAACAGCTTCAACCCCAGTTGAATCCTTCGCGGACTCTGCGCTGAAAGTATCTGCCCGAAGGTCGTCGAGCCAAAGAAATTATCCGGCAGATTGAAGTTCGGGTGATTGAACAGATTGAACGCTTCGAAGCGAAACTGAAGATTGAATTTCTCCGTGAGCGCGGTGTTTTTCACCAATGATGCGTTCACGTTCTGAAAGCCCGGCCCCTCCAGAATATTCCTTCCCGCATTGCCGAAGCTCCCGAAAGGCGGCAACACAAACGCCGAAGTGTTAAACCATTGATCAGGCGTCCGGTTCGACAAAGAAGGATTGCCCACGACGTTGGGGCGATCATTGGCGCCGAATCCCAGATTCGATCTTCCAGTGTTCGAGTTGTCATTCTCCTGCAACAAGGCGACCGTAAACGGACGACCCGTCTGAAGCGTCACTATCCCATAAGTCTGCCAGCCCGTGAGCAACGCCGTTATCCATCCATTGTCCGACAGATGAGCGCGGCCCTTGCCGAAAGGCAATTCGTAGCTGTAGCTCAATGAGAAGCGATGAGCTATATCGAAATTCGAACGTCCGCGCTCGGCCCTCACGTTGTTGCTGTCCTGCGGAAAGTTCGGATCGCCCGCGCTCGAAAAGAACGCCGAAGCGTTGTCAATCGACTTCGCCCAAGTGTAGGAAGCCAGCAGCGAAAGTCCGAAATCGAGATTCTGCTGAAGTCGAAGCTGAAGGCTGTTGTAATTGGAATTGGCTCTTGATTCAAGACCAGTGATGTCAGCGAAAACCGGATTAGGTCGCAGATTGACGGGCGCAGGGCTTGCGTCAGGCTGATTGATATCGCGGGCGGCGATCAGCTTCGTTCCCTTAGACCCGACATACGAAGCCTCGAAGATGCGGCTGCGGCCCAACTGCTGTTGAAAGCCGAGACTCCAGTGCTGCATGTAAGGCGTCTTCAGATCGCGCTGAATCGCAAGAGCCGAATCGGGCAGCGCCAGAGGGAACTGCGCCGGGAACGGATCGAACAGCGTGAGCGTGAACAGATTCGGAATCGTGAAATAAAAATTCAGATCGAAGAAAGGCGGATTGAAGAACAACGCCTCTCCCGGAGCGAGCGCAGACTGATCGAAGTAAACGCCATACCCCGCGCGCACGACTCTTCCTTCGCCTATCGTCCACGCCAATCCGATGCGCGGAGCCACATTGTTTTTGTCCGACTCATACCCTGCGCGCGGGACTCCATTCGTGCCGACTCGAACGAGCGAACCTGTCGCCTCGTCGTAGAGATTGGCGCGATCATCAGGATCGACCGGCGGAGAGTTGTACTCATAACGCAGCCCCGCCGTGATCGTCAGACCTGGCCTTATGCGGTAGCTGTCGTTGATATAAAAATTGTAGCTTTCCGTTCGAATGTGCTGATGATTGTCGAGTCGCGCGCCGCCCGTTATCGCCGGGAAACCGAGAAGCAGATCGGCAAGCGCATTGCCTGTAAAGGCGCGATCCGAAAAATTCAGAAAGCCGCGCGACTGCACATCGCGAAAAGCGTTTTGTTGAGTGGCCCTGAAATCGAACCCGAATTTGATGAGGTGATTTCCCTTCGACCATGTTGCGTGATCGAGTATTTGAAAAACATTCGTCACGCCGTCCTGTGGATTGTTGAACTCATCGCCGAGTTGAGAAAAGCCCGTGACGGTGATGAAACTCAACCCGAAGTCTCGCGGATTGGTTGAAAGCTCAGGCAGCCCGACCTGCCGGTTGACGCTGGTGCCGAAGTTTTCATGAAAGACCCGCGTGGCCACGCGACTGAAAGCGACGCGCGCTTCGTTGACGAGCGCGGGCGAAAAGATATGCGTCTCCGATATCATCGCGTTCTGGCCGCGACGGAAAACATCGTTGCCATAGCCCGGAACCGCCGCAAAGGTCGCGCCCGCGAAAGGCTCGAAGAAAGTGCGGTCTGAAAAGCTGTAGCGAGCGGCCCATTGCGATTTGGAATTCAAGGCGTGATCGAGGCGAGCGTCGAAATGATCATCGCGGTCAACGAAGGTGGGCGAGGAGACGAAATTGCCGCGCGCCACCTCTCGATTGGGCGCAGGATAGAGCGCGGCTATCGCCCGCCCGATGGGATTGATGAACAGATCGGGAATTCTATTTCCCGGAAACGGCTGCTGGGTGAAAGGATTTATCGGCGCGCGGAAAAGACTGTTCGAGAAATCTCCGCGTCTCTCTTCAAGCGTAGGCACGTTCGTTATTCGAGTAATGCCTTCGCGGGCGCGGGTGCCTTCGTAGTCGCCGAAGAAAAACGTTTTGTTTTTAACCACCGGCCCGCCCAATGAAAAGCCGAACTGATTGCGCTGATTTTTAGGATCGCCCTGATCAGGAGGAGCGAAGAAGTTGCGCGCGTCTAAAGCGTCGTTGCGGAAGAATTCATAAGCAGTGCCGTGCCATGAGTTCGAACCTGAATTCAAAACGACGTTGACCTGCCCGCCGGGATTTCTCCCGAACGAAGCGTCATAAGTGCTTGTGGCAATCTCGAATTCGCGGACGGCATCGACCGAGGGCATAACGCCGAAGGAGTTGAGTTTGGGATCGAGGTTATAGACTCCATCGAGCAGAAAATTATTGCTGTCTTCGCGAGCGCCGTTGACGTTGAAGGCCAGATCGCCGCGCACGGATCCGGCTGACCCTTGCGCGGAAGGCGCGACGCCGGGGACGAGCAGACTCAATTCGAAGAAGTTGCGCCCGTCGAGCGGCAATCCCGTGATGGCGCGATTCTCAATCACTGTGCCGAGCGCGGCTGAATCTTTTTTTAGCGGAGGCACGAGGGCCGTCACCTCTTCGACAGCCGTGACTTCGCCGACTTCCAAAGCGATATCGATGCGAATCTCCTGATTGACTTGAACAGTGAATCGTCGAGCGAATTTTTTATAGCCCGATTTTTCGCCCTCAAGTCGATACTCGCCCGGAGGAAGAGCGGAGAGTATGAACCCCCCTTCATCAGTCGTAATCACTGTGCGCGTTTCATTCGTTTCCAGATGAACAAGCTTTATCGCGGCCCCTGTGATTCGAGCATCGGCAGTGTCAGAAATCGTTCCCCGAACAGAAGCCCTGTGAGTTTGCGCCACAGCATAAGGCGTGAGCAGAGAAATGATCAGCAACGGAAGGAATAACTTTGTTTTCACTACGACCCCTCATCGTTTGGGAGATGGGGGATAGGGGATGGGTGGAAGATGAAGAGGTGAATGGGTGAAGAGGTGATAAAACTCTTTCACCCTTTCACCCTTTCACCTCTTCACCCCCATTCCCTATCTCTTATCCCCTACTTTTATTGAGCCACTGGCACGCAAGCCGAAAGCTTGAGACTGCTTCCGGTTAATGTGGAATCATATCAGGCAAAGCTCTGCAAGCAAAATCCATCCCGGCTCGGCACGGTCGAGGGAAAATTGATCGCGCCGCCGTTTTGATGGCTGGCGCGGCTTCCATAAAGCATCTCTGAAAAGTGGGCGATAAGTGTCAGGACATCTGTGTGTCCTAGATGCCCCGACACTTATGAGTTAGTAGGCAGTGATCGGGTCGGTATATACGATTTTTACCGGCACGCCGTTGATGTTCCGAGGAAGACGCGGGCGCACCCTTTGAGTCTGGTTTACGTAGATGACAACTGCTGCTTCGGCAGAGTTTCGGTCCGCAGCGCCAACTCCTATGCCTATTACCGATGGCCGTGACAGCAGGTCTTGCTCACGTTGCCTCATCGACAAAGTCGCAAACTCGATAGCTTCGTCAGAAGGCCAGTCACCCTGGCGCTCAGGCTTAATAACCTCGCGCCTTAGTATCTGAGCGCCACTGCCGCCCACAAAACTGAGCGTCTGGGCGCCGGGCAATGCTGCCTCAAGTTTACTGAGGACTTCCCCTATGGGGTTGCCTATCGTGGTTGTGCTGCTTCCGGCATAGAGCAGAGCAACTGGGTTATGGCTTGCGTTGTTGGTCACGATCAGCGATCCAGAGTCGCCCCCCGCGCTAAAGGTGCTGCTGTTGATGACGACTTGATTTGTATATGAGACGACGAACTTCTTGCCCTTGCCACACCCTCTCTGGTACTGGACATTCACGCTTGTATTGATCGATCCGATCGTGCCGGTGGTGAACCCCGTCGTGCGACCGCTCTTGGCAACGCCAAGTCCGACAGATGGCGTTGCGATCGCGCTGCTCGGCACGCCTATGTCTTCGATAAAGCCTGTGCTGTCCATCGTGCCGCTGCGCAACGCAGCGATTGCGGCGTCAACATTCGACCCCAGCGCGGGGGCGACCGTGAAGTCCGCGACGATTGTATCAACCTGGCAATTATTATCTATCAATCCCCGCTGCGAAATGTCTTCGCCCGGAGATGCCTGATCCGACCGGGCCAGCACGTGGTTGTTGCTCAGGATGTACTGCGTGGAGCCGTCTGTTACGAGAGCGCCCAGCGTGCCGCTACAGCAGAATGATCTGCTGCTGTCATTGATGTTGCCGCCTGACACGCCAAAGTGTTGGTTGCGAGTTCGGTGATTTGCCCCGCCATCAGCCAATAGCGATGGCGTCGCCACTAAGATTGATACAACAACAAACGAGAAAGCGAATCGGTGGAACAAAGTGAGTTTCTTCATTTTGAATCCTCCTTGGGTCAGAATGGTGGGGAGTTGCCTTTATGTGTCTCAGGAAAACGGAGCGACCTTTACCTCAGTTCAAGGCAGGGGGAATGTAGCAGTCATTATTTTCGCTGTCAATCTGCGAATGTGTCCGGTGTTTTTGCGTGAGCGTCACGGCAAAGTATTCTCTTTCAGGAAATCGATGATGATGCGATTAGACTCTTCGCTGCGGTCGGTGAAAAACATGTGGCTCACTGAAGGGAGCATCACGAGTCGCGCTCCCGGAATGCGCTCGGCGAGTATGCGTCCGTTGCGTGGCGGAACAAGCCGGTCAGTCTCGCCGTGAATGACGAGCGTCGGAGCTTTGATGCGCGGGAGTCGTTCATACGATTCCCATGAAAAAATTCCTTCGACCTGCGCCAGATACGCTTTCGCAGCCGGATAGGTCTGCTTGCGGATTTCGAAATCCGCCTCGATCAATTCGCGCGGCGTCGTCTCGTCGTAGACGTAAGGAGCCATCGACCAGAAAGCTTCCGCTGCGTCCATTTTGGCGCGATCCCATACCACCTTCAGCACTTCAGAGTCGGCGCGCTCAGCTTTTTTCCCTCCGCAGGCAGTGCAACCCAAAACGAGCGCGCGAACTTTTTGCGGATAATTGATAGCGAATTCCTGAGCGATCATTCCGCCCATGGAAATTCCGAAAACATGCGCGCCCTCAACGCCAGCGGCATCAAGCACAGCCGAGGCATCGGACGCCATCAGCGGAATCGGATAAGGGCCATCAGGCACATCGCTCAGACCCACGCCGCGATTGTCCAGCATTATCACCCGGAAGTGTTCAGCCATCGCAGGCGCGACGCGATGCCAGAATTTCGATGAGTAGCCCAATCCCATGATCATCAGCAGCGGCTCACCACTTCCCTGCTCTTCCCACCAGATTCGCGCGCCTTCATTTTCTGCATAAGGCATAATTTTATTCCTCTCTGGCTTTGACGTTCGCGCAGGCAGCTAAAGTTTGCCCTAAACTAAAGAAGAGTGAGGGAGTGGGAGAATGGGAGAATGGGAGAATGGGAGTGTGGGGGAAGACTCCTCGCTCCCCCATTCTCCCATTCCCCCATTCTCCTACTCCCCCATTCCCCCATTCTCCCACACTCCATCAGATATCGCCGAAGCTGCCGCCCCGCCCTCTGCCTTCGGCAAATCGAGACGCGCCCTTCGCGGCTTCCTCGCGGAGAGGCTTGAGACCTTCGCGCGCTTCGTTCGTCAAAGCGTCTTCGATGCTCATCCCCCACTGGCGATACGCGGACATTCGATCCGTCCTCATGCAAAGCTGCGGGAAGCGCGTTATCTCTCGCGCATAATTTTCTGCTTCTGCTCTTGCCTGTCCCGCGGCTACGACTCGATTGGCAAGCCCTATTCGCAAAGCCTCGTGGGCCTCGACCGGCCTTCCGGTCAGGATCAGGTCGAGGGCGCGGCCGTGGCCTATGATTCGCGGCAATCGGACTGTGCCGCCATCGATCAAAGGCACGCCCCAGCGACGACAGAATACGCCAAAGACAGCCGTCTCGGAAGCCACGCGAATATCGCACCACAAAGTCAGTTCAAGCCCGCCCGCGACGGCATAGCCTTCGACTGCGCAGATGACAGGCTTGGTCAAAAGCATTCTCGACGGCCCCATCGGGCCATCGCCTTCCGGGTCGTGCTTCGATTCAGTCTGGCCCACGGTTTTCAGATCATAGCCCGCGCAGAAGTGTTCGCCTTCGCCGCAAAACACGGCAGCTTGTTGCTCCGCATCGGCTTCGAATTCAGCGAAGGCTTGCTTGAGCAACACGCCCGTTTCGTAATCAACGGCGTTGCGGCATTCGGGGCGATTGATGATGACGGTCGTGATGTGGTCGCTTTTTTCCACTCTTACTTTCATAACTGCCTCACTCGCGTCTGAGCGAATCGACGAGCCTCTGGCGCAGTCGCTCGGATTCGGGAAGGAACCATTGCTCGACAAACTCATCAAGCCTTTCGCGTTCTCGACGAAAAGCCTCGTTGCTCGTTGCCTGAACTATCGCGCTTTTCATCCCGGCAAATGCCGACGCGGGTTTTGCGCCGAGAGAGAGAGCGCGCGCCTTTGCTCGATCAAGCGATTGCTCAACCGGGACAATTTCGTGAGCTATTCCTATTCGGAATGCCTGTGAGGGAGAAAAGGTTTTTGCGCCGAGCAGCAACTCTCTCGCGTGCGAGAGACCAAGCCCGTCGAGCGCGAGTTGAACGAGTCCCGGCGAAAAAGTTATGCCGATGTTGATTCCGTTGACCGCGAATCCGTAATCTCCCTCGGCAAATACTCTCTCATCGCAGGCAAGCGATATCATAGCCCCGCCCGCGTAAGCGTGGCCGCTTACGGCGGCGATGACGGGTTTTGCGAGCAGCCTCAAGCCTTCGTGAAAATCTCTGAACCGGGTGAAGAATCGCGCCAGCGTCTGGCGGTCGTAGCGGAAAACCTCTTTGACATCGAAGCCGGTCGAAAAAAATCCTGCCTGGCCCGAAGCGAGGATCATCGCTCGGATGCGCTGATTTTCTCGCGCCTCATCGAGCGCGGCGTTTAGTTCTTCGATCATCTCCGAGTTGATCGCATTAGCCTTGCCGCGCGACATCACGACAAGGAGCAGATTGTCTTCGATTTCGCAATTGATGTGGCGCATGGCGTTCATTTGCGGAGCGAGTCGAGCAGCTTTCGCTTGAGTTCTTCGGCTTCAGAAGAAAACCAGTGATCGAGAAACGGCTCAAGCCACTGGCGGTCGCTTGCCGTGTGGCCCGTAGCTTCGAGGAAAGATTTTTTGACCGCCGCGAAAGCCCCGCGCGGTTTTTCAGCCAGCGCGCCAGCGTGATCAATTGCGCGCTCAAGGACTGATTCGGCCGCGGCAAGTTCTTTCGCAAGCCCGATCTTAAAGGCATCAGAAGGCGAAATCGCCGATCCGTAAAACAACAAATCGCGGGCGTGGCGAAGGCCAACCGCATCGATTGCCATTCGCACCATGCCGGGAGGGAGAACTGCGCCGAAGTTGATCTCGTTGAGCGCATATCCGAATTCTCCTTCGGCAAAAACCCTGAGATCAGCCACCAGAGCCATTATCGCGCCTCCCGCGAATGCATGGCCGCTGACTGCCGCGACTACGGGCTTTGGCAGTCGATGAAGTTTTTCGTAAACGTCGATGAAGCGCCCGAAGAAATCTCTCATTCGCTCGCGGTCGTACCCGAACACTTCTTTGACATCAAAGCCGCCTGAAAAAAATTTGGGCTGATCGCTCGCCACCACAACACCGCGCACGTTTTCATCATCGGCGGCTTCGTTGACGATTCGAGTTAGCTCGACGAGCATAACATCGTTGATTGCATTCGATTTACTGCGCGAAAGCGTGATGATGGCGAGACTGTCTTTCTTTTCGTAGCTGATGAATCCCATAAATTCGCTCCCAGGAATTGAATCAAGACCGAGAACTTTTTGGCGTCGGCGGCGGGGAATAAAGACTCCGCAGGGATAAATCCCTTTGGGTCTATATAGCCTGCTGCGCCGTTCCTGCTTCGGCGACCTCGCTCAGGTCTCCACAGGCGTAAATTCGGGCAAGCCCTGCCCTACTCGAAATGTTGATTGCAGCATTATGGTCACGATCAATTACAAGCCCGCACGACGGGCATTGATAGACCCGAACGGCGAGCGGCATCTTTTGTCTGTGACCGCACTGGCTACAATCCTGACTTGTGAAGCGGGCAGGCACTTTCTCAAATCTCCGCCCAGCGTTTTCAGCTTTGACTTCGATCATCGTGAAAAAGGCCGACCACGCTACGTCAGCGATAGCTTTTGCAAGTTTAGGATTCTTCAAGAGTCCCTTGATATTCAAATCCTCGACAGCGATAGCGTCGAATCGTCTTACGATATAGGTCGACGCCTTGTGGTGAAAATCCTTTCGAGTGCGAGAAACTTTCAAGTGCGCAAGAGCGACCTTGCTACGCGATTTCCCGCGATTCTTAGAGCCACGAATCTTTCGCGCGAGACGGCGCTGTTGTTTCTTCAGTTCCTTCTCAGCCTTGCCAATGCAGCGCGGATTTTCAATCTCTTCGCCTGTCGAAAGCACTGCAAAGCTCTTGATACCGACATCTATACCGGCACTTTCGCCCGTAGCAGGCAGCGGCTCAGGTTTCGGGATTTCAGAGACAAGCAGAACATACCAGCCGTCAGCACGCCGGGTGATGCGAATCTGCTTCGCCTTACCCTCGAAGGGGCGGCTGAGACGGACTCGACAACTCCCGATTCCGGGGATCGTAATCTTATCGCCCTTGATCGGGCAGGCGCGCACGGCTTCGAGTTTGAGCGAGAAAGTATGATAGCGGTCGATACCCTTGAAGCGGGGGAAGCCCGGTTTCTCAACTCCCTCTTTCAATCGTCTGAAGAAGGCTTGATAGGCGGCCTCAACACGTTCAAGCGCATCGGATTGAATCGTTCGCAGATGCGATTTGACATCAGGCAAGGTGCGAGCCTCGGTCAGATGTCGAGACTGCTCGATAAAGTTCAAGCCCTTGCCCGTAGTCTTGTAACAGTCAATGCGTTCGGCAAGCGCAGCATTGTAGATTTGGCGAGAATGTTCAAGTTCGCGCTCGCACACTTCTTTGAACTTCTCGTTCATCCGCATCTTGTACTCGAATGTTTTGATCGTGGTATCTTTGCTGTTAGCCATCGTGTGGTCTGCTTTCCTCAGACTGCCTTTGGTCAGGGCCGGTTGAGAGTTTATGCTTTCAACCGGCCTGAACATTTTACATCGCTCGACTGCGGAAATCGAACCCGCCCAGCGCCCATGCTGGCCGAGACAACAGATTGGCCCTGACCCCGCTCCGGCGTTCGCCATCCGGGGGTCGGGGGTCGACGGCACTGACGGTTGAAACCGTCTTACTACGTGCCGTCTTCAACGAATCGCTCGCGGTTTTACTACCGCTGCCGCGCTTTTTACCGAATTGAATTTGCCGATTGACTGGCGTATGGTACTGACTCGCTCAAAGGCTTATCAACCGATCAATCGAGGGGAGTCAATTCATGAAAAATTTCATGCGGGGTCGTCTTTCGCTATGGCTCTTACTGTCGCTTCTGGTGATGGCAAACACGCCCGCGGCCAGTTCATTTCAGCAGATGACTCAGGATAATCCGACTACGCTGCTTCGCGCGGGGCAGGATCGAAAAACCGCGCTCAAAGTCAACGAGGCGATCTTTCAGGCCGTCGGCTTCAGCAACACCTTTATGGTCGTGACGAACGAAGGTAACGTCATCATCGATACCTCGATGCCTTTCAACGCCGCGCGTCACAAACAGTTGCTCAGAGCGGAGAACAGCGGCCCCATAAAGTACATAATCCTCACGCACGCGCACGGCGATCACACGGGCGGCGTCGCGGCGTGGAAAGAAGCGGGTACGCAGATAATCGCTCAACGCAATCACACGGAGTTTATGAATTATCAAACGAGGCTCGCCGGTTTCTACGCTCAACGAAATGCCGCGCAATTTTCCCTTCCCGTCCCACAGCCGCGCGACTGGGCGGGCAACTATGGGGCGAATATTGTGGCCACGGCCCTCTTCGATGATCGCCATGAATTCAAGCTCGGCGATCTCGCGTTCGAGGTTCTCAGCACGCCCGGTGAAACGCCCGATCACCTCACAGTCTGGATACCGAAATACAAAGCCGCTTTCGTCGGCGATAATTTTTACTCGTCTTTCCCGAACATCTACACGCTGCGCGGAACAGAGCCGCGATGGGCGCTCGATTATGTCCAATCGCTCAACAAAGTCCTCGCGCTCAAACCTGAAATCCTTCTGCCGAGTCACGGCGAGCCGGTATACGGCAATGCGGAAATCACGCGCCAGCTTACGCGCTATCGCGATGCGATTCTCTACGTCCATGATGAAGTCGTGCGTGGGATGAACGCGGGCAAGGATGTCTGGACTCTGATGAGAGAAATCCATCTGCCCTCGGCGCTCGATGTGGGCGAGAGCTATGGGAAACTTTCCTGGTCAATACGCGGAATCTATGAGGGCTATGTCGGGTGGTTCGACCTCAAGCCGGAAACGATGTATGAACAAGCCGCATCTTCGGTTTATCCCGATCTTGTGAAGATGGCCGGAGGCGCAGACGCGGTGGCAAAGCTGGCGATGGAGCGCGTCGCAGCAAATAAGCCTGTCGAGGCATTGCATCTGACGAGCATCGCGCTCGCAGCCGACCCCTTGAATCGCGCCGCGATCGAAGCGAGACTCAAGGCGCTTGAGCTATTGCGCGACCAGTGTCGAAACAGCAACGAGCGCGGCTGGCTCGATTACAGCATCACGACGACGAAAAACAAGCTCGCAGAAAAAAAGTGAAGGGGAAGCCCATGCGCGCAAGGAACAATCCGGATCAATCCGTATGTTCATCGACGACGAGCTTGGCCAGTTGTTCGCGGTGAAAATTAGCATCGCCGAACATGATCTCGCTGCCCTTCGCGCGTTTGTAATACAGGTGCAAATCATGCTCCCAGGTAAAGCCTATGCCGCCGTGCGCCTGAATGCCACGATTGCCCACCTCGCGCGCAGCGTCCGAACAGTATGCCTTAGCGATAGAAACCGCGTGGCGGGCCTGTGGATCGTTTTCTGATACGGTCCACGCGGCGTAGTAAACCGCCGAGCGCGCGCTTTCGGTCATCAACAGCATATCGGCGCACATGTGCTGGACGGCCTGATAGATTCCAATAGGGCGACCGAATTGCTGGCGCGTCTTCGCATATTCAACAGTCGTGTCCAAAGTCCATTGCATACCGCCCAGCATCTCGGCTGAAAGAGCGACCGTCGCCACGGATGTCGCGCGGTCTATGGCTTCAAGCGCGCGTCCGCCTGTTCCGAGAACTTCAGAAGCCGGAACCAGCACGCCCTCGAAATCCACGCGATAGAGTTTGCGTGTCGCATCGATGCCGGGAGTCGCAGTGACTGTAAGCCCGTGCGCGCCTTGTTTAACCGGAAGGATGAAAATCTCTTTTCCGTCCCACGCGACACAAATTATCACATCAGCGATTGCCGCATCCGTGACGAACTCTTTTCGCCCGTTGAGGCGATAATGATTCCCCTCACGGTCTGCGCGCATTCGCGCGGAAGCGGCGTCCCAGTCCGCGCTCTGTTCGATCAGGGCTATGGTCGCTTTCGTATCGCCCGCAGAGATCGGCTCAAGATATTTTTTCTTCTGCTCCGCGCTGCCCACCACATCGATGAGCGCCGAAGCCCAAAGGGTGGAGATGAACGGCCCCGGCAAACAGGCGCGGCCCATCTCTTCGACCACAGCAGCCATTTCGACGAGGCTCAACGAAAGGCCACCGTATTCTTCAGGAATCAGGAGTCCTGTCCATCCCTGCTCGGCAATCGATTGCCATAGCTTTTCGTCGAAAGCCGTTTCGGTTTCCATCAACTCCCTGACTCTTTCGTGAGGACACTCGCGCGCAAGAAGAGTGCGCGCCGATTCCTGCAATAGTTTTTGCGCTTTTGTAAGATCAAAATCCATATTTTTCCAGTTTTCAGTTTCCAGTTTTCAGTTTCCAGTTTTCAGCAAAGAAGTGAAGAACTACAGCCTTCAATCCGCAACTGAAAACTGGAAACTGAAAACTGTTTTAGTAACTCTTAGGCAAACCGAGAACGCGCTCGGCAAGGATGTTGCGCTGTATTTCGCTCGTGCCAGCTTCGATAGTGTTTCCGCGCGTGCGCAGATAGCCGTAGACCCAGCGATTGTCATCAAGCTCTTTTAGCTGGCCCCACGGGCCGAGCGTTTCCATCGCCGTCTGCTGGAATCGCTGATTGAACTCGCTCCAGAAAATTTTCGAGATCGAGCCTTCCGGCCCCGGCACCTTCGTCTTCGCAAGCTTGCTCAAGGAGCGATAAGTGTTGAGTCGGAATATCTCAAGCTCAAGGTATGCCTGCGCGAGTTTCTGCCGGATCACAGGGTCTTCCGCCGCCGGACGAGAAAATCGCGTCGTCACCTTCGCGCGTTCGAGCAGCGCGTCGAGGTTGCGCTTGTAAGCGACATAGATCGAAGTGCCGAGATTTGCGCGCTCGTTCATCAGCGTCGTGATGGCCGTCGTCCAGCCTTCGTTGATCTTGCCCAGCACGTTTGAAACCGGCACGCGCACGTTGGTGAAGAAGACTTCGTTGAAACCCGATTCGCCCGTCAACTGTCTCAGCGGGCGAAGGCTGACGCCTTCGCTGTGCATATCGACGAGCAGCGCAGTAATGCCTTTATGCTTGGCGGCGTTTGCGTCCGTGCGAACCAGCAGCAGAATCCAGTCTGAAAAATGCGCGATGCTCGTCCAGATTTTCTGGCCGTTGACTACGAAGTGATCGCCGTCGAGTACAGCTTTGGTGCCGAGCGCGGCGACATCGCTTCCAGCGTTAGGTTCTGAAAATCCCTGGCACCATATTTCCTCGGCTGAAAGAATGCGGGGGAGGAATCGCGCCCGTTGTTCTTCCGTGCCGTGAACGATGATCGTCGGGCCTATGAGAGCGAGTCCCAGACCGTTGACGAGCATAGGCGCGTTGGCGCGCGCCCATTCTTCCTGAAAAATCGCCTGCTGAATTACAGATGCCCCTCGCCCGCCGTAAGCTTTCGGCCACGAGATCGCGGCCCAGCCTCCCTCGAAAACTTTTCGCTGCCAGTCACGCAGGTAATTGAAATAGGCGTGGGATTCTTCTTCGTTATCGTTCGAGCCTTCCCACGGCGGCGGCACATTATCCTTGAGCCACGCTCTGAGTTCATCGCTGAACTGCTGCTCTTCAGGCGTAAGGTTTAAGTCCATAAAAATTCTCCTTAACTTGGAACAAAGAAGTCTGTTGTCAGCACAGCCAGTCATCTGACATCTGACAGCTAGCCTCTAACATCTGCCGACACCGATTCCCAAAGCAACTCCGCGACATCCATCACGCGCACGTCACGCTCGCCTTTTCGGGCATTGATGCCGTCTTCGAGCATAGTCATGCAAAACGGACATCCGACGGCTACTCGCTCGGCATCGGTTTCGAGAATCTGTCTCGCCCGTTCCCCGTTCACGCGCTTGTCGGGCGGCTCTTCGATGAAACTCATCCCGCCGCCGCCGCCGCAACAGAAACTTTGCTCGCGACTCTGCTTCATCTCGATTGGATTGGAGCGCGACGCGATCTTCACGAGTTGGCGCGGGGCGTCGTATTCGTCGTTGTGTCGGCCCAGATAGCACGGGTCGTGAAAGGTGACTTTCTTCTCGCTCTTTTTCTCAGGCTTGAGTTTTCCTTCGTCAACGAGTCGGGCGAGGTACTGGCTGTGATGATAGACCTCGAAGTTTCCGCCGAATTGCGGATACTCGTTTCGAAACGTGTTGAAGCAGTGAGGGCAGGCGGTGATGATTTTTTTGACGCCGTGACGATTGAGCTTGTCGGAATTTTCCTTAGCGAGATTCTGAAATAGAAACTCATTGCCTATTCTACGGGCAGGATCTCCTGTGCATTTCTCTTCCCTGCCGAGGACGGCGAAACTGACTCCGGCTTTTTCGAGCAGTTGAGCCGTCGCCCGCGTGACCCGTGTGTTGCGCTCGACGAGCGCGCCGCCGCAGCCCACCCACAACAGCACTTCAGCATCGTCGGCCTGATCGATTGTCTGCACGTTCAACCCTTCGGCCCAGTCCATTCTCCCCAGCGATGTCCCGCGGAAGGGATGGCCGCGCGATTCGATTGAAGTGACGGCTTCCTGCATCGTGTCAGGGAAATCAGCTTCCTCCATCACCAGAAAGCGGCGCATATCTACAATCTTCGGCATCTGCTCGATGAACACGGGACAGGCTTCCATGCAGGCGCCGCAGGTCGTGCAGGCCCACAGAGCATCGGGCGATGTCGCTTCAACTGTGCCGATGATCGGCGAATTGAATGCGGAGTGCGGAGTGCGGAGTGCAGAATTGCCGTTCTGAATTCCGCGTTCCGAATTCCGCATAAACAATTGCAGGTCGAGGATGATATCGCGCGGCGAGAGCGATTTGCCGACCGTGTTGGCCGGACAAAAGTTGGTGCAGCGACCACATTCCGTGCAGGCATCGAAGTCAGCAAGGTCTTTCCACGTGAAAGCGGCCAGTGAGTTGACGCCGAGAGTTTCGGCCTTGTCAAAATCTATGTGCCTGAGCGAAGCCCCGACGGGAGCGAGCGACGCGGTGTAGATGTTGAACGGCGAAAATGCAACATGCGCCATCTTGGTGTAAGGCGCCCACGCGATGAAACCGAAAACGAGAACCGCGTGAGTCCACCAGACTGCGGCGTGAGATTGCTTCAAGGTTTCATCGCTCATTAGCGGCCCTGAAGCGCGGGCTATGAGATAGCCGAACGGAGACCAGTGACCCCACGGATCGGAAGTCGCCGCGATGCGCCACCCCTCGACGAGAAAGCCCGTCACGGCGATGAGAAAAATCACTGCGAGAATCATCGCGGCTTCGTCCGTGTAGACTAATTTTTTCGGCCTCTGAATCGAGCGGCGAAACGCTGCCATGAGGATGCCGACGATGGTGAGCGCGCCGAAAACATCGACGAGGAAAGATTGAAAGTAGAGATAAAATTTGCCTCGCATGATGGGGAGGCCGAAATCCTGATGAATGAAAACGACTGTCGTCGCAAGTGTGAGGATTATAAATCCCGTGTAGATGAGCGTATGGAAAATTCCCGCACTCGTGTCCCGCGTAGTGCGACGCTGGGCTAAAGCGTGGGTGATAAGTTTTCGGATTCGCTCTATCGGGCGGTCAGTTCGATCAAGCGGAAGTCCGCGCTTCCACACTCGGACGCGGCGATAGAAACCGAAACCAGCGATGACGAGCGTAGGCACGAGAAGGGCGTACATCGCCCATACCTGGGTGATATTCCAGAAGACCTCTCTTGTCGCCTGGGAGTCGTTCATTTCTTTGTGCCAGAGAGTGTTTCCCGGAGAAGGGGGACGACTTTTCTGTAATCCTCGACTATTCCGAAGCGGCAGCGTTTGAAGATCGGCGCGTCCGGATCGATGTTGATTGCCGCGACAACTTTCGCATCGGAGATTCCTGCAAGGTGTTGACTTGCGCCTGAAATCGCCACGGCGATATAGAGGCCGGGCGCGACTTTTTTGCCCGTCTGCCCGACCTGCCACGAAGGCGGAACCCATCCGGCGTCACAGGCGGCGCGCGAGGCTCCCATCTGCGCGCCTATCGCGTCGGCAAGTTGCCGCAATTCCTCGAATGGTTCTGGCCCGCCCAGTCCCCGCCCGCCAGAGACGATTACCTGCGCGTCTTCGAGCCGCGTTGCGCCAGAGGCTTCGCGTTTGCGCTCGATGATGCAAGCGCGAAAATCGCCCGATAAGTCCAAAGTGAATTTTTCAATCTGTGCGACGCGCTCTGTTCGCATCTCGGCGGGAGCGAACGCGCGCGCCCGCAGCCATACGACAGCCGGGTATCGCTTGAGTTCGATTATGGCGGCGGCCTTGCCTCCGTAAACGCTACGGGTGACGCGAAGCGCATCAAGGTGAGACTTCAATTCAGTAACATCGCCCACCGCGCTGCCACCGAGGCGGTGAGCCAGCCGCGGGGCAAGCTCCTGACTGTAAGTGTCGTTCGCAAGCAGCGCAACGCGCGGCGAGAGTTGTTTGCAGACTGCGACGAGAACGCACAGATACGGCTCTGTGTCGTATTCGGAAATCTCCGACTGATCGACGGCGATGACGCGATCTGCGATGGCGGCGACTGAAGAGTTCATCGGCTCGTTTTGCGGGCCGATGATCAGCGCGTGGAGTTTGCAGCTTAGGGTATCGGCGAGTCGTCTTCCTTCGCCGAGGATTCCCTGCGTGGCTCCGTCAAAGCCGGCTGAGGCAAAAAGTATTGCGAGGATATCGCTCATAAAAATTTCTATGCGCTAAAGCGCGTCGGTCACTTCTTGGATTCGCCGCGCGAGATTTTCGACTCTGGATTCGAGGCTGTCGCCCTCGATGAACTCGCACTGAGTTTCTTTGACCGGAATGAGCAGGTCTACGATTTCGTAGTAAGAATTGGCCGCTCGTATCGAGGCAGCATCTGTATCCAGATCATCAAGCGTCCATTTGGTCAAAGTCTGTCGATAGGACATCATCACATCGCGGGTCTTTGGAACACGCGGGACGTTATGCTCATCGTTGGTTATGGTGACGACTACTGGTGGCTTTGCGGCGAAGATTTCCCATCCCGCGTCGGTCTGGCGTTTGAGTCTTAGACCATCAGAGTCGGAATCGATGTGATCGACGAAATTCACGCAGGGAACGCCCAGTTCTTCGGCAAGCAGAGCGCCGGTTTGCCCCGCTCCCCAGTCGCCTGATTCGCGACCGACGAGGATGAGATCGAAATCGCCGATCTTGCGAATCGCAGCAGCAAGCGCACGAGCTACCGCGAAAGGGTCGGGGTGAGGATGTCCGTCGTTGATGACCAGAGCAGCCGCGTCCGCTTTCATAGCAAGAGCCTTGCGGAGCGAGTCCTCGGCGCTTTCCGAGCCAAAGCTGAGAACGGTTATGCGACCGCCTGCGCGTTCTCGAAACTGAAGAGCGGTTTCAAGCGCGTTCTCGCAGAAGATGTTTGTTACGAGATTGGCGGATCCGCGAGCAGCTTCCCTGCGCTCCGAGTCGATGCGGAAATCGCGCGCAGGAACTTCAGGATCGAGTATTTGTTTTATGCAGACTACGATGTTCACAGGCGTAATTTATAACCTCAAGCCCGCCCTTGCACAACCCGTTGATGCCTGACACAGCAGGCAAATCTGAAATGGGCCATACTCATATATTCTCCTTACCGAATGGTCGGTAATTCTAAGGACGGGGAGAGCCTGTGTCAAGATAGCTTCGCTCTCGCTTGTGTTTTTGAAAAGCGCGGGAGGCGCTCTCTGATGGCAGTTTCGCATAAATGGATCAATCGCTGGGCAGCGATTCAAGCCCGTTGGATTTGAGCTTTTTGGCGCAGCTTTCGCAGACGAGAGCCTCGCGGGCGCATTCCCAGCCCACGCCGCCGGGGTCATCCGTGCGGACGAACCTTCGGCGATCCCCTATCCACTTCCAGCAGGCATTCACCTTCTGGTGATGCGGGTAGGTAGCTCGTCTTGTCTGAAGTATGACTTTTTGCGCCGGGGTTCGCGGCGCGGAGACGGTTCCGCAGAGTTCGCATTTGTACATTGAGTCAGCCGATACTGGCACAGTGACGCGGGGGGCTGATGTCCGACGACGCCAGAGAGAGGTTCAGCATCTTCATAACCTTAACGTTTCACCGTACTCCATTCAAAGATTTTAGACGTTACTGATAGTATGTAGACTTAAAAGTATCACGACCGCTAAGTTTCCTCTATGCCAACAAAAACTACGCTTGAAAGATTTGGGGAGCGAGTGCGGACGCTTAGATTGGAAGCTGGGATATCGCAGGAAAAGCTTGCTGAATTATCAGATCTGCATCGCACATATATAAGCGGAGTGGAAAGAGGCGAAAGAAACCCTTCCCTAACTTCCATATCTCGAATAGCCAAAGCTCTGAAAGTTTCGCTCAGTAAAGTAATGGATGGAGTTGACTGATGGCGTCGCCTTACAGCGGGCTTCCTGTCGAGCAGTGGGAAGCGAAAACGAAAGAGATCATAGAGCAATACCCTCTTGACCTCGAAACTATCCGAGAGATCGCTCTTGCTAGTTGGAGCAGTCTGTGGTTAACGAAGCTAGGCGAAGGCAAGACAGCCATGCCCATAGCCGAACTGGATTTGCCAGCTATGGTTGTTGGCTATTTCTTTGAGAAACTTTTTGCCAGAGAGCTACAACTACGCTTTCCGGATCACTGGCGGGGAGGGCGCAGCAAGGATGAGAAAGACCTTGTTTTCTTGCCCAATTCTCTCTTTTCTACTGAGATGAAAACTTCTGGGCAGTTAGGTACGAAGGTTTATGGGAATCGCAGTTACGGGCAGAAATCTGAAAATGAATCCTTTGTAACGAAGGCAGAAAAATCTGGTTATTACATCACTGCAAATTTCCATGGAAAGACTTTAATGTTGTTGCGCTTGGGATGGATAGATGCATCAGATTGGAGACCACAAGCTTCTTCCACAGGTCAGGCTGCATCTTTACCCAATGAAGTTTACCAATACAAGCTCGTCAAGATACTTGGTGATTACCGTCTGTGTGCCCCTGTCGGAATTTTGGAAGGAGTGGGTCCAAAAACCATAGACGTATTCGCAAAAGAGAATGTCACAACGATACAAGAACTGCTTGATTATGATGGAGGAAATGTAGTGGTGCAAAAATTCCGTGAAAAGCTTGAATCGCTAGAATATTGAACGTCCTAATCACCAGAAGCAATCTCAAGATATTTAGCCTCTCCTGAAAGTTCATGCCCTGAAAACAAAATTCCTTGGGATTCTCTTATTTGTTTGAACTCCAAGAAATCCTTTATCCGCTTTGCTGCTATTTCACAATATTCCGATTTAAGCTCGAACCCTATCACTTTGCGTTTTAGGGCTAATGCTACTAAGGCAGTGGTCCCCGATCCTAAGAATGGATCAAAAATAATATCTCCCTCGTTGGATGAGACCTTGATAATTCGCTCGATTACGGATACTGGAAACTGCGCGGGATGTGGTGTTCTTTCTTTAGAGGCTCTATTTTTCCCTGACGTTACCTTTGGGATTTGCCAAACGTCAGTAGGGTTCTTCCCCAAAGGATTAACCTTTATCTTCCCATTCTTTTTCTGATTGGGATATTTAACCTCTGGATCACGCACATCATCCAGATTGAACCTATACTCATGCTCATCCTTGACGTACCAGAGAAATTTCTCATTTCTTGGTGAGAAAAATCTTTTTCCCGCAACACCAGCACCATAATTCCAAACGATCTCTTGGATCAAATAAAAAGGAATTCTGTCCCAAAGCAAATATGGAATTGGAATAGCCTTTGCGCGATCAGGAACATTGAGATACCCCAAGTTCAGCCAAAAGGCTCCTTTTCTTTTTGTGAGACGGTATATCTCAGTTATCCATTGCCCGCACCATTCTAAATACTCTTGAAGCAGAATGGGCTTCTCGTACTCTTTGCCTATATTGTAAGGCGGGCTAGTTACTGTTAGATCAAGAAGACTGTTTGACATTCTTTTCATCGCAGGGAAGCAATCTGTGTTGTAAATAAGACATCCTTCAGTGCTGTAATATGGCTCTGTCATTATATCCTTAACCTGATTTAACAGCATATTCGATTAACCTGACTAAAAAACCTGTGACTTATAGTATGCAACGCACAAAATTTGTCAAGGCTTCCTGTGCTATAGAATGGTTGTCTAACAACATATCGGCCAGAAACGCGATTGCTCATTCGGCTTG
The DNA here is from genome assembly GCA_002483445.1 of Blastocatellia bacterium UBA7656. Taxonomy (GTDB): domain Bacteria; phylum Acidobacteriota; class Blastocatellia; order UBA7656; family UBA7656; genus UBA7656. The sequence goes on from DLHY01000069.1 coordinate 32,222, forward strand.
CGCGTGGTGGCGTAGTGATGGGTGTTTGCAGCGGACGACGCCGCCTTCAATCCCGTTTGGGTAGATGAATCCGGTTCCATTGCAGTCCGGGCAGCTTTCCACTTCGAGTTTCGGCGCGTCTTTGGTCTTGAGCCATTCCTCTACGAGGGCATCGGCTTCGCCCGTCCGATAGATGGTTGTTCCATAGCCTCCGGGATTGGTAATTCCCTGCCCTGTGTTTTTGAGGTGATCGGCATAAGCCAGACATTCTTCGAGCGAAAAGGCGGATTTCCCATTGGCCGGCTCTCCATTCGCTGCGTTGAGGGTCAGAGCAGAAATATTCTTTTTCTTAGCGGGGCTAGGCTCTTTCGTTTTTGGCGAAAACTTTCGCTTCAGGTGTTCAGCAAAGAAGGCTGGCAGTGATGAGATACCTTCGGCTAGAGATGCGGCCTTTCTTAGCTCATCCATCAACACACACGCACAATCTTTCCACCTTTCTTGCTCCTGCGGCGAGTCGGACAACTCGCCTCCCATCAGTTCGCGGGCTGTCTCGGCTATGTGCTGCGTGAAGGTTTGCAGTGTGTGTGTGTCATCATCACTCATGTTTTTACATGTATTTAAATATACTCCGGTAATTTTTGACTCCAGTACCGCAGTATTTTTTACCGCAGTACCCCGGTACTCCGGTACTGCGGTACCGGAGTAATCGAGTATCTGATATTCATCTCCCTGGGGGTTATTGTGCTGAGCACGGCGGGCTATCAGGCCTTTGAGAACAAGCCCTGTGATAGCTGCACGAATGGTCTTGTCCGAGCGGTATCCGGTTCTTTCCATAAGAGTCGAAACTGTCACCTGACACCAGTCGCGATTGAAGCCGATTGTGAGCCTCAGCATATGATCGAATACCTTGCTTTCAGCAGGGGTCAGATTGCGATCAAGCGAATCAGCGGCATTATTCGGCTTTCGATAAAACCGCGTAGTCGGCCCGAAATCGGAAGAAGTCGATGACTGCGGTACTGCGGTACTGCGGTACTGCGGTACCGCAGTTGTCGACGCAATCAAATTGTGAGTAACTTCCTCCTCATCGTTTTTTTCCTTATCAACAACAACATTTACGTTCTCTTTTGGTTTCTGTTTGGACTGCGGTACTGCGGTACTGCGGTACTGCGGTACCGAAGTCTGAGGCAGAATTGCAATGCCGTCGTCATACTCCTTGAGGAGGTCGTCGAGCGGCGGGCGCTTGCGCGGAGGAGCGAGCGCCTTATCGAGAGTTGCGCTTAGAAGCTGCTTCTCTTTCTTGTTCATAGCCGAGTACCTCGAAGATTTCAGCCACCAGCTTTCGGAAGGCGAAAGCCGCCGCCGATTCAGGCGCGGTTTCCATTATGGTCTGCAATGTTGCTGTCGCCTGACCCACCTGAACCGTGCGAGGGATCGTCGTCCGAAAAACGAAGTCTTCCGTGAATTTTTCCAGCACCTTTTCGCGGATTCCCTTATCGAGGTTCTGCCGCGATGTGTACATGGTCGAAAGCGCCATCAACTGCATATCGGGAGCGTGCGCGCGCCTGACTTTCGATATGGTTCTGAGCAACTGACCGAGTCCGAGAAGCGCGAACATGCTCGACTCGATTGGAACTATCGTCAGGTCAGACATCGCAAGCGCGCTCAGAGTCGGCGTGCGCAGGGAGGGCGGCGTGTCAATGACGCAAAAATCATAAGCCGGATGCGCAGCCGCAAGCTTCTGCTTGAGAAGCAGTTCGCGCGAGACGGATTGCCCTTCTAGCAACGCCTCCGCATCGGAATCGAGACAGGCCGGAATCAAATCGAGACGCGGCCTGACTTTGATCAGGTAATCCGAAAAATCCCTCTTCTCGTCCAGCATAAGACGGTAAGAGGTCAGGCGAGTTTCTTCCAGTTCCTGAAGGTCTGCGCCCAGAGACGCGCTCAGGTTTCCCTGCTGGTCCAAGTCTATGGCCAGGACGCGCGATCCGGCGCTTGCCATCGTCACCGCCAGACTCATCGATGTGGTTGTCTTCGCACAACCGCCTTTGTGGTTTGCAAGCACTATTATTTTCATGCCACCTTACTCGCTCTCTGAGGAATCAGAGCAAGGACTTCGGCCTTGCTGAGGAGCTTCACACGCTTGTCAAGGGGGTTGACGAAATAACGAATCGAACCATCTCTGATGAGATAAGCCATCTTTGCCTGACTCACTCCGAGCAGCCTTCGCCCCTCGGAAACTGTGATCAGATCATTAGGTGTTTCCTGTTTCATGGTTGTAAACCTCCAGCCGCGCTACTTTATAAAACGATTCAGATGATGTCAAGATAGCTTCAGATAGATTCAAATGACTTCAGACATCTTCAAATGCCTTCAGCCTACACAAACGCTGATACTGATAAGGGGAAGGGAAGTTTTCAGGTAGTAGTTGTGAAAAGGGAGACGGCCTTACAGCTAATAGCGAATCAGGGTTATTATCGGGAGAGTTCCTCTCTCACTTTTTCAAGCAGTTTTTTCGTCGCCCTTATGCCGTCAGGCTCGCCCAACTTGCTGCCTTCATATTCGACGCCTATGAATCCACGGTATCGGGCATCAATTACTATCTTCAGCATACGGCGATAGTCGGTGCGTGTCTCATTGCCGCTCTCGTCGAAATCATGCGATTTGGCGCTCACTCCTTTTGCGAACGGCATAAGCTCCTTGACGCCCTGGTAGCGATCATACTGCTTTCCTCCGCCGAGGTTGAAGTTGCCGAAGTCGGGCAGAGTTCCGCATCGCGGATGTTTCACCTTGCGGATGACTGAAGAGAGCCACGCGCCGTTCGAAGAAAGCCCGCCGTGGTTTTCGACTATTACATTGATCTTATGCGATGCACCGAACTCGGTGAGCTTTCTGAGTCCGTCTGAAGCAAGCTCCATCTGCTCTTCATAACTTCCGGCGCTTTGCGCGTTGACGCGGATCGAATGGCATCCGAGGAAAGCCGCCGCTTCGACCCACTTGTAATGGTTTTCAACCGCTTTTTGTCGCTTCGCCTCGTCCGGATCGCCGAGCGCGCCTTCAGCGTCGCACATAATCAGAAGGCTTCGCACTCCAGCATCCGAGGCTCGCTTCTTCATCTCGGCCAGATATGTTTTATCCTGCGCCTTATCCTTGAAGAACTGATTGACATACTCAACCGCGTTTATGCCGTAATCGTTTCTGGCTGCGCGGGCAAAGTCGAGGTTATCCATCTGCTTTGAAAACAGCGCGCGATGAAGCGACCACTGAGCGAGCGATATATCGAAAAGCGGTTTCTTCACGTATGCAGCAGACGATTCTCCCGTAAGGCTCAGCGCGCCCAATGCGCCAACGCTCGACCTGATGAATTCGCGACGGTCAATTCGATGAGTCATATCGAAACCCTCAGTGTAGAGTGATCGAAGCGGACAAATGAAACCATGAGCGCGTTCTTTCCACAAGCCCGCCCGGACGATTCGTCGGACTTTCCTCGTGCGAAGCGAGATCAGCAAACCCTCCTCTTCTTCCTTCAGAGAGTGTGGACAATCAACGCCGGATCAGGCAGATTTGCAATTGCGCTCCGAGCGAAGGATTGTTGGAGTTTCATGTCGCCAGTGGCGACATCCTGTAGGAACGAAAATCTGGAAACTGAAAACCGAAAACTGCTTCATGAGGAGTGATTGAATGAATGGCGCTGAAAGCCTTCTGAAAACAGCCATCGCCTCCGGCGTTGATATTTGCTTCGCCAATCCCGGCACGACCGAAATGCCTTTTGTTGCTGCGTTCGATTCCACGCCCGGACTTCGCGCAGTGCTTTGCCTCTTCGAGGGGGTCGCGACAGGGGCGGCTGACGGTTACGCTCGAATGGCAGGGAAGCCCGCTTTGACTCTGCTCCACCTCGGGCCGGGGCTGGCCAACGGATTGGCCAATCTGCATAACGCTCGACGCGCTCATACGCCCATAGTCAACATAATCGGCGATCATACGACGTGGCATCTCTCCGCCGACGCTCCGCTCGCCTCAGATATAGTTTCGCTCGCTTCTACTGTCGGCTGGGTGCGCTCGAATAAATCCGCCGAGGAACTACCATCAGACATCGCCGAGGCGATCCGCGCCGCTATGACTTATCCCGGCCAGGTGGCAACTCTCATCGTGCCTCACGACAATCAGTACAACCCCTGTGCGGGAATCACGCCAAGCGTTCGCCCGCTGACCGAGCCTACTGTCAATGAACAGGCCGTCCTTAGAGCGGCTGCGCTTCTGAGGCGCGAGCGCGCGACGGCTCTCTTTCTCGGAGACCGTGCGCTCACGGAAAGAGGACTCATCGCAGCAGCGCGCATAGCCGCAGTGAGCGGATGCAAACTCGTGTGCGAAACTTTTTCGGCCCGCCAGGAGCGCGGCGCGGGACTCGCGCGCGTGGAGCGATTGCCCTATTTCCCGGAACAGGCTATGTCTCTGCTCTCGCAGTTTCGGGCGATGATTCTCGCAGGCGCGAAAGCTCCCGTGTCCTTCTTCGGCTATCCCGGAATTCCCAGCTTCCTGACCTCGCCTTATCAAAGCATCGAGTCTCTGGCCTCGCCCGCCGAAGACGCCGCCGCCGCGCTCGAAGCTCTGGCCCTGAGTCTCGGAGCGCCCACGGCAGCAGGCGAGCGATTGCCGCTCGCGCCTCCGCCCAAACCGACCGGCCCTTTGACGGCAGAAAGTTTTGCCGCCGCCATAGCTTCGGTTCAACCCGAAGGCGCGATCATCATGGACGAAGGCAACACATCGAGCGCGGCTTATTTTCAATACTCGGCCACCGCGCCGAGGCACAGCTACCTCAATCTAACGGGCGGCGCAATCGGTCAGGGATTGCCAGCCGCTACGGGCGCGGCTATTGCCTGTCCCGACCGCAGAGTGATATCGATTGAAGCCGATGGCAGCGCGATGTACACGCTTCAATCGCTTTGGACGCAGGCGCGCGAGGGATTGAATGTGACGACCGTGCTTTGCGCCAACCACAGTTATAAAATTCTCGGCGTTGAGATGATGCGCGCAGGCGTCAAGCAGCCGGGCGCGCAGGCCCAAAGCCTCATCGATCTTTCAAATCCGAAAATCGACTGGGTTCAGATGTCAAAATCCGTGGGCGTTCCCGCCGTGAGAGTCGAGACAGCGGATTTGCTCGTCCGCGAGCTTGAGCGCGCGCTCTCATCACAAGGCCCGCGCCTGATCGAAGTGGCGCTGTGACGGATGAGGCAGTTTTCAGTTTTCAGTTTTCAGTTTTCAATTTTTCATCATTTCAAGTCGCCGTTAAAAATGACAGGAATGATTCATTGGGAGACAGAAACGGGAACACGACGGCTGAAAACTGAAAACTGAAAACTGAAAACTATTCGCCTATGATCTACAAAGCACAATCGTGGCAGCCTTCGGATGACTGGATAAAAATCACCACTATCGATGCTCATACCGCAGGGGAGCCGTTTCGAGTCATCACGGGCGGACTGCCTGAACTCAAAGGCGACTCTGTTCTTGCGCGTCGTCGATATGCGAAAGAAAATCTCGATCATCTGCGCCGCGCTCTGATGTGGGAGCCTCGTGGCCATGCCGACATGTACGGCTGCATTCTGAGCGCGCCTGTGATGCCCGATTCCGATGTGAGCGTTCTTTTCATTCACAACGAGGGCTATTCGACGATGTGCGGTCACGGCATCATCGCACTTGCAACCGTTATGGTCGAGACCGGAATGATCGAACTTCAGCAGCCCGAAACGACGATAAGAATCGATACTCCCGCCGGTCAGGTGACGGCTCACGCGAGAATAGAAAACGGTCATGCGCAGAGCGTCTATTTTGATAACGTGCCTTCATTCGCGCTGGCTCTGGATGAAAAGGTCGACGTGCCGGGAATAGGCCGCCTGCGTTATCACATCGCCTTCGGCGGCACGTTCTACGCTTATGTTGACTCGGCTGAAGTGGGGTTGACCTGTGCGCCGGAAAACTTTCGCGCATTGATCGAAGCCGGAGCGGCGATCAAACGCGCTGTCACGGCGAGCCGCGCGATCACTCATCCCTTCGAAGAAGATTTGAGTTTTCTTTATGGAACGATACTCTCCGGCCCGGCTCACTCTTCAGACGCTGACACGCGAAACGTCTGCGTGTTTGCAGAAGGCGAACTCGACCGCTCGCCAACAGGCACGGGAGTCAGCGGGCGCGTGGCTATTGAATTTGCGCGCGGCAATTTGAAACTCAATCAGCCCTTCACGGTCGAGAGCATAATCGGCACACGCTTCACCGGCAGCGTCATTGAAACAACCACATTCGGCCCGCACAGCGCGGTGATTCCTCGCGTCGAAGGCAGTGCCTTCGTCACAGGCCGCCACGAATTTCTAATTGATCCGCGAGACCCTCTCCGAGAGGGTTTCTTTCTTCGATGAACGATTCAGATGTCAGATGTTAGAGGCTCGATGTTGGTGAGGAGTGCGACTAACATCTAACATCGAACCTCTAACATCTACTTCGAGCAGGATGTGAGCGCGCAGGCGACGATCAATCGGGCGACCTTTTGCAGAAAGTCATAATCGAGCGTGTCGGGAGTATCGGTCGGCTGGTGATAATTCTGGTTTCGAAATTCCGCCGTATCCGTCCACATCACCGCGGGGATGTTCGACTGCCAGAATGGATCGTGATCGCTGCGGCGCAGCACCGACAATCGCTTTTCGAGTCCGAGATAAATCTTCAACCCCGTCACCGGAAGATCGGGGATGTATGTTTTCGCAACTTCCATCGCCGTGTCGACCATCTGTGTCGAGATTCGATTGCCCACCACGCCGAGAAAATCTCCCGTGTCTGAAATTTTGATTGGCAATCCTTCCGGCACGTGTTGTGAGCCTTTGATTCGACTGCAATGGCCGACCATTTCGAGTATGTGCGCCTCGCGCACGCGCAGTTTTTCTTTGCCGATGTAATTCTCAACGAAATCTGCGCTGCCTATAAGCCCGTCCTCTTCGCGATTGAACGCCACGAAGCAGATGGGCAGGTCATCGAATGTGGACAAAGCTTTTGCACAGGCCAGCATCGCAGCAACGCCGCTTGCGTTATCGTCGGCCCCCGGAGTCGAAGGCACGCTGTCATAATGCGCGCCGATGAGGATCGCGCCTTCGCTGAAGGTTTCGCCTTTCTTCGCCACCAGATTCGACCACGCGCCCTGATACTGAACATCGTAGCCGCAGCCTTCGAACTCATGCGCGACCCGTCGAGCGACAAGTTGATTATTGCTATGCTCGGCGAAGAAGTGCCGCGGGATGGAAATCGCCTCGACCATTTCGCGCAGATAATCTGCGGAGACCGACGCCACAGCCTGAGCGATGTTAGTGTCGATTTCTCTCGGTCTCGCTTTTGACGAATGAATGATGCGCACCGGCTCTCTATTGATATTTTCTGAGTTCCAGTTTTGCTACATCTTTGCGATGCACTTCGTCAGGGCCGTCTGCAAGGCGCAGTGTGCGCGCGCTGGCCCACGCCGAAGCCAGCGGAAAGTCCTGACATACGCCTGCGCCGCCGTGTGCTTGAATTGCTCGATCAAGCACGCGAAGAGTGACGTTCGGCGCGACTACTTTTATCATTGCTATCTCAGCGCGAGCAAATTTGTTCCCGACCGTGTCCATCATAAAGGCGGCTTTGAGAGTGAGCAGTCGAGCCTGTTCTATCTCTATTCTTGATTCGGCGATGTCTGATTGAATCGTTTCCATCTCAGCGAGAGTTCTTCCGAAGGCAACTCTTGATTTGACACGCCTGCACATCGCTTCGAGCGCGCGCTCGGCGACTCCGATCAGTCTCATACAATGGTGAATGCGACCCGGCCCCAATCGACCCTGAGCGATTTCGAATCCTCGCCCTTCGCCCAGCAAAATGTTTGAGACCGGCACGCGGACGTTTTCATATATCACGTCGGCATGTCCGTGCGGCGCGTGGTCGTAGCCGAATACAGTAAGCATTCGCTTGACCGTCACCCCCTTCGCGTCCATCGGAACGAGTATCATCGATTGTTGTTTATGTGTGGGCGCTGAAGGATCGGTCTTTCCCATAAAGATCGCTATTTTGCAACGCGGATCGCCCGCGCCCGATGACCACCACTTGTGACCATTGATTATGTAATGATCGCCCTCGCGCGCTATAGATGATTGGATGTTTGTCGCATCGGATGATGCGACATCAGGCTCGGTCATCGCGAAGCACGAGCGGATTTCGCCTTCGAGCAGAGGAGTGAGCCATTGCTTTTTCTGCTCCTCTGAGCCATAGCGCGCCAGCACTTCCATGTTGCCCGTGTCGGGCGCAGAGCAGTTGAAAACTTCCGGGGCCATCGGCGAGCGGCCCATGATTTCGCAAAGCGGCGCGTACTCCAGATTCGTGAGTCCCGCTCCCAACTCGCTTTCGGGGAGAAAGAGATTCCACAGCCCCGCAGCGCGCGCTTTCGGTTTGAGTTCTTCGATTATGGGAACTGTCTGCCAGCGGTCGCCCTCGTTGATCTGCTCATAGAAAAGTTTTTCATTCGGGTAGATGTGTTCTTCCATGAATGCGCTGAGGTTTTTCTGAAGCTCCCGAACCTTGTCCGAGTATTCGAAATGCATACGAGTTTCTCCCTTCGATTTTATGAAGCGTTGTGATGAGAAAGTCGACCCCTGAATCGGCGGCACGGGATTCTAACACAGATGTCATCTGCTTCACGGTCAAAATAGTAAGGCCACGAACCTGACAAATCGGGATGCACCATCCGCCAACATCCAGTATCGTCACGCTCGCGGCCTATCCCGCGATAATCTTGTGTCTTGGAATCTCTCAGGTTTCCCCTGACCCACCGAAACCTACCAACCGGTCAGTTAAACTATACTTTAACCGCTTTTTCTGTCAAGGGCGAGTGGCGAAAAAGCGCGGCCAGCGAAAAAGCGCGTTTCAGGGACGACAGCCGCGCCCGCGGGGGCCAAGTTGTGATGGGAGGATATCGTAGGCGGTGGAGGCCCATTCGCACAGCAGAGGGCGCGAGTCTCGCGGATCGATAATTTCTTCTATACCGAAAGCTTCCGCCGTGCGAAAAGGCGAGCGCAGTTCGTGGAGCCTATCTTCGATCTCGCGCCTGCGCGCTGCGGGGTCAGGCGCGGATTCTATGTCGCGACGATAAGCGGCCTGAACGCCCCCCTCGATAGGCAGCGATCCCCAGTCGCCCGATGGCCACGCATATCGAAGATTCAACCCCTGGGCGTTGCCGTGCGCCGCGCCCGCTACGCCGAACACGCGGCGAATGATGATCGACACCCAAGGCACGGTCGCTTGATAGATAGCCGCAAGCGCGCGCGCGCCGTATCGAACAGTTCCCGCGCGCTCGGCAGCCGTGCCTATGAGAAAACCCGGTTGATCGACGAAGTTGACGACCGGCAAATGAAACGTGTCACACAGATCGACGAAGCGTGTGAGTTTTTCGCTCCCCGGAGCATCCAACGCGCCGCCGCCCTGTTGCGAATCGCTGGCGACGACGCCGACCGCGTAACCACCCAGTCGCGCAAGCCCGACGACCAGAGGCCGACCGTAATACTTCCCGATTTCAAAGAAGGAATCATGATCGAGAATCAGACCGAGTAATCGGCGAATGTCGTAAGTCTGTCGCCTGTCGCGCGGGATGAGAGAGATCAATTCTTCCTCGCGCCGGTTCGCGTCGTCGTTGGTAGCTGAGCGCGGAGGAATCTGCCAGACGTTTGAGGGAAGGTAAGAGAGAAAGCGGCGAATCTCTGTGAAGGCTTCTTCTTCGCTTTCGACTTCGTTATCGACCGCGCCGCTCGCGCGCGTGTGGATGTGCGCACCGCCGAGTAGCTCTTTCGGAACTTTTTCGCCTATGCCGCGCTCGACGACGGGCGGGCCTGCGACGAACAACTGACTCGTGCCTCGAACCATCAGGGAAAAATGCGAGGTGACGACTCTCACTGCGCCTAGCCCCGCGACCGATCCCATGCACGCTCCGACGACAGGCACTTCCGACATCAGCGCGACTACAGTATCCCAGGCCGGGTTTGCCGGAACGTAAGTGCGGCCTGTCATCTCGATAGTTTTGACGCTGCCGCCTCCGCCCGTGCCATCGACCAGTCGAATGATGGGCAGGCGAAGCTCGCGAGCCATCAATTCGCCATAGCCCGCTTTATCGCCAATGCGGGCGTCCACCGCGCCGCCGCGCACGGTGAAGTCGTCTCCGCCCACGATGACGCGGCGGCCCTCGATGCGAGCCGTGCCTACAACGTAATTCGAAGGCGTGAATGAAACCATTTCCCCATTTTCATAAACGGCTTTGCCTGCTAATGCGCCGATTTCATGAAACGAGCCGGGATCGACTAAACGGTCTATGCGCTCGCGGACAGTGAGTTTTCCGCTTTTGTGCTGACGTTCGACATTCTCAGCGCCGCCCATTTCTTTGGCTAGTTCGACGCGGCGTTTTATCTCATCTATTTCAGGTTGCCAGGTCAATTCGTTTCTCCCGTACAGAGTGTTCTCACCAAGACGGCACCTTACTACTTTTGCAAACTGCTTTTCAACTTTCACAGGCAATGCTGTGCAGGATATATTATCCGCCGCCAGTGGACAGCAACTTTTTATCAGGAGAACCGAATGAAGTCGTTTGCTGCTTTCATAGTGTCGCTGCTCCTGTCAGCCGCGGCGATTGCGCAGGACAAACCGCAGGCTTATGTCGGCGCGCAGATTATCACCATCGCCGGGCCGGTAATCGATAACGGCGTGCTGGTCGTGCATCGCGGCAAAATAGTAGCCGTCGGGCGCGAAGGCCAAACTGCGATCCCCTCGGATGCCGAACGTCACGATGCGCGTGGTCGCGTCATCATGCCGGGACTCGTAGATACGCACTCGCACATCGGGGGAGGATCGGGCGCGGACGGCTCGTCTCCCATCCAGCCTGATGTCCGCATACTCGATTCCTTCAATCCCCGCGACACGAGCCTCAAGCGCGCGGTGGCGGGCGGAATCACTACCGTTAATGTGATGCCCGGTTCGGGACATCTTCTGAGCGGCCAGACTCTCTACCTCAAGCTCAGAAACAAATTCACAGTCGATGAGCTTCTGATACGCGACGCGGCGGGCAATATCGCGGGCGGAATCAAGATGGCAAACGGCACGAACTCCATCCGCTCCACTCCGCCTGCTCCCGGCTCTCGCGCCAAATCCGCCGCGCTCGACCGTGAGTTGTTCATCCGTGCGATTGATTATCGCGAAAAAATCCGACGCGCCGCGGGCGATAAAGAGAAAATGCCGCCGCGCGATCTGGCGATGGAAGCTTTGATGGATATCCTGGACCGAAAGCGCGTCGTTCATTTTCACACGCATCGCCACGACGATATTCTCACCGTGCTGAGGCTGGCCAAAGAGTTCAACTTCCGCGTCGTGTTGCAGCACGTATCCGAAGGGTGGAAAGTCGCTGATGAGATAGCCAAAGCCGGAGTCGTCGGCTGCTCGGTCATCGTCATCGACAGCCCCGGAGGGAAGATCGAAGCTCTTGAAAATTCCTACCGCACGGGCGGGGTTCTGGACAAAGCAGGCGCGGTCGTTGGATTTCACACCGACGATTACATCACCGATTCGAGATTGTTTCTGCGCTCGGCTGGGCTTGCCGTCCGCGCAGGAATGTCGCGAGAGAAAGCTCTTTATGCAATGACGATGGCCGGAGCCATCATGCTCGATCTTCAAAAACAAACAGGCTCGCTCGAAGCAGGAAAGGACGCCGATTTCATCATCCTTTCCGGCGACCCTCTGAGCGTCTACACCAAAGTGCTTGAGACTCACGTCGAAGGCATCCGCGTCTTTGATCGCAGCAATCCGCAGGATCGCCTGTTCGCAGTCGGAGGCTACGGCGCTGCCCGCGATCAGGTCGTTCATATCGATGAGGAGGTTGATCGTAGATGAAAATCAAACTGGTTCTCTGTTTCATCTTCGTCGTTTCATGTGCGGGCGCGGCCCACGCTCAGATAGCGGTGCGGGGCGAGACCGTCTACACAAGCGCCGGCGAGCCTATAAAAGATGGCGTAGTGTTGATACGTGGCGGAAAAATAGAGCGAGTCGGCCCCGCGTCTCAAGTCACGATCCCTTCCGATTATCGAGTGGTGGCAGCTAAGGTCGTGACCCCCGGTCTCGTCGATGCGCGCTCAGTCGTGGGGCTGGCAGGGGCGCTCAATCAGCCTCACGATCAGGATCAGCTTGAAACCTCTTCTGCGATGCAGCCTGAGTTGAGAGCTATCGATGCTTACAACGCAAAAGAAATTCTGGTCGGATTCCTTCGCAGCTTAGGCGTGACCACTCTTCACACGGGCCACGCCCCCGGCGCGCTCATATCGGGCCAGACGATGATCGTAAAGACTCGCGGCGAGACAGTCGAGCAGGCCGTCTTCATGCCTGTAGCGATGATCGCGGTCACGCTCGGCAACAACGGACTTGCGCAGGGAAGCAGATCACCCGGCACACGCTCGAAAGCCATCGCGATGCTCCGCGCTGAGTTGATCAAAGCCTCGGACTATCAGGCGAAATGGGACGCGGCTGCTGCCGACAAAAAACCGACGCGCGATCTGCGAATGGAAGCTATGGGTCGGGTCATCAAGCGCGAGATACCTTTGCTTGTGAATGTTCATCGCGCAAATGACATCCTTGCTGCGCTGCGCATAGCAAAAGAATTCAACATTCGAATCATCCTTGACGGCGCGAGCGAATCATACCTGGTGACGGATCAAATCAAGGCCGCAGGTGTCGGAGTCATCATTCACCCGACGATGGCGCGCGCAGGTGGAGAGGCGGAAAACCTCAGCTTCGAGACGGCGGCGACTTTGCGCAAAGCAGGAATTCCGTTTGCGCTCCAGAGCGGCTATGAAGGCTATGTTCCGAAAACCCGCGTGGTGCTTTTCGAAGCGGCTCTTGCGGCGGCAAACGGATTGACGTTTGCGGAGGCGCTCTCCTCGATCACAATCGATGCGGCCCGCATACTCGGCATAGCTGATCGCGTGGGCTCGATAGAAGCGGGCAAGGATGCCGACCTTGCCTTGTTTGACGGCGACCCGTTCGAGTACACCTCGCACGTCACTGGCGTCATCATCGATGGGCAGATAGTCAGTCAGGAAGCGAAGTAGGAGCAAGGGCAAAAGGCAAAAGTAAAAAGGCAAAAGTAGGGAAGTCGTCGCAACCAGAAAAACCCTTCGCAGCGCAGAATTCTATTTTTGCCTTTTACCTTTTTACTTTTGCCTTACTTCCGTCCACTTCGCCGGATCGAGCCAGTCAATGCCTTCCTGCACACGGGTGATTTTCCTAGTGCCCGGATCGTACATATACATTCCGCGCATCGTCAGCGTGAACATTGGCACGCCGAGGCGGTCGGCCACCTGACAGTCATTGCCATTAGGCTCAGGGTTCACATCGTTCGGGTGGGTATGGACTATCGCTATCGCGTTCGGATGCCACTTGAATGAAACCTGTTTGTACTCGTTCGTGAATGCGCCCTGAACGGCCATGTACGAGCCATCAAGTTTGCGAAATATCAGCACAAGCCCTTCGACATCGCTCATCCCCGACTTCGCATACCTCCACGCCGTTTCGAATTCCCTGATGATGGACGGATTGATCCTCGATAACTCGAAATAGAGTTTCACTCTCGTCGCATCGCGGCTCGCGGGCGATGCCGGCAGTTTGCTGTCGTCCGCATCAGTCGGCCCTTCATCAGATTTGAAGCGCGTCGTCGATAGCGGCAACTTGATTGTGAAATATAAATTTCCTGCGTTTGCGGAAAGAACTGTGAAGGACAAAATCATCAACAGGGCCGAGGTAATTTTTTTGCGCATCAGGATCTCCCACCATCTGACTCTCAAGAGAGCCGAAAGCCTTTCGTCGTTTTGGAAGGCGCTTCGCGCGCTCTGCTCCATCAGGGGCGAGCGATCAGCAAACGGAGCCGCGCGGGTGAAGCGTCAAATTTTTAGACCGAGATTCAACAAGTTGACCTGCGGTGTCTGCGCCGGGTTTGTTGATGCGCCTTTGAGCGACCTCCTCTGGACGCGGAAGCCTGAGACTTTGACGTTTGAGAATGCCTTATTACTTTTTCTTCCTCTCTTGCTGGCCCGATACTAATCCCGCAGGCGAGAACAAGTCATCAAGTCGATGTTAAATCATGTAAAAATTTGTTTATCGTGTTAAAGCTGTTTGACACGCGAGCCGCCCCTGGCTTTTCATGCTGGCATGAAAATAACGACGCTCAGGATATCAATCGTAGCTTTACTGTCAGCAATCTTCGCTCCCAACGCCGGAGGGTTCTCTATGACGCCGCTTCAGCTTTCACCAGCTTCTTACGATTCGATGGCCCGACGCATAGTCACGGCCCTCAACCCCGCGCGGGGTGAAAGAATCATTCTCCGCTTCGATCCTGAGACTATGCCTGAAGTGCTTGAGCCGCTTAAACGACTGCTTGAAGAAAAAGGCACTATCGTTGAATCACTCGCCTACGGCGCGGCTCCGAACTTTGAACAAAAACTCAACGAGACGGATATCTACGTCTGGCTCCCAGCAGGGCCGCGCGCCGCGACTCCTGCCGACCAGGCATTGTTGCTCGGCCAGTGGCTCGATAGCGGGCGAGGTCGTCAGATTCATTTTCACTGGGGCGACGGCACGCGCGCGACCGATGGGATCACAGCCATTCACTCGGCTGATTATGATCGCGTTTATTTTCAGGCTCTCGACATCGATTACTCCGCGCTCGACCGACGGATGGAATCAATCATAAACAAACTCCGAGCAGGCGAAGTTCACGTCACCACTCCAGCAGGCACGGACATTCGATTCAAAGTCGGAGAGCGTCCTTTCTGCAAACAAAACGGCGACGCATCGAAAGCGCGTATGCAGAGCGCGCGGGTTCGCATTGACCGCGAAATAGAACTTCCCGCTGGAGCCTTGCGCGTAGCTCCCGTGGAAGAAAGCGTCACGGGCGTTATGGTCGTCCCTTCGGTAAGAATAGGAACGGTCGAAGTCAAAGGATTGCGCTTCGAGTTCAAAGAGGGCGTGATGACTCGCTTTTCCGCCGCGGCGAATGAAGACGCGCTCAGACGTTATCTCGAATCGAGCGCGTCATTGAAGCACTTTCGTGAATTCGCTCTGGGGCTGAATCCCCGGCTCACGACTCCGCGCGGCAAGCAGTGGGTGCCTTATTATGGCTATGGCGCAGGAGCCGTGCGCCTCGGACTCGGCGACAACTCTGAGCTTGGGGGCGAAGTCCGAGGCGGCGCGGTTCGCTGGCTTTTCTTCATGGACGCGACTGTGAGCGTCGGACGAGATGTGCTGGTTCGCAAAGGCCGACTTGTCTCGCAGCGTTGAAACAGGCTCCTGGAGCCAATCACGGACAGGTGGCGAATGCATTCGAGTCCACGACCGGCTCTCCGGGTCGCTGCCTTCGCACGAATACCCGGTTAGTGAAATCGGCGGCGCATTCCTTTATCTTCTTTCCTCCCTTTTTAGCGATCAGAACGAATACAGGATTGTCCTTGTCGCTTTTAGTGGCCATCTCTTTGTCGTTGACGAATATCTTATCGCTTGCCTCGAAGCAGCACCCTTCGACTCGCAATTTCTTGCCCTCGACTACGACCTGGCTGATGAGCAGCCCTTTTACCCACACTTTGGTCGCGACGCAAATACCTATCTTCCCCTCGGCTATGAAACCGACCACGATGGTGTCAGTGCCGACAAGGCCATTGCTTTCGTATGTCAGGCCCAGTCCCGGATCATCTTCTTCCGTCTCCGGATCATCTTCGGCTCTGCCCTTTGTGCCAACGCCCTTGTTAGGTCCGACCAGTATGTTGATCAATATCAGGGCGTCAACGGGTTTGCCGTCCTTCTTCACCGTAACGCGCAGGCTATGAGTTGTGCCTACGGGATTGACCGCGCCGCTGGGGTTTACTTCGCATTCGATTTTGGCCGGGTTATCGCCGAGCAGGATTGTGATGCTCGATATCTCAAGCCCGCTTCCGATCATTCCCGTCTCGGTGGCCTTGCCCGTTTCGAGGTCGATCTCGTAGAGGCGCGAAGCGGTTTCGCCTTCGCGCACAAGCGAGGCAAAGGCGAAATTGGTGTTCTCTGCGATGTCGAATCCCGTGCAGTCTGACGTATTCACGCCGAGATTTCCTATGGTTTTCATTTTCCCCGACGCGGGGTCTTCGATCAGCGTGAGCAGGTCGAGCGCCGAATCGATGGCGAAGAAACGAGTATCGATGACGCCGGGAATCTGGTTGCGGGCCAGCCCTGCAACCGTAGGAGTCTTGCCATTGTTGATGTCGTCCGTATCATAGGAAACGGGCGATCCGAAATCCAGGACGGGAATCTCGGACAAAACGATTTCGATGTTCGATCCCTGTTTGTTGATGATGCGAACTTTTTTTGTGGCCGGATCATAATCGAAGGCGATCTTGTCTCTGATGAGCGAGGACGATATGCGCGTGATGAGAGTGGCCTGTCCGGTTTCGGAATTGATTTTGACCACTTGGCCTAAGTTCGTGATCGCTATAAAAGTGTTTGTTTCAGGATCGAACCCGGCGCCTTGTATTTTCTCATCAGGCTCAAGCCCGGATACAGGTTTGACGCCGGTTAGCTGCTGCGGATTGTTGGAAAACCACCTCACCAGCAGGTCGGGAAGAAAACCCGGTTGAGTGGCGATGCCAACCATCTCAGCTTCGCTAGTCGATGGGTCGAAAGCGATGCCGGTCGCTTTGTTTGCATAGCTCCGGGTGAGGTCTATCGATGGCGAACATAAAATCAATCCCGCTATCAGTGTGATTGAAAAAAGGCATTGCAAATTCTTCATGTTGAAAATCTCCTTTAGCTCCGTCCACGAAAACTTTTTGTAGTTTGTCCTGGCAGGGCCACTGTCGAGACGGTGTCCGACTGTTCGCGCTCGGTTTGGTCATCTATATAACGCGAAAAACAGAGGCGTAAGTGTCCACACAAAAAATTTTTTTCTGCGAATGCTCGCAATGCGGGAGACGGAACCGGTTCAGCCCCGGCTTATCACGATTCTCAACGCGGCCTGTTTGAGCGCCTGAGAGACGGCGGTGCTTTTGGCTATCTGTCTGATTTCGGGTTCGGGAAGAGTGGGAAGCAACTTCAGGGCGAGCGGGGTGGGCGTGCGCGGATTGTTGACGAGCGCAGAGCGAATCTCCTGATTCGATGACCATTGAGTTGTCTTCGCTATAAGGTCGGCCACCTGCGCGGATATGGAAGTCAATCGAGCTATGCGCAACACTTCTTCCGCCGTGATGCGCGGATTCTTGAGCAGGTAATAAAGAATCTGCGAGTCATTGTCCTGAGCGAGGACGGCTCTCTCCTGTCGGTCGGCTTTTGAGGCAAGAATGATCTTTTCAGCATGAGTGAGCGCGCGAATGCGATCCCACACGTTCACCTGTTTTGCCGCGTCTTCTTTCGGCGCGATGAGAAGCGTTGAGAGTATCTCGTCAGGATTTCCTTCTATCGAGACGGCGAACGCCGAATCGAAGAGTCTGACGACCATCGCCGTGATGGTGACTTCGCCCGCGCCCGCGAGTTTCAATCTGAGTTCAAGATGAGAAAGTTCAGCAGGCTTTTCCTGCGATTGAATGAACAGCCCACCCGCGCTGAGGTTCAACGCGAATTCGCGGCGAAGTTCTTCTTCGCTTTCGAATTCTATGATGAACTCGCCGCCTGTTTGTTTGCTGACATTCAATTCGCGACCTCATTCGGGAAGTTCTGCGCGCTCAGGCTCAGGCAGCCAGAAACTCGCGATCAAACCGATCAGATAAACCAGAAATGCGACGGCAGCCGCAGCATAAGCCAGCCTGGTGGACGATTCTACGACAGGTATACCGGAGTTGCCGCCGGGCATGACGTTGGACAATTGCGTTGTGATGAAAGCGGCTGATGTCCCTATCATCCTTCCGCCTATGTTTGCGGCGAAACTTTCGCCCGTCCCGCGAAGATGAGTCGGGTAAACCCGCGGCAGGTAATTGCCCCAGAAATTGAGTTGCCCCACCGTGAGCAGGGCCGAGATGAATACGCCCCATTTCAAAATCTCAAGGTTGTTCACTGCCGGGAAAATGAACACTAAGGGAATGATGATCAACCCCGGAATCTGAAACAGGCGCAGGAGCCTTCGACGACCGATTATTATCATTCCAAGAAAGGCGAGCGTTAAGCGACCTAAAAGCCCGCCCGTCTCCTGCCAGAACTGAACATTGGAAATAGTCTTCTTGGTCATTTGCCCCTGCACCCGCGCCTGATCAGGGCCGGGAGGGACTTCCTGCGCCGCGGCGCGCACTTCAGGCAGACCGGGGACGATTCGCGGCAGATGTTGAAGCGCGCCCAACGCCGCGCCGTAACTGCAAGCGACCATCACTGCGGTGACGATGGTCGTTCGCTTGAGTTTGGGGCTGAAGAGTTCGCCAAAACTCGGACGCTTGAGCGTGCCTGCATCTTTCTTCTGCTTCCAGGTCGGAGATTCGGGGACGAAGGGCCGGATCACGATCAGAGGAATCGCGGGGATGATGCCTGAAATCAGCGTGTATCGCCACGGCGAGTGGCCGCCTTGAATGGCCGGAAGAGAATTGCCATAGGTCACCGCCAGGTAATAAGCGCCCGTGACCAGCAATCCGCCCAGTGATGAAAAAGCCTGCGTGTATCCCAGCACAGCTTCGCGTTGCTTGGGATGCGGGAAAAGCTCGGCGATCCAGGCGACCGCCGCTACGAACTCGACGCAGAATCCTACGAAGGTCGCGCAGCGAAGGACGAGAAGCACTGACAACGAGGTGGCGAATCCCGCGCCGAATGCTGAAAACGCATAAAGCAGTATGCTCCAGACAAGCACCCTGCGGCGACCGAATCGGTCTGTGAGATAGCCGCCGATCAGTCCGAAGAATCCGCCCACGAGCGCCGGAACCCAGAACAAAATGCCGACCCAGTAATTGTATTCAGTCGTGCCTCGCCTTATGCCGCTCAATTCGATCAGCGCATCTTCGACGATCAGAGGCAGCATCAACAGTTCATAAATATCAAAAGCGAACCCTATGGCAGCCAGTACGCAGATGAGCCATTGAGTCCCGGTGAGGCGGGGAGTCGGAGTTTCAGTCATAGTCATCCTTCTTGTGTAGATGCTAGATGTCAGATGTCAGATGTTAGTCGGGATCAATCACTAATATCTAACATCTGACATCTAGCATCTGTTTTCAGAAATACCTCGCGATAGTAGCTTCCGTCGGCTTTTTCGTCACGAGCGAAACCACGATGATCAACAACACCGAGACGATGACCATCGGAACGACGGGCATAAATCCGAAAACGGCTGTTCCTCCCGGCGTGCGCGATAAGACATCAACGCCTGCGACCGACCACGACCACGCGGACACGCCGGGTGCGGGCGCGGGAACCGCAGCCTGAAAAACAGCAACGCCGATGACCGCCGCCGCGACCCAAAGCGCGGCTGCAAGCGCGCCCCATTTGGTGCTGCGCCGCCAGAATAGCGCGGCGACAAGCAGAGGCATCAGCGCCGAATAACCTGAAAAAGCGTATTGCACAGCAAGCGAGAATATAGTCTCAGGCGCGCGAAGCGCAATCACATAAGCTGCTATGGTCAGCAGGATGATGAAAACTCTCCCGGTCTGCACCTGAAGATGCTCTCCGAATTTTTCCTTGCCCCCGTAGTAAGCGAATATGTCTTCGGTGAACATGGTCGAAAGGGCGAGTATCTGCGAATCGCTCGCCATCACCACGGCCATGATTCCTGCCGCGAGAATTCCTGCCAACCACGCGGGCGCGTAAGCTCCGAGCAAAACGAGCAGCACATCATCGCCCGCGCTCTTGCGGCGAAGATCGTCGCGCTCGGCGACTGAAAGGGTCGGCCCTTCGGTGGCGAGTCGCTGTCGCGCTTCGAGTTTTTGCTCGATGCCCGGAACGTCCGCGATTTTATTGGCTGCGACTCCGAGAAAGACCGCAGGCAGCCAGATCGCCACCATGCAGATGGGATAAAGCAGCACGGTTTTTTTGAACTGGCTCATCTTTTTGGCGGTCAGGCAGAAAATCGTTATGTGAGGAAAGGCAATCGATGAGAGCGGAATGAACATATAGCTGATGAAAAAAAGCGGCGACGTGCGCTCAAGCGTGAGCAGTGATTTCGTCGCGGGCGAGGCTTCCAAAGATTCGACGACGCTCTTAAAGCCGCCGATGCCTGTGCCTATGACGACTAGAGCGACGAGGCCGAATATCAGAAACAGCGCGGTCTGAAAAGTGTTTACCCACGAAGTCCCACGCATCCCGCCGAAAAAAACATAGCTCATGATTACGAGCGCGACCACTGCGCCGCCCATCCAGTAGGGAACTCTTCCTCCGGTGATCGCGGCGAGCGTAGTGCCTCCGCCCATCACGCCGATGATGATGTAGGGAACGAGCAGAGCGGCCTGAACTGCGAATATGACTGTTCCGATATGGCTGCACTCCCAGCGGTCGCGAAACATCTGCACGGAGGTCATGAAGCCATGTCGCTTGCCAAGCGCCCACACTCGCGTGCCTATGAAGAACAGCGAGAGCGGAATTATTAGCGCGGAGGATGAAGCCATCAATCCGAAGGTGACAATGCCGTTGGCGAATGCGTGACCCGATGAGCCGAGTATGGCGAAGGCCGTCATGTTGGTTCCGAGCAATGAGAGGAAGAAGACGACCTGGCCGAGTGATCGACCGGCGAGGAAATAATCTTCAGCCTCGTGATCGGCCCGCGATCTTCTGAAAGCGAATATGCCGATGTAGAGGACTACTGCCAGATAGAGGAAAACGATTATGGCGGGGATCAATCCGACTCCTCCTCCCTTTCGATTTCTTCCTCAAGGTGAGAAGGCCAGAAATGGCGGATCATGATCCACATCAAAACGGAGACTGAAAGCGTGTAACAGACGTGATAAAAAAGTCCGATGGGGATGAAACCGAAAATGAATGGACGCGCCGAGCGCCAGTTCCAGAAGTCCTGATGCAGTACGACCAGAGCGATGACCGCGAGAGAGAGCAGCAGTTTTTTCATCAATCCTCGTCCTCAAGCCAACGGGAACTCTTGAATACTGTTCTACCCGTTTGGAGTAGTCAAGAGCGAAAGCGAAATCCTGCAACGCTTTGCAACAAGCAGCGTTGAGTTGATACAATGTCAACCACCAGTGGCTTAGGGGAAACACAATAAGGAGCGTCCTTCAAAAATATATTGATAAACGAAAGCGGCGCGATCCTGAGTTCGCCGAAGGGTTCGAGGAAGGCTATGCCAATTTCAAAATGGGCGTGATTCTCAGGCAGGCTCGTGAGAAGGCAGGAATGACTCAGGATGAAGTGGCGCGCAAATTGAAAACAAAAAAATCAGCCATATCGAGAATGGAGAATCATGCTGAAGACATCAGACTATCTACAATACAAAAGTATGCTAAGGCTTTGGGAAAAAGCATCAGAGTAGAGATAGTAGGATGAACGTATTATCAAAGCCGATTGAAACGGTCGCGGCGAGCGAACTGTTTGAATGAAGAGAGTCCCATGACTACAGACATATCGAAAACCAAAACAGAGGTCGGTAATTATTTTGTATCCAACTATCCGCCATTCTCGCAGTGGATGCCTGAATATGTTCCCAGCGCAATCGAGGCTCTCGACCAGCCTCCGCGCACCCAAGACCCGCTCGGCCTTTATATCCACATACCGTTTTGTCGCAAGCGATGCAAATTCTGTTACTTTAAAGTCTATACCGATAAGAACGCTTCCCAGATAGAGATTTATCTCGACGCACTGATCAAAGAGAATGAAATCTACAGCCGCACTTCCGCTTTGCAGGGCCGTCAACTTCGATTCGCGTACTTCGGCGGAGGGACGCCTTCCTACATAAGCGAGAAGCAACTCCACTATCTAGTCGATGGACTCCATAGGCATGTGAGTTGGGACAATGCAGAAGAAGTTACTTTCGAGTGCGAGCCGGGGACGCTCAGAAAATCCAAACTCGAAACGCTCAAAGAGATCGGAGTGACGCGACTGAGCCTCGGCGTCGAGCATTTCAATGACGACATTCTCGAAGCCAATGGCCGCGCGCATCTGTCGCCGGAAATTTATCGGGCTTACAATTGGGCGCGCGAGGTCGATTTCCCGCAAATCAACATCGATTTGATTGCTGGACTGATGGGCGAATCCGAAGAGAAGTGGCGCGACACCGTCCGCCGCGCCATCGAGCTTGAGCCTGACTCGGTGACGATCTATCAGATGGAACTGCCTTACAACACCGTCATCTCGCAGGAGATGATCGAAAAAGGATTGGATTCGCCCATAGCCGACTGGCCTCAGAAACGACGCTGGGTCGATTACGCCTTCGAGCAGTTCGAAGCGCGCGGCTACCAGATAGCCAGCGGCAACTCGCTTGCGACTGCGAAGAAAGATTGCCGGTTCATCTACACAGATGCTCTCTGGCACGGGGGCGATATGATTGGCCTCGGCGTCGCATCGTTTTCGCATTTCAGTGGCGTTCATTTTCAAAACGTTCACAGCTTCGAAGAATATGTCAGCCTGCTCGACACCGATCAACTCCCGCTCCTGCGCGCGCTGGCGATGACGCCCCGCCAGATGCTCATCCGCGAGATGGTACTCCAACTCAAGACCGGCTCGATTGACCGGGAGTATTTCAGCCGAAAGTTCGGCGTGGATATCTGGAAAGAGTTTCAGCCCGTTTACGAACTACTGGAAGCGGAGGATCTGCTTGAGCGTGAGGACACGAAAATCACGCTGACCCGGAAAGGGCTGTTGCAGGTCGATCACTTCCTCCACAAGTTTTTTGAACCTGACTTGATACAGGTACGATACGTCTGAGTTTGATTATGGAAACGAACACCAACAAATTTGATGTCATTGTTATTGGCGGCGGGCCTGCGGGCAGTTCCGCCGCTTCTATTCTCGCCCGCGAAGGCCGCAGCGTGATTCTCTTCGAGAAGGAAACCTTCCCGCGCCATCACATCGGCGAATCGCTGATGACCGATACTTACTTCACTTTCCAGCGCATGGGCCTGTTGGACAAACTCAAGGAAAGCCCGTTCGTCCGGAAGTACAGCGTCCAGTTCGCAAATCAGGAGGGCAAGGAATCGCGCCCGTTTTATTTCTTCGAAGCCAATCATCACGAGAGCGCCGTCACCTGGCAGGTCACGCGCGCGGTCTTCGATGAAATGCTCATCAATCATGCCGCCGACGAGGGCGTTCAGGTGCATCAGGGAGCGGCGGTCAAAGAGGTTCTCTTCGATGGCGACCGGGCCGTTGGAGTCGAAGTGATAATCGATGACGCACCCGTGAAGTTTTACGCGAAAGTCATAGTCGATGCGACGGGTCAGAGCGCGATACTCTCCAACAAATTCGGCTGGCGCGTCCGCGATCCCAAACTCAAAAAGGCCGTGCTGTATTCTTATTTCAAAGGCGCTCATCGCGAGATGGATCTCAACGGGGGAGCGACGCTCGTCCTTCGCACGGAGCGCGGCAGCGGTGGATGGTTCTGGTATATCCCGTTGGAGAACGATATCACAAGCGTAGGAGTCGTCGCCGAGCCTGAGTATCTGGTCAAAGGTCGGGGGCAGGACCTCGCAAAGATTTTTTACGAGGAGATTGAGAAATGCGAAGCGTGTCGCCGAAGAGTCGAAGGCGCGGAGAGAGTCGATAAAATTTATTCGATACTCGATTATTCCTACCGTTCGAAGCAATGCGCGGGCGACGGCTTCATGCTCATAGGCGACGCTTACGGATTCCTAGATCCGATTTATTCGTCAGGCGTGCTGCTGGCTTTGAAGATGGCGGAACTGGCAGCCGATGCCATTCACGACGCATTCAACAACGACGATTTTTCCGCGCGTCGCCTTGGGCAGTTTCAGACCAAGCTCGATAACGGAATCGAATCGATGCGCAAACTCGTCTACGCCTTCTATGACGAGGATTTCAGCTTCTCGAAGTTCCTTCAGAAGTATCCTGATCAGCGAGTCAACATCATCAATCTTCTGATCGGCAATGTTTTCAAGGAAGGCGTCGATGATGTCTACGGGCCGCTTTCGGAATTCGCTGAAATCCCGCCGCCGCTTTATGAGCAAAGCCCTTTCCCCGAATTCGACGCCGAACACCAGGAAGAGTTGCGGGAACTGCTTTCGGCAAAGTATGTGTACTATGACGACCGCGCCGCCGCTCAGGAAAGAGACTCATCTCCCGATGTGACTTAGGCGATTGAGAAACTCGCCTCGAATGCGGAGTGCGGAATGCGGAATGCGGAATAAAAACTCCGCACTCCGCATTCGAATGAAAGGACACCCTTATGCTGAGAACTGCGCGCTTCGCTCGACTAAAAACATCAGCCTTTTTTCTTCTCACCCTTTGCCTGTGCATAGCTCAAGTGCGGGCCTCGGACTGGACTCAGTTTCGCGGGCCTAACGGCGCGGGAGTCTCGGACACGCGAGGCTTACCTACGGAGTTCGGCCCGCAGAAAAACGTTATATGGAAAACGCCGTCTCCGCTGGGTCATTCATCGCCTGTGCTGTCGAACACCAGAATTTTCATGACCGGATTCGAGGATAAGAAACTCTTCACGCTTTGCCTCGATAGAAAAACAGGCCGCCTGCTCTGGCAGCGCGAGGTTCCGCGCCCGCGCGCCGACAGGTTGCTCAAGCCCAACAACCCTGCAAGCCCAAGCCCCGTGACCGACGGCCAGAACGTCTACGTCTTCTTTCAGGATTTCGGGCTGATCTCTTACGATTCGAGTGGCAAAGAAAGATGGAAAATTCCGCTCGGCCCCTTCAACACTTTTTTCGGTATGGGCGCGTCTCCCATACTCGTCGATGACACACTCGTCATGCCCTGCGATCAGGA
Organism: Blastocatellia bacterium UBA7656; assembly: GCA_002483445.1. Lineage (GTDB taxonomy): Bacteria > Acidobacteriota > Blastocatellia > UBA7656 > UBA7656 > UBA7656. Next base: position 57,107 of record DLHY01000069.1, read on the forward strand.
CACCGATTCGTTTATGATCGCGGTCAGTAAAAACACGGGCCGCGTGCTTTGGAAGATCAACCGACCCGGAGTCATTTCAGGCTATTCGACTCCGATAGTCTATCGCCCGAAAGACGGGCCGGTTCAGATAGTCATCCCAGAATCCTTTCAACTCTCTTCTTATTCAATAGCGACGGGCGAAAGAGTATGGTGGGTGCGCGGACTTGCCTGCGAGATGAAATCCATACCCGTACTAAGCGGAGATATGCTTTATGTCAATGGCTGGGGCCTTCCTGAAAACCAGCCGGGAAAACAGATCCCCATTCCTCCCTTCGAAGAAGCCCTCGCTAAATTCGACAAGGACGGCGATAGCCGCCTCTCGAAGATGGAGCCTGCTGACGAACGGGTGAAGCAGGATGCTTATTTTCAACTCGTCGATCTCAATCGAGACGGCTATATCATTCTCAGCGAATGGAACGTGTACCGGGCGATCATGGCGGCTGAAAATGGATTGCTGGCCATTCGAATGGGCGGCAAGGGCGATATGACCGACAAAAGCATTTTGTGGAAATATCAAAGGCCCGTCCCGCAGGTTCCATCCACGCTGCTCTACAAAAATGTTCTGTACATGGTCAATGACGGCGGCGTGCTGATATCCTTCGATCCGGCTTCAGGAGCCGTTTTGAAGCAGGGGCGACTTGAGGGCGCGATTGATAAATACTTCGCTTCGCCCGTCGCCGCCGACGATAAAGTTTATCTCGTGGGCGAAGGCGGCGCGGTGTCCGTCCTGAAAGCCGACGCGCAATGGGAAATCCTCAAAGTGAACACGCTCGACGACGAAGTATTCGCCACTCCGGCGATAGCCGACGGACGGATTTACATTCGAACGCGGAGCGCGATTTACTGCTTTGGCAATTCCAGATGATTTGCTAAACTCTGTCCGAAACCCCAATAGTGGCCAACTCAAAATTTGTTCTGCGATTTCCCGCGAATGCTTTTTCGAAGAATCGCAGGAGCGGGCCACTTCACTTGTGACGGGGAGGATAGAGAATGAACCGGCGCTTGTTCGCAATACTCATCACTTGTGTTTTAGGTCTTTCAGCCATCACTGCATCTGCGCAACAGCAGACGCCCGCGCTGCCTCAAGGCGTAGCCACTCGATCGGTCAACATCTGGAGCGACGGCACACGGCTCAGCGGCGATCTGTTTTATCCCAAAAGCATGAAGGCTGAAGACAATCTGCCCGCGATCATACTCTGTCACGGATGGGGCGGCGTGCGTTCGCATCTCAACCGCGCTTATGCTCCGCAATTCGCTTCCAGAGGGTATGTCGTCCTCACCTTCGATTATCGCGGATGGGGCGACAGCGATTCGCGCCTCGTCGTTCGCGGCCAGATGCCAAAGGCCGACGAACACGGCGAAGTGGCGGTCAAAGCTCAGGCGATTCGCGAACTCGTCGACCCTTTGGATCAAACCGAAGATATAGTCAACGCGATCAACTTCATCGAAGGCGAGGCGGGCGTCGATACGGCTCGAATAGCGTTGTGGGGGACGAGCTATGGCGGAGGCCACGTGGTTTATGTCGCCGCCAATGATCCGCGCGTCAGGTGCGTGGTCAGTCAGGTGGCTTCGATGGATTCGAGCCTGATCGTATCCTCCCCGCTTTATCAGGGCGGCACGACTCGCGCTCATCGCGAAACGGTGCAGCGCACTCGCGGCGAGATCGATCCTGTCCCGCAGGGAGTCGACAAGGTTCCCAATCTCCGAGGCACGCCCTTTGTGTCGCGCATGATGAATTATCGCCCGGTCGAACACGCCAACAAGTTGAAAGTCCCAATCCTCATCCTCGACGCTGAGAAGGAAGAGTTGCTCGATATCAAACTGAACGGCGGCCTGGTCTACGAGCGCGTTAAGGATCGTGTGCCTGCGCGTTATCACATCTTTCCAGGAATCAAGCATTATGACATCTACTCCACGAAGCTGAGGGAAGCCACCGAGATGGCAATCGAGTGGTTCGATAAACACCTCAAGGGCGCGAAGATGAAGTAAGCGAGAACCAATCGAATATCAATCAACGCATCTTCGACGGCCTTAGAGGCTCGTCACAGGATTCCTTTTTCCAAAAAGAGGTGTACGACATGAATGACTCCATAGAGAGCAATGTATCTGTTTCTGATTCCGCTCCCCGATTGAGCCTTGCCGCGCGAGTGTGGCGCGATCTGCGCGAAGCCGTGTCAGGCTCAGAGCAGGATTTCACCGAAGGGAGCATAGGGCGGGCGATTATGCTGCTGTCGATACCTATGGTTCTGGAGATGGCGATGGAATCTCTCTTCGGCATCGTCGATGTTTACTTCGTCTCAAGTCTCGGCCCTGACGCGACGGCGACAGTCGGGCTTACGGATTCGATGTTGACGATTATTTTCGGCATAGCCATGGGACTTTGCATGGCGACGACCGCCATGGTCGCCCGACGCACGGGAGAGAAAGACAAGGCGGGCGCGGCGAAAGCTGCGGTGCAAGCGATTTTTCTCGGCATCGCCGTGAGTGTGCCGATAGGAGTGATCGGATTTTTATACACTCCAGAGTTGTTTCGATTGATGGGCGCGACCGATGAGGTCATCGCTGTGGGATCAGGCTATGGGCAGGTGATCTTAGGAACCAACCTGATCATCATGCTGTTGTTTTTGATCAACGCGATTTTTCGCGGCGCGGGCGATGCGGTCATAGCGATGCGGGTGCTGTGGGTATCGAACCTGGTAAACATCGTACTCGACCCGTGTTTGATATTCGGGCTTGGGCCTTTCCCTGAGATGGGAGTGACAGGCGCGGGCGTGGCGACGGCTATAGGCCGCGGCACGGGAGTCGTTCTGCAACTTTGGGTACTGCTCGGCGGTCGCGGAAGAGTGAAGATCAGTCGCGATCAGTGGCGGATAGATTTCAAAGTGATGATGCACCTGCTGAAGATTTCGCTTGGCGGAATGTTTCAATTCCTCGTCGCTACGGCAAGCTGGCTTGGGCTTGTTCGCATAGTGGCGGTATTTGGAAGCGCGGCGCTCGCCGGGTACACCATCGCGCTGAGGATAATCATTTTCGCCATCCTGCCGTCGTGGGGAATGAGCAACGCGGCGGCGACGCTCGTGGGGCAGAACCTCGGAGCAGGCAAGCCTGAGAGGGCGGAGAAATCCGTGTGGCTTGCGGGTCTCAGCAATATGATCGTTTTGCTCGTCGTGACGATAGTTTTTCTGATTTACGCCGAGCCGCTCATCAGGTTGTTCACCGAGGATGCTGCCGTCGTCCCTTATGGAGTTGATTGCCTGCGATGGGTAAGCTACGGGTATATTTTCTACGCTTACGGGATGGTGATGGTGCAGGCGTTCAACGGCGCGGGCGACACATTCACGCCGACCGTGATCAATTTGTTTTGTTACTGGTTGTTTCAGATTCCTCTCGCTTACTGGCTTGCGATGAAGACGAGCTTCGAGGCGCAAGGCGTCTTTATGGCCATCACCATCGCCGAATCACTTCTCGCTGTCGTCAGCATAATCGTATTTCGTCGCGGGCGCTGGAAGACACGGACGATCTGATTCCAGGGCCATTTAATCTTCGGAAATAGAACGCGGATCAAACGGATTTGGCGGATGAACACGGATCAGATCAGCGTAAATCCGCCTAATCCGCGTCATCTGCGGGCTATCCTGATCCCAGCAGTGAAAACTATATGGCCCTATATCTTATTCGAAGTCGAAACGAAGCGGAGCAGACATCGCAACTGCCCCGCTTCGTTTTGTGATACTCTTCGTTTGAAAGAGATCAACAGGGAGAAAATAAAATCACTTCTATGTCGCCCCGCTGGCGCTCATTGCTCAAAAAGGAAAACCGCAACACCGATACAATCGCTTCTTCACTCTGGAGGATCGCCTGCGGGCGCGTTGCCGATATCAATGGCCGCTTCTCTTTGCGTGATGATCTCGTAGCCTTTGAAGCGATTCAACCTGCCGCAAGCACGCACGGGCGATATCTCGTCGCCGGTGAAATACACCTTACCAATCGCGCGGCGTTGATGGAAAGATATCGACTCGATGAAAAAAATGATTCGCTCACCTCTGCTGAAGTAGTCGCTCGATTGTGGGAACTGTTGGAAAATTCGACCGCCGCACTGCTTGAAGGAATGTTCGCTCTCGCCGTCTGGGATCGAGAGAAACAGACGCTCACGCTCGCCCGCGACCCGGTTGGCGGGCGCACGATCTATTACACGACCACCGGCCCTGTCCGCTGGGTTTCGCCTCATCTCCGCGCACTTGAATCTGTAATCTCGAAAGATATCGACACGGTCGCCCTGAGAGATTATCTCTGCTGCGCTTTCGTTCCGGGCGCGCGAACTATGTGGAAACATATTCGCGAAGTTCGCCCCGGCTCACTCGTCCGGCTGCCCGACGGCGAGGCTCGATCTTACTGGCGGATCGAGGAGAAAATCGAAGGCCCGGATGAGCCTATCGAATGGCACGCCGAAAGATTGCGCTCTCTGCTTGAGACAGTGATTAGCGATTGCCTCCCGGCCAGTGAGCCGGTCGGGGCTTATCTTTCGGGCGGACTGGATTCGAGCGCGGTCGTGGCTTTGGCCTCTGCGCTACACTCAAAGCCTGTGGATACCTTTTCGATTCACTTCGGAAACGAGTGTCCGAATGAACTGGAATGGTCGAGCCTCGTCGCCAGCCATTGCCGAACTCATCACAACATCATCGAGATCACGCCGCGCGATATGTGGGAACTGCTCCCTGAAACGATGGCGCATCTCGATGATCCCATTGGCGACCCGCTCACTATTCCGAATCTTTTGCTCGGAAGAAAAGCGCGAGAATCGGTCAGCCTTATTCTCAATGGCGAGGGCGGCGATCCGTGCTTCGGCGGCCCAAAGAATCAGCCCATGCTGTTGAGCGATCTTTATCGTCCGGCGACCGAAGAGAGAGCGGCGGATCAGGCGTCGACCTACCTCGCTTCTTTTCAGAAGTGCTGGCCTGATCTGGCGCGCCTGCTCAAGCCTGATGCCTTCAAAGAAGCGATGGCCGCGTCTTTCTTCTTCGAAGAAGAGATGGGGGCGGAAGCCGAATTTCTCAATCGCCTCATGTTCATCAACATCAAGTACAAAGGCGCGGATCACATTCTAACGAAGGTCAACAATCTGACACGCGCCGCGGGCCTCATCGCCTTCTCGCCGCTTTTCGATCAGCGCATAGTCGAGATGAGTCTTGCGATACCGCCCAGGTACAAACTATTCGGCGCGCAGGAAAAAGCCGTCTTGAAGAAAGCCGTATGGGATTTGCTGCCCGAATCGATTCTGCTCAGGCCGAAGAGCGGAATGATGGTGCCTGTTCAGTTGTGGTTCAAAAAGCGATGGAATAGACAAGCGCGCTCGTTGCTGCTCAGTCGTCGGGCGAGGGTGAGAGAGTTTCTCAATCAGGAATTGATCCGAGAGTGGCTTTCCTACAGCGGCGACGTGTGGTCGCGCTATGGCGTAAAGCTCTGGCTATTAGTGAGCCTCGAAATCTGGTTGCAGGGTAGATAGATGTCAGAGGTCAGATGTTAGTGTTGCGCAATGACTGCTGACATCTAACATCTGACCTCTGACATCTATCTTTCTAGCCGAAGCTGTCGGATATGAAAATGAATGTTCCGCCGTCATAATCCGTGGCGGTCGGGTCTGCAAGCGCGCCCTGAGCGCGAGGATCGCGGCTGAGGACTATCCCCTGAATGACCATTCGAAGCAAGCCTTGGGGCGGGAGCGATTCAATATCGACGTAATTGCCTTCTTCAAGCCATCTGAGTTCTTCAGCCTTGAGTCGCAGGCGAACGCCCGCCGCGAGATTTTGTTTTGCAAACTGCGCTGACCCTTCCGATTGCTCGACGAACATGCGTTTGCCTATGACCTGACGCGGCATCAGCCCGATGTCGAAGACCTCCGCTCCCGGCCAGTCCTTGAACCAGCCCGGATCATTCGCCAGGTGATAAGCCAGTTGCACTCCAGCCGCGCTTGCATTGTGAAGAGCATAGACTTTCAACGCAGGATTGCGACGGAGCATTTCCATCACAGTGTCGAAGATATTTTGCGGATAGTGGTCGCCGCCGAGTACGGCGCAGTTATGCTCGAAATGAAAATTGTTGGCGATGAGGAATTGAGCGGTCGCCGCGCGCTCGCACACGATAACGCGGTCGAAGCTGTATGCCTTGATGTCGTCGCTTATCTTTGCCAGTTCTTTTTTTGCCTGCGGCAGCGGAAGAAGCTTCTCGACAGGCCCGTTATTTTTTGCCCATGTGTCGATCCAGCCCTTGAACTGATCGATGGGGGTTTTCGCTTCCTTGGGCCTGTTTTTGAGCAATCGCTTTGCGACCTTCTCTATCAGCAGCGCGATGCCTGCCGGAAGCAAAATAATGAACGCGATGAAAGAGAGGAAAGACGTTGAACTGAAAAAGATGATGAGGCTGACGATTGAAATCACGATGAGAACGCATCCGCACCCCTGAACTTTTTTCGTCGTCGTGAGCCTGCGACTTTCAAGCGAATAGAACAACTGGCGCGGGGTGAAAAACAGAGTGTTGTTGACCGAAGTTTTCGCTATCACGTTTGCGAAAAACATATCGGTGAATTTGGCGCTCGATCCGCCCTTGGGATCGAAAGTAAAAGGGTGATGGCATTTTATGCATCGCCCCCTGTTCTCCGTGCGCTCCTTGAGCTTATTGTCCGTCTGGCATTTTATACATTTCACTTTTGCGTCCTCATAACTCGGTTTGACTCTCGATCAACGTTTCAAAAGATTCGCGTCGGCGAATCAATCGATGCCGGTCGCCTTCTATCAAAACTTCTGCGGGGCGCGGGCGATGAAGAAAATGAGACGACATCGAATAGCCGTAAGCTCCCACATCATGAATGGCAATCGCGTCGCCCTCTTCGAGGGCGGGGAGCCGCGCGCCGCGGCTCAGATAGTCGCGCGAAAAAGTAGTGTTGCCGCATACGTCGGTCGTGAAAAGCTCTCCGGGAGCCTCTTTCAGGGCCGAGACCTCGCGGTGTCCGCCATGCACGCTGAGGACGGCGATGTTTGCAACCGAGGTATCGAGGCCCGCGATTTGTTTATCGCCCTGCCATTTGACCGCAACGACGCGAGCAATCAGAGTTCCGCAACCGGCGATGACAGCCCGTCCCGGCTCGATCAGGAGATCGAGCCGCCGATCAAGCGCGGAAACCTGACGGCTCAACTCTTCGCCGAACATTTCCCAGTCGAATACCCCGCGGTCGCGGCGGTACGCATAGCCGAAGCCTCCGCCGAAGTCGAGATACTGCAAGTCGGGAAGACCCGCGGCGCAGCGCAGAACTTCGGCTATTGAATCGGTGAAAGCCGCGGTCGCGTTCGTGCCAGTCCCGCGATAGAAATGAATGCCCGTGACTTTCAATCCGCGGCGCGCACCGATGCGGGCAGCTTCTTCGAACTCATCTACACTAACGCCGATTCGATTCTCGCCGGTGACTTCCGGCAGGTTGAGCCTCAATCCGATCCGCGGCGCTGACGATGGATCGCCTGAATAAATTTCGCAGAAGAGTTTGAGTTGACGGATGCTGTCGAGATTGAAAGCGCCAACTCGCCACGCGATCATCTGAAGGAGATCATCGCTATTGAGATTGCTGCCGCTGTAGACGATGCGCGCAGGATCGAAACCGGCTCTAAGACCGAGGAAAGCATCGCCCGGAGTGTTTGCGTGCAATCCCCACCCGCGCTCCTGAAAAATGCGAAGCAGGGCGAGGTTGCCGTTCGTAACGCAGGCGAAATGAAAACTCGTGCCGGGGTAGGGAACTGAGCGCGATATTCGATCAATCGTCGCGCGCAGCGTGTCGGCGTCATAAACATAAAGCGGCGAGCCATAGCAGGCGAGAAGCTCTTCGACCAGTGGTCGGGGGCCAGGGGTCAGGGGTCGGGAGTCGGTATGTCGATCCCCCCTGCACCTCTGCACCTCTTCACCCCTGCGCCTCTTCATCTCTTCACCCTTGCACCTCTTCACCTCTTCACCCATACCCCATCCCTCAGCATCCGCCAAATCTGCCACATTAGAAGAAGCCACAGAGTTTCGCCTATGCGACGGCCCTGAATGTGACCGCTCACCTCTCCGCGCTTGATGCGGTTGGCCAGGTCGGGCGTGAACAGGCGTTGTGCTTTGAGCGCGCGGCTGCCGAGATGTTTTCTCAACAGGCTGCCGAGCGGGCCGAGGCACCAGTCCGTCAGAGGAACGCCCATGCCGCGCTTTTCGCGCCATACAATTTCCTGGGGCAGCCACGCGTCGACGGCGCGTTTGAGCAGGTACTTCTCGCAAGGCCCGCGCAGAAAGAGATCGCCCGCGACTTCAAACGTAAAGGAGGCGAGCGGTTTATAACAGAACGGCGTCCTGACCATCAACCCGTGCGCGAGAGCCAGACTCGTTGCGCGAGGTTGAATATTGTTCGCGCCCTTGAGCATCAGATTCGCCCTTCGCAACCGATGAAGAAGCGAGCTAGTCGGCGCGGGGTCTATCGCATCTTCGATCCACATAAGAGGATCGAGAACTGCGATATTTTTCAGGGCTTCAGGGACGAAGACCGTTTCTTCATAACCGTGAAGGCGATGAAAAGTGCGAAGGTAATGACGCCTGAAGTCCGACTCGCTGTTTGCGCCATAGACGCCCGAAGCGATCAGAGGTTTGTTAGTCCAACCCGCAAAGAGTTGATCGCCGCCTTCGCCGTTGAAGACGACGCGGCAATCTCGGCTCGCGGCTTCGTTGAGCAGGTAGAGAGGAACAGTTACGCCATCGCCATAGGGAAGATCGAGAGCGCGAACAGTCGGGCGCAGAGCGCGTTTGATTTCCCGCGGAGTCGCCTCGACTCGTGTGAGCGGAATGCGGAGAGCTTTCGCTACTGTTTCGGCGTAAGGCAATTCAGGGAGACCGTGTTTTCCAAAATCGAGAGTGTAAGCCCGGACGCGAGCGCCTGCGCGGACGAGGAGCGCGGCGGTGATCGAAGAATCAAGCCCGCCTGAAAGAAACACTCCGACAGGATCATCGCTGATATCGGAAAGCTGATCGCGGATGGATTCTTCGAGAAGTTTACTCAGTCTGTCAGCGGCTTCCTCTTCTGTGGCGATGAGCGAAGAAGCTTCACGCCATTCACTGATGCGCGTTCGAGCGGGATTGAAAGAGTCTGACGACTCCCATGTCAGCGCGCTGCCCGCGGGTATTGAATGAATGTTGGCGACGGTCGTCTCAGGAGAAGGAACGTAGGAAAAGCATGTGTAGCCGTAGAGTCCGGCGAGAGACATCTCTTTGCGCGCGAGAACAGGGACGAGCAAATCGAGCCTTGAAGCGAACCATATTGTGTCATTCGTTTGAGTCCAGAACATCAACGCGCGCCCGAACTCATCGCGGGAGAGAGTGAGCGCGTATTGATCGATCTTCGCTTCGATATCGATTGAGTGCGCCAGCCCCGAAGCTGACAGCGTTGCAATCAATGAGTTTTCATCTTGTTGAGAGACATGAGAATGAACGCCCCAGCGAACGATTTCAGCGCGTGAAGCGAGCCTCAATCGTCGCGCCGCGGTGATTGCGGTAGTCGAAAGAATAGCTGAGAGAATCGCGCCTGAATCATCGCGCTCGCCCCCAGTGTAATAGCCGATCAGTCCGCTCATCGTCGAGCTTGACTCTAATCAAGCTTGAAGGCGGAGGCAAGCATCGATGCAGGTTGATTCGTAGTCGCTCGGTTCGTGTCGAATTACTATCACTTCATTTATTGCTCAACGGGGTCGCCTGCTGGCGGGTGTCGGTGTGTCCTTACATCCTCCGAACGAATCAACCGGGTTCTCTCCCGATTGAGTTCAAGCAGAGCGACTGTAGCGCGTCCAATCCCTGTTTGAGGAATTATGAGAAGGCTGTCGGATGACCAGATGAAATGTTCTGCCCACATGTGTTGTCGGGGGTTGAACAAAGGAACGGTTTGACCCGTCTCAGGATCGAGCGCACTCTGCCGGTCGGATTTGCGGCGATTACAGTGAAAGCAAGCGAGAGCCAGATTCTCAATCGCATCTTCGCCACCCGGCAATACGTGATCCATCGTAAACTGGTTATATTGCCATCGCTCGTTTGTATGGCAGTACTCGCACAGGTGATGTGCGCGCTGTCGGACACGATCCTGAAGGGCAGCAGGTATCTTGCGAGGCACTGATTATTCCTGTATCGGTGTGAGCAGCAGCCTGTGAGCCTTTCTTATTTCGGAGTGGCCGACAGGATGATGTTACGACTCAGGCGATTGAGGAAACTCAGATAGTCATCCACTTCTTCGTATCTGTCCAACTCCTGCTCCTCATCGTCCGAGAGTCTTGACCCGCGCTGTTTGTCTAACAATGCTTCGATCCGTTCGCGGACAGCGATGGAAGCTCTAAGGACAGGGACGCCTTCCTCGATCTCGATTTCAACAGCCCCCTCGCGCGGAAAGCTATCCGGTAGGGCGCGCAGCACGGGTGCGGATTCAATCGGAGTTGTTGCCATAAAAGCCTTCTACAATAGCTGCCCTGATAATACTACAGGCACAGTAGGACTGAAAGTCTGTCACAATGGGCGGCGGGCAAGGAGACGAGCAGTCGTTGCGCCGCCGTTATTGAATTTGTCGAATGAGTGCTGGTGAGAATCGCGCCTGAATCATCGCGTCCGACTTTTGTGTAATAGCCGATCAGTCCGCTCATAATGAGGCTGTGATCGCCTCTGATATCTAACATCCGACATCTTTCTCTATTCAGGCTTGGGCGCGTAGTAACCCTGGCGCGAGCGCACGCGCAGGTCTGCCCGCTTCGACGCGCGGACGGTGATGCGGCGGAATCCGCCATCGACTCGCTCATCCGATGAGTAATATCCCAGCAGGTATTGCGCCTGAAGTTCGTCGGCGATCTGTCGGAAAACGGCTTCGAGGTCTTCTATCTTTTCCGGCACGAAAGCCTTTCCGCCCGTCTGCGATGACATAGACTCCATAAACGACTGCCCTTTGAGGCTCACTCTGTTGAGGCTCATCGCTGACCCGCTCGGATTGATCGAATAGAAAAGACAGTCGTTTTTCTGCAACTCCTGAATCACAACGTTCAGCGTATGATACTTGCTATAGTTCTCCTCGCCGTCAGAGATGACCACCATGACGCGGCGGCTTCCCGCATCAGCCGTCTTGCCGAGATAGGTGGCGGCTTCAACCACTGCATCGAAGAAAGCCGTCGGTTCCTTCAATGGCACAATCGACATCAATCCCGCGATGGCATCTTCACCGCTCGTGGTGCGCGCTTTGATCAGGCGGGGCGTCAGGCCAATCGAGAATACCGACACCACATCTGCGGGCTTGAGGATTTCCCTGACGAAACGGACGGCTGCCTGCTGCTCGAATGCGAATTGCGCGTGAATGCTCCCTGAGATGTCGAATAAGATGGCTATCTCGACGGGCGTCTTGCCCGGTTCGCCGAGAGAGGCGATCTGCTGCACCCGCCCTTCCTCTTCGATTATGAAATCCTCTGCCTTTAAATCCCGCACAGGCCGACCGGAAGCGTCTGAGGCTGAGACCGGCACAAGCACCAGTCGGGAACTGAGACGGATCACCTCATCCTGTTCTTGCGAACGGGGCTCAGTCTTCTGAGGCGAGGACTGACCAGCATAAACGAAGGACGAAGGATGAATACACGAAGAACAAAGGACAAAGGACAAAGGACAAAAGACTAAAAATATGCTTGACCGAAAAGAACGCATCGCGGTTCCTCCTTTCACCGGGAACCTTTTTCTGATTCTCCTTCATGCACCTGATCGGGGGCGGGCGCGCGGCAAAATCTGAGGCTCGATCAATCGAATGCGGAGTTGCGAGTTCGGAATGCGGAATAAAAACTCCGCACTCCGAATTCCGCACTCCGAATTCCGATGGGGGTTTACTGACGATTCGCGCTGACAGGGCGATTCACGTTCACGGGCGATGTCAAACCGCGGCTCACGAGAATCTTCACCTCCACGCGACGATTCTGCTGACGACCCTCGCGCGTCGAGTTGTCGGCGACAGGGATGGCTTCGCCATAGCCAAAGGGAAGAATGATACGCCGCAGCGGGATATCATGATGTTCGGCCAGATAGCGGACGACCGACTCGGCGCGACGCTGGCTCAACTGACGATTCATGTTTTCAGACCCGTCGGAAGAAGCGAAGCCGCGCACTTCTATCACAAATCCGCGCTCGCCTCTGGCCTGCGTCGCTATGTCGTCGAGCATTGTTTTGGCATCGGGTGACAGCACAGCGCTTCCGACTTTGAAATTGATGGTCGAGCTTTTTCGCATTTCATAATCATCGAGCGTAGAGATGCGGTCATTGGTTTTGTTGACGCCATCAATCGCTATATCGGCTGATTCCTGCGCCGCCGCCGCGCCGCCGCGGGCGAGGTTGGCAACCTGGCTCAACTCTTCCACCTGACCAGACAGCCGCTGGGCGTTCTGCTCAGTCCGCGAGAGGCGGGTTTCGGTCTCGCCGAGGCGATGCTCGATCGGCACCACCTGCGAATCGACCGTCAGAGCGACTCGCAGATCATCATCCGCGAATTTGACCTTATCGGCGACCAGCGCGCCCGATCCGTCCCCTCGCCCTTCGACCTCGGCAAAGAGGCCGCGCACCAGATGGGCTGAAGAATACTTCTTCGAGCTGCGGAAAGGATTGCTCTTCTTCTCTTCTATTTTTGTATTGCCTGCGAGTCGCACCGCCCATTCTGCTCCCGTCTGATCGCGCAGAATGATATCACTGTTCTCGCGTTTGAGGATCACGCCCGTGACTTTCGTCTTCACGCCGGACGCGGCCTGCGCGCGGCGCGGAGAAGAATTCTCCTGCGCGCTGGCCAGCAGAGGACTCGCGAGAGCGAGTCCGAGCAACACTACGAGGGCTTTCAAGTTCGACAGTTGTTTCATAACGTCCTCCGTACAGCCTGATTAAAAAGGCTGAGATTGGGTTCGTGCAGATCAAAGGCCGTCGCTCTCCATTTCACAAAACAGAGGCGGCACGGCTCACAATGATTCTCTACCGGATGTGGCTCAGGATTTATCACAGAGGCTGGGGGTGTGGACAATGTACGACCTTTCATCTTTCGGTTGCCGATGCCTCTGCGACGGATGGAGAAAACATTCAAATAATATTTTTCAACATCAAAATAGCTCATCCATCCGTGATAGTTGGCAATCGCCGTGCAACTGGGGCTAAAACCCGGAGATAATCGTGAAAAGAGATTTATTTCAACGATTTAACTCTGAATCCCGGCCCGACGCGATGCAAACACGGCTTTTTATCGTTAAGCTGATTGTTTTCAGCGATTTCAGAGATCAGCGGCGAAGTATGGCTCATCAATGGCAGGTAATTTTTTCCTTAGCGGCGCAGGGTGACAATGCATAATTTTCATATCTTCAACAGTTCGCTATGGCGGGCTTTTTGCCGCTGACGATGCTCATTCGACCTCGAACGTGGTTGCGCTCAACACGCGGTCGCCGAGGAGCAATTCCACTTTCCAGGTTCCCTTTGGGGCCGCCTGTCCTATCAGGCACCGGGCGAAAGTAGGCCAAGCATCTTTATCTATGGCCTTCGTCTCATAGCGTTTCTGATCAAACAGATTTCCATTCGGGTCGATCCAGTTGGCGGTAAGCGTAAGACTTTCGCCTGCGGGCGCATCCTTGATCATCACCCGATAAAAAACTTCCTGCCCGTCGCGGGTGACGGATTGAAGAGAGCCGCCATCGTCTGTCGAGCGCGTGATGCGCGCCTGTCCTGCTGAGATGCGGCTCATCGCCGCTGAATGCCGCCACATCGATACTGATACCAGGAGTATGACAGCCATCACAGCCGTGATTACAGCGATGATAATTCGCCGCTTTTTTCTCTGCGCATCTCTCTGCGCGCGTTCCAGAGCCTCGCGCCTTCTTAGCTGTTCCATCGCGTCGTCGAGAAGCGCGACCGGGAGATTCAACTCCCTGAGAACTTCGGCCACCTGTTCGCGGTCCAGTCTTTCGCGCTCGCGGTCCTGGCGCTCCTGATCGAGGCGGGTGAGTTCAGCCACAACCTTGCCGATCTGATCCTGTGTCAGTTGCTCGTCCATACAGATGACAGGGTACAGGGAACAGGTGACAGGGAGCAAACCCTCTCCCTCTGTCACCTGTCACCTGTACCCTCGCTGATGCTAAGATGTCCGAGCGTTTTTGAGACTTCGCACAGACCGGGATTTCATTTGAGTCAGCCCGAATTCATCATCTTTGGCGCAACGCACATAGGCATCAAGCTCGCGCGACTGCTTTCGGCAAAAGCCGCGCGGGTCAGGGTGATCGACCGCCTTGCTGCGCCGCTCGATCCCCCGGCAGGGTGGGAGTATGTCTCGAACGATTTCGCGGTGCCTGAGAATGTGAAGGACGCCAGCGCCGTTTACGTCGTCACTGAACAGGAAAGCCTCAACATAAGAATCGCGCTGGCCGTGCGCAGCGTCAGCGCGCAGGTTCCCATCATCATAACTTTGGAGCAGAGCCGTCTCGGGCGAAAGCTTGCGCGACACCTTGAGCGGTTTTCATTCATCAGCCCTTCGGAACTCGCCGCAAAACAATTCGTCGATTGCATCGATGCGCCATCTCCCGACCCGTCTTCACACATAGCGCCTGCGCAAACGAGCGATGCTGAAATATCACTCCCGCGGAAAATCGATCCGCTTGTCGCGTATGCCGTAAGCGCGGCTGGAGCGATGGTTTGTCTGGCTACGATTTATTTTCATTACGCCGAGCATCTCTCGTGGATAGATTCGCTTTATTTCGTGGTCACGCTGATGGCGACGGTCGGCTTTGGGGACATAAGCCTCAAGGAATCGAGCGATCTGTCGAAAATAATCGGAGTGCTTTTGATGGCCGCGAGCGTGACGAATACCGCCATACTGTTTGCGCTCGTCACCGACTCGCTGCTTCGCCATCGACTGGCGCTTGCTTTCGGTCGGAGAAGGATCAAAGCCCGCAATCATGTAATCGTCGTCGGGATCGGAGCGGTGGGCTTCGAGGTGGTTGAAGAGTTGATCCGGCGCGGAGAGAAAGTCGTCGTCGTAGACAATAACCCGAACGGCAGGTTTATGCCCGCTATCTATGCTCAGGGAGTCCGCAGCGTGATGGGCGACGCGAGAGTAGAGCGCACGCTGAGAGACGCCGGACTGCTTGAGGCAAGAGCGTTGATGAGCGTGACGAGCGACGACCTGACGAATCTGGAAATCGCTCTCAACGCCCGCTCGCTCACCCCTCAGTTGAGAGTGATCATGAGAATTTATGACTCGACGCTCGCCGGGTCGCTGCGCGAGCGACTGGACATTCATTTCGCCTTCAGCATGTCGACTATCGCGGCGGAGGCGCTGGCGAAAATGGTTGATCAAAAATAATGGAAGAAGTCTAAACCGTGAGAGAGAGGAGACATAATGTTCTGGATAGTATTCGCTCTTGGAGCCGCCCTTTCGTGGGGGTTGTATGGCCCGACCCTTCACAAAGGGCAGGTGCAGCTTGGCAATCCGATGCGCGCGCTGTTGTGCGTCGGGGCGGCGTATTTTCTGATCGGGGTGCTTGTGCCTGTCATAACTTTGGGATCGCAGGGCGAGTTGAAAGGGTTCACCTCCACAGGGACGACGTGGGCGACCATAGGCGGCGCGGTCGGAGCGATAGGCGCGATCTGCATAATCCTGGCCTTCAAGACAGGCGGAAATCCTGCTTACGTTATGCCGCTCGTTTTCGGCGGCGCTCCTCTGGTCAATGTCGTCTTTTCGATGCTCATGCACCCGCCTGAAAAAGCGCCCAATCCGCTGCTCTACGTCGGATATGTGATGGTGGCGGCGGGCGCGGGTCTGGTGTTGTACTACAAGCCGCAGTCGTGAGATGGAACGACCCTCGGCTCATTCGAATTGCGCTTTGAACTGAGTGAACTGCTCTCGGAGTTGACTGAGTTCCGCGCGAAGCGCCTGCACTTCGCTTTCGAGGCTGGCGATTTTTTCATTCAGCGCGGCTGATGATGATTCCCTGTGATCGGCTCTGAGGGCCGTTTCCAGGCTCTCCACATCGACCGGCCCGCAGAGCAGATGTGTGTATCGATGTTCTTTGGTGCCTGCCAGCAAGGGCAGGCGAAAGACGAGCGGCTGTGTGTCGTTTTGGATGAGTTGATTGAGAGTGGCTTCCACGTCTTCGACACCTTCGAAGTTGAAGAGTTGTCGGGTTCTGGCTTTGATCTCGCCGGGAGTCTGCGGCCCTCTGAGAATCAGCACTGACATTACGGCAAGACTGCGGCTGTCGAGATCGTAAGGTTTTTCGAAAGTGTGACCGTATTTGATCACGCGGCTGTCCGCGCCCTTGAAAGACCAGACGAGATGTTTTTCGCGCAGCGTATCGAGAGCTTTCATCACCGTCTGTTCGTCGTAAGAGACTACGGGGTCGCGGCTTGATTTCTGATTGCAGGCGTTAGTGAGCGCGTTGATCGACATAGGATAATAATCGGGCGTAGCCAACTGCTTTTCGACGAGCGCGCCGAGTACGCGAACTTCAACTTCATTGAGCCTCAATTCCATTTCGATCCCCTCCAAACGTGAAACGGATTGTGAGTATAGCTTTTCAATCGGGGTTTGGGTAAGTCGCAAGAGGGAAGGGCCGCTGCGTTCAAAGGGTGTCTGGCTCCAAAGCCCTGCTACCGCTCAATCAGGAAAAACAAAAATCAATCATAATGTGGAGGAGATCATGCGCCTTGTGAAGATATTTCTTTGTCTCACCCTCTTCGCGCCCTTCGTGGATTCAATCGCACTCGCTCGACTGAGAGTCTTGAGAGTCGGCGAGTCCTGAGAGTCCAGAGAGTATGAATTCCTCGACTCTCAAGACTCTACAGACTCTCTGGACTCTCAAGACTTTCAAGCGCCCTTTACTTTCTTCAGCACCCAGTGATTTTCATCGACCGCGACTCTGGCGGGTTGTTTGTCGAGGGTGAATGGGAATTTCTGCTTGCGCGCGTTGTTCATCACTATGCGGGTCTCGCTCGATCCGTCCGCGTAATGAATCGTCACGTCGAGCGGCATGATATAGACGCGCTCAGAGGAAGAGTCGCGACCGGGTATCGTATGCGATTGCGCCTGCTTGATGGTGAGTCTGACTGTGTACTGATTGCCTGTCGGGCTGATGCTTGATGAGATTTTATAGACGGGCCGCGCGGGGGCGTATATCCACTGGCTGAAGAACCATTCGAGCGAGCCGTTGTAAAACTCTTCGCACACGGTTTGAAAATCTTTCGTCGAGGCGTTCGAGAAAGCGAACCGCCGAGCGTATTCTTGCAGTGCCGGGAAGAATTTATCGTCGCCTAAAACATGACGGAGCATGTGAAGAACCCACGCGCCTTTCGTGTAAATCGCGCCGCGGTCATCGAAAGGATTATTGAGATTTTCAGCATGAACAGTTCCGCCGAGCGCGCCTGCGGATTGTCCATCATCATAGCTCTGGCTCATCACCTCCCCGGGCGCGAGGCCGAGCGCGCGCTCATAGAAGAGGACTTCCGAAAAAGTGGCGAAGCCTTCATTGAGCCAGATGTCGTGCCACTCGGCCATCGTTACGAGATCGCCCCACCACTGATGGCCAAGCTCGTGAACGATGACTCCGCGCCCGGAGTTGGTCGCGCTGCCGATGATGTTCGATCCGAGGCTGGTCATCGTCTGATGCTCCATCCCTCCGCCCCACGGAAATTCGGCCATGCCGTATTTTTCGTTGATGAAAGGATACTCGCCAAACAGCGGCGCGAGAGTCTGTATCGCCAAGCGCGTGACTGCGAATTTCTGGCGCGCAAGCTGCTCGTGTTCCGGGTAAACCATAAAGACGAGTGGCAACGTGGTCGAGCCGTCCATCGAGGTGTAAGAGTCCGTGAAGCGGACGTAGTTTGTCGCGGCGACTGAGATCAGATAAGTCGAGAGGGGATAATCCTCGCGCCAGAAAAAGGTCTCGGTCGAATCCGAGTTGGTTTCCGTTTTTTGGAGAACCCCGTTCGAGGCTGCGGACATACCTGCGGGTACGGTGATTTCAGTCTCAGCCGTGGCTTTATCTGTCGGATCATCGATGCAGGGCCACCAGGAGGGCGCGGCATAAGGCTCGCTGAGGCTCGCCATCACCGGAATGCCGTTGTGAGTGGTGTTGAGCATACCGCCTCCGAGCAGATTAGAGGACGTGGGAGGGCCGTGATAATCGATAGTGATCGAGTGATCCGACTCCGGCGCGAGCGGCTCGGCGAAGTTCAGCGTTATTTGAGAACTGGTTCGCTGAAACTCTTTCTGCGATTGATCGAATCGAACAGCATCGATGGTGAGGTTACTCTGCGCGTTGATGTTTATGGTGTTCGCAGGCGCGACGGTTGAAAGGTTGATCGTCACCGCGCCGCGAATCATCGCCGGGTTGAATTCGAGTCGGATTTGCAGGCGGTAGTGTTTGACGTCGACTGAGCGCGCGACGGCCTGAAGGCGGAGCAGGGAAGAGGGCGGCGGAGGCGAGTGATGTTTTTCGATCTCGTCATGCTCGCGGCGAATCTGCTCGAATATATCTTCGCTTTGCGCTCCTGTCGGACAGAGTGGAAGAAGGAGAATCAGAGCGGAGATGATCGAAATAAGTTTTACTGCTTTCATCGAATATCCTCGTTATGGAGTCGATTGTTTGAGTACGGTCAGCTTCACATGAGACGGAAGTCGGGCGGAGTGAAAGAGCCTCTGGGTTGCATTCCGAAAATCCGTTTCCTTTGCGTTATAGATGTCGCAGAATTTCTGCGGATTGCGATCAACGAGCGGGAACCAACTGCTTTGCACCTGAACCATTATGCGATGGCCTTTGCGGAAAGTGTGGTTGGCGTCGGGCATGTAGAATTCGATCTTCGTCGGCTTGTTGGCGATCATAGGCTGAGGCTTCGAAAAGCTGTTTCTGAACTTCGCGCGGAAAGGCTCGCCTCTGACCATCATCTGATAGCCGCCCATCTTCACATTTGCCGGGTTGGGATTGTTGTCGGGCGTGTCGTCAGGGAAGACATCGATGAGTTTGACTATGAAATCCGAATCCGTGCCGGAAGTTGAGACGAACAAACTCGGCGTGACAGGGCCAGCGATGGTTACATTCTGAGTCAGCACATCGGTTTGATAGACGAGTACATCGGGGCGCGTAGAGGCGAATCGCTGATCGTCGGTCATGTACTCGCGAGTCATTCCTATGGCGATTTCGTTGATGAAGGGAACAGGCTTTTTCGGATCGCTGATGTAGCTATCGAATGAAGCGGCTGACACCGGGGCTTCGAAGGAGAGTTTGCCGTCCGCGTGGAAGTAGAGATTTTCGATCTTCACATTTTGCGGCGGCCAACTGTCGTAGGTTTTCCACTGGTTCGAGCCGGTTTCAAAGACGTAAGCATCGGGGAGTTTCGGATCGCCTTTGTCTTTGAGGAAGTAGAGGAAGAAAGGGAACTCGATATTCTCGCGATAGAACGGGCCTGTTTTCGAATTGAAGCGAACATTGCCAAGCTCGTCGCCATCGGTTCGCGCCCAGCAGCCGTGGCACCACGGCCCCATCACTAGGGTGTTATAAGTTTTCGGATTATTTTTTTCGACGGCTTCATAGACTTTGAGCGGGCCGTAGAGGTCTTCGGCATCGAACCAGCCGCCTACGGTCATAATAGCTGGAGTGACGCGCGTGAGGTGTTGCGGCACGTTTTGCGCCTGCCAGTACTGGTCGTAGGTGCCGTGCTTCATCCACTCGTTCCAGATGACGATTTCGTTCTTGAGATACTTTCGATTCGCGTTTGCGAGCGAACCCATCTCAAGAAAGAACTTGTAGCCGTCCGGCGTTTTGTGATCGAAGCGCGGCAGGCCGATGGCGGTTGGCTTGGGTCGAGGCCGCCCGAAGTTTGAAATGAAGTTGAAAGCGTGGGAAAGGAAGAAAGCGCCGTTGTGATGCATATCGTCGCCAAGGTAATTATCTGCCATCGGAGCCTGAGGCGAAGCAGCCTTGAGCGCGGGATGAGCGGCTATTATTGCAGAGGCAGTATAGAAGCCGGGAAATGAAATGCCCCACATCCCGACGCGACCATTATTATTAGGCACGTTTTTGAGCAGCCATTCGATAGTGTCGTAGGTGTCTGTGCTTTCATCGACATCGGTCGGCTCCGCTTTTTTCGGCTTATAAGGAGTCATCCACTTGAAATCGCCTTCCGACATCCACCGCCCGCGCACATCCTGATAGACGAAGATGAAGCCTTCTTTCATGAACAGGTCTGAAGGGCCGAGAGAAGGCTTGAACTCGGTCGGACTATAAGGTGCTACGCTGTAGGGCGTGCGGTTGAGCATTATCGGGTAAGGTTGCGAAGTGTCCTTAGGCATATAAATCGAGGTAAAGAGCTTTGCTCCGTCGCGCATTTGAATCTGCGCTTCGAGCTTGATGTAATGCTCTCTTACATCATAGACGTCCTGAGCGCGAGAGTTATGGAACGGCCCTCGACCGATGAGAAGAAGAGAGAAAGCGAGAGTGATGGCAAAGACCCGCCTGGATGGTTTCATCAATCGTCCTCCTGTGATGTGCCGGATGAGGCTGTTATACGGCAAGGCTTGAGATGAAGTCAAAGGGAACGGATAGCTCGTCTCTCTCCTGATCTGTTTCTCGGCAAACACGAGTCTGATAACCCCGGTATTTTATTTCTGTGTTTTTTCGTTTGATGGGAAATGTGGGGAGTGGTGAGAGAGTGATGAGAGGAGTGCGGAAGTTATGATGGTGTCTGCTTTCACCTTATGGAAGAGGGGCAGATGTGATAGATCGAACGGAGGTAGTGATGAAATAGTAATGCTGGAATTGAGGGAGTCTTATTATGAAGGGTTCTTTCACCGCAAAGTCGCCGCAGGACACAGAGCTTGCGCAGAGGTCTTCTTCTCTGCGAGGTCTCAGCTTTCTGCGGCGACTCTGCGGTGAATCTCACTCCAATAGTCGAGTATTACTTTTTTACCACTACCCGAACGGAAGTATAGGTGCAAATCCGCCGTGATTCGTTTTGATCCGCGTCCTGTTGCTTTTCGCAGGGGCGCGCTTTAGATATACTGGCACGGCTTTTCAATCTTGTAGTTTGCTCAATTCAAAAATGTCTGACAAACACGACGCGCTCGAAGATGCGCAGCAATTGAATCGACTGGGTTATGCGCAGGAGCTTTTCCGCGCGATGGGGGGCTTCTCAAACTTCGCGCTCTCATTTTCCATAATCTCTATCCTGACAGGAGCCGTCACGCTCTACGATCACGGCCTGATGATGGGCGGCCCTGCCCAGATGGCTTTCGGTTGGCCGCTCGTTACGCTCTTCACTCTGACGGTCGCTATGAGCATGGCCGAGCTTGCTTCGGCCCTTCCGACATCGGGCGCGATGTATCACTGGTCTTCGATGCTGGGAGGGAAGTCGTGGGGATGGTTCACGGCGTGGTTCAACATCGTCGGCAATGTCACTCTGCTGGCTGCCGTTGATTATGGATGCGCCAAATTTCTCACGCCCCTGCTCGGACTGGATGCGACGGACAAAAACCTGCTGATCGTCTATGCTGCCATACTTCTGTCGCACGCTCTGATAAATCATTTCGGCATTCGCCTCGTCGCATGGCTCAACGATTTCAGCGTCACTGTTCATATACTTGGGGTGATCGTTATATTCGGCGCGCTGCTTCTGTTCGCGCCGAAACAACCTCTCGATTTTTTCTTTGCGCGCGTGACGAGCAACCCTCAAGGCGGGCCTTACTGGTGGGCGTTCATCGTCGGGTTGTTACAGGCGCAGTGGACATTCACGGGCTATGACGCATCGGCCAGCGTATCGGAAGAAACCCGCGATCCGCGAAGGCGCGCGCCGTGGGGTATGGTCATGGCGGTCGTGGTTTCAAGCCTGGTCGGATACCTGCTGCTCGTCGCCCTGACTCTGGCGATCAAAGATATTCCATCCGTGCTGGGCGCGAAGGACGCCAGCGGCAACTCGATCCCGGCTGTTTTTGTGATTTTGCAAACCGCTCTGGGAGACAGAGCAGGGACCGCCTTTTCCGCGCTCGTAGTGATGGCCATGTGGTTCTGCGGACTGTCGGCGGTGACCTGGTGTTCGCGTGTGATTTATGCCTTCTCGCGCGATGGGGGGATGCCTGCTTCGAATCTCTGGAAGCGAGTGAGCCAAAAGCACCTCACTCCCGCGCCTGCAATCTGGTTGTCCATCGTCGTGGCGTTCGTGGCGGCCGTCTACAGCGGAGCCTACAGCACGGTCACTTCTATAAGCGTGATAGGCCTTTACTTCTCTTATGTCATACCTGTTTATCTCGCGTGGCGCGGGCGAAAGAAACAGCGACTCCGCGGCCCTTGGCATCTGGGTCGTTACAGCGCGACAATGAATCTGATAGCGATGCTATGGGTGGCATTCATAAGCGTCATCCTCAGCCTGCCTGACAATATGAGAGCAGGGAAGACTGTGCTGGCGTTTACTCTGCTGCTCATCATCTGGTACGCAGCGCGAGAACGGCGGCGATTCAGCGGCCCCGCGTGGATGGCTGATGAATTGAAAGTCGAAAGCGATTGAGTATGCGCAATGAACAAAATGGAACTGGCGCAAATACTTGCGCGAGCCAATGAGTTTAAGGAAGGTGATCTGCTGGTCGGAGGCACGCGCGATGAGCAGGAAAGAAAAGAAGCGCGGGAGCGGCTCTCCACTCTGCGACTCGGGGAGATAGCCTCCGTCGCATTGATTGAGGATGGTATTAGCGAAGCTCTCGCACGCTCCATCTCGCCGCGCCTCGCTTCAGAAATCTCCCGCCTGAGTGTAAATGATCTGAAGCGCATACTACTCGGCCCTGACGCGGTCGCCTGGACGAATCAATACCGCGACGGGCTTCGAAGCGAAGTGATAGCAGCGGTCGTCAAAGTGATGACCAACGGTGAACTATCGCGCGCATCTCGCTCGCTTTTCAATCCGCTGCCGGGGCAGGGGGTTACAATTGGCTCCCCAAGCCACTTTGGGAGCCGCATACAACCCAACAGCACGAGCGATGATGAAGTAGAAATCCTCTTTTCCATTCTCGAAGGTCTATCTTACGGCTGCGGCGATGTGATACTTGGAATCAATCCGGCAAGCGATGACACGGATGCAATAATACGACTCGAAGAGCTTTTGCGACGGGTGACAGAGCGGCTCGCGCTGCCGACTCGTTACTCGGTGCTTTCGGATATAGTCAAACAGAGTTCGGCGCGAGCGAGCGTGAAAGTCGATGTGGGCTTTCAATCTCTGGCAGGCACTTCGACCGCGCTCGCCGGGATGATCGGAATGGATGTTGACGGACTGCTCGATCTTGCGCGCGGCTTCGATGGTCTTTACTTCGAGACGGGCCAGGGATCAGCCGTAACGAATGGCGCGGCTGAGGGCGTTGACATGGTGACGCTCGAAGCGCGCGCTTATGGGCTGGCCCGATATATCCGTCAGCAGACCGGCGCGTGGATGATAGTCAACGATGTTGCTGGATTCATCGGGCCGGAAGTTTTCCGCTCTCCTGATCAGTTGCTTCGCGCGTGTCTCGAAGACAGCGTTATGGCGAAGCTGCACGGAATCACGATGGGTCTTGATGTCTGCTCCACTTTTCACATGGGCATTGATCCGACGAGGCTCCAGCAAATCACTTCTCAGGTGGTCGAGCAGGCGGCCCCTGCTTATCTGATGGCAGTCGCGGGCAATGCCGATCCTATGCTTGGCTACCTCACGACATCTTTTCGAGATCATCCTCGATTGCGCCTTCGCACAGGAAAGCGGGTTTCTGCGCTGATGCAAAAAAGATTCGAGGAACTGGGAGTGATGAATCACGCGGGCGATCTTATTGATGATCGCCCAGCGGCAGAATCGCTCTACGCGATCTATATGAGAGCCGGAGGCGAGACTCGTTCATTCAGCACGCTTGTCGAAGAAGGTCATAAAAAGATCAATGAGCTTCGTGAGCGCGGCTTCGATCTTGGCTATGGGAGCGGCGCAGACTTAGCGGCTCCGCCGCAGGTTGAAGCGCGACTGGAAGCTATTTATGATCACTCGCGCCTCGCGCTCTATTCGGAAATCGATGACGCGGTAGTTGGCGATGCGTCGCCGCGTCGCCTGGTCGCTCAGACTGTCGCTTCGAATCGGGAGGATTATTTATCGCATCCGCCATCGGGCGAAATGATTCGCAGAGAAGATGCGATTCGCATCCATTCGCTTTATGCCTCCAAACGACCGCGCATACAGATAGTGATTTCCGACGGGCTGAATGCGAATGCAATCAACGAGAATCTGCGCGAGGTGTTGCCGCCGCTCAAGGTTCTGCTCGGTCAGGCCGGTCATCACGTCGGCGAGGCAGACATCATAATAAAAAATGGCCGCGTGCGCGCGGGCTATCACGTCGGCCAGTTGCTTGGAATTGACGCGATCATTCACCTGATCGGAGAGCGACCCGGCACAGGATTGAACACTCTTTCAGCCTATCTTACTTATGGCCGGGATCGCGCGGGGCAACTGCGCTGGAGCGTGTCGATGGATCACTCGAACACGACGGCCGTGTGCGGCATACACCGTCGCGGCAAGCCGCCAGCCGTCGCCGTAGAAGAAATCGTGCTTTGTGTGAATCGGATGCTTGAAGAGCAACATTCGGGAATCAAGCGGTGAGGGCGGAAATACTATGGCGGGCTGCCTGCTGATGTTCTTTGTGAGGCTG
This sequence comes from Blastocatellia bacterium UBA7656, assembly GCA_002483445.1. Lineage (GTDB taxonomy): Bacteria > Acidobacteriota > Blastocatellia > UBA7656 > UBA7656 > UBA7656. The sequence goes on from DLHY01000069.1 coordinate 81,882, forward strand.
GGCCTTTCGAACCTCATAGCCCATAAGCTTCGTTATCAGATGCAAAACATAAGATAATCGCAGGCGTGACTTGATAACCATAAAAGATCGGTTCGGGCGAGGAAACATTCATCACCCGAACCGATTCACCTGGAGAGCAGCCTTGAGCCGCACTTAGAAGCTGTAGGTTGACGAAAGCATCGGGTATGGGCCGACAAAGAAATTCCCCGGATATGTGTTGATTACCTGGAACGGTTCCACCGCGAATAGGTCACTCCCCGAAGCTGTCAGCAACTGACCGACCATAGCGGATTCGTTGCCGTAGAAGAACAGCCCCTCTCCCATCCTAACAATGTGCTTCCAGCCGGGTTGAAGCATCGAGTACGACCACCGCGAGCTAAGGGGTACTCGAACCGTGTAAGCCCCCGTCTCAGTGTCAATGTCTCCCACAACATACTGGCCGGTGTTGGCGTTGTAGAACATCAGCCCTCGCTGATTGGCATTGGTGAAGACTCCGCCCGTAGACCCGGCATTAACAATGTGCGTCCATCCAGTCTCGAAGCGATACCCTCCGAGCTGGACGAAGTTGACATCAACTATCTCGCCGAAGTTCGGGCCTGGGGTCTTGCGCAACTCGCCGACCGCAGCCGCGCCGTTCTTGTCGTTGTAGAACATCATCCTGCCCTGCACTCCGACGATGTGACTCCAGCCCAGTCCGAACGAATCTATTCCGTAGTTCTTCCACCGGCGGTAGCCGCCCGCCGTCACCTCCCCGATCTGTGCCGTGCCGTAGTTGCTGTTATAGAAAAACAGCAATCCGTTGCTGTAAGTGACATGCGTCCACCTGCCGCTCCCTCTACCCACTGGTGTCAGATTTCTGCCTGGAAGCGTGAACCCTTGTGTGGTGACAAAGTCCCCATCTGCTTCAATGTGGCCAACGGCGCAGGAGTAGGAGTCTCTGTTGAAGAAGAATAGCTGGTTGCCCATGTCAACGATGTGAGTCCAGCCGAGAGCGAATCCGCCGATGATCCTCTGAGTATAGAATTTGCCCTGTTGATCGAGCCTGCCGGTTTCGCCGAAGCCGTTGGCGGGGTTGTAGAAGAAAGCTCTGCCTCGCGACAAGTCTGGAACAGGCACGGGCCGCGCGTCGCCGGGACCGGTGGTGGGCAGTACGCCGACCGCGACCCAGGCGCGTTCGACCGCGCGCGCGCCGTCGCTGCCGTAGAGACGCTCTGCAATCGCTTTGGTCGCGTTTGCGACATCGATGAACTTGGACGATTTCGTGAGGTAGCGGATAAGGGCGGCGAAAAAGATCGCCTCAGCCGCGTTGCGGCCAATCTTGGGAACAAAGGTCCCTCGGTGAGTCCCGCCTTCGGCCATCAGGTAGAACGCCTTGTTCATAATGCCGCTGTTGGTATGAACTCCGCAGTAGTCGTTAGATTGGTCGGGTATAAGGCAAGTACGGCCAACCCAGTCGGAATAGTGGTCCGGCTGGCCATCTCTGGTCGGATCTTCCATATCTCGAACGAATCTGCCCGCCGTCGTGTATACGTCTTCCCCTAACAGATAGTCGGCGTTTGCAGGATCGGTGAAGAGTTCAATCGCTGTTCCAAAGATATCGGAAAACGATTCGTTGATCGCCCCCGACTCTCTCGCATATATCAGGTCAGCCGAGTTCTTAGTGACTGCATGTGTAAATTCGTGGCCGACTATATCGAGCGAGATCCACGGGTAGGTCGTACTGCCGTTACCGGAACCGAATCTTACGATATTACCGTTAGGGCTATAAGTGGCATTATCGTCGTAAACTCTCTCATTGCCATTAGAGTCTGTGTAAAGGAAGCGGGCGCGGATTAGTCCCGTAATGCCTTTCCCTTTTCCATCTATTCCGCTCCAGCCATACTGCTCGAAATAATCCCAGCTCTTAGCGATCCCGTAATGAGCATCGACTGCCTGGGTTTGGATGTTGGTAGGTTTGCCGTTGCCCCATCGATTGTCGAAATCGATAAGAGTGCTGCCTACACCTTCATTTGGGTCTTTAGGGCTTAGTAAATTGCCATCCCTCACCCCGGAGAAGCCGCGTTCGGGATCTCGCAGGGTGAAACCGCCGCCTTCAAATGGAGAAGTGTCTATTTTGACCTTTTTGTTAAAAAAGCCTCTCCCCGCGCCGACTTCGCGCTGAGTGTCGTCGTAATACCATCTCACGCTCCCATCCAGGGCGTTGATGAAATGCTGATGGTTCCCTTGCTTCGCCAACTCATCAATTCGCAACTGGACCAGATAAGTCAGCATTGCACCTTCTACTTTGTCCTCTCCCGTCCTCACCTTCTCCGGAAGTATGACAAGCCTTACCTTTGGCTCCTCCGAAAACTCTCCGCTGTGGCCGAGAGCCGCTTTGGCCGCCTCTATCGCCTGCGCTTCATTTATCATTGGAGTCGTATCGATGCGCGCGTCATCGTAGAAGTGACCGCTCACATCCACCAGCGCGCCATTGTTGTCTAGATGGGTCATTATCTGTCCGCCGAATACTTCCACCCCGTTGTGCAGTTGGTCCAACCTCACGTCCTTGTAGCCTCGCCCGTCTTCGATCGCTTCCAGCAACTTGAACTCCGCATGAGCGTTGAGCAGGCCGAACTCCGATGCCCTGCCCTGCAACTGGTCGAGGCTGATGCGAAATGCTTCTTTCGCCCAATCGGGCTGCTCCTCTGCTTGAAGGGCCTGCTCGGTCTGCTTGCCTTTTTTACCTTTCTGCTTGCCCTTTCGGTCGGCATCTTCGCGGTAGCGGTTGACTATTCGTGCAGCCGCTTCGTTCAGCACGAGGTTTAGTTTACCTTCTTTCGTGGGTTCAGGGGTCGCCTGACCGAGCGCCGGAAAGGTTGAAAGAATTGATATGATAATCATGATCGATGTGATAAACAGCGCCAGTATGCTTTTGCGATTCATCTCTTTTATCTCCTTCTCAAATATGTTGCCGCCTTCAGGCGACCGGTTGATCTTTGAGGTCCTATTTGCCGCCTCATCCCTTAATGCGGGAATCGGGTCTTAAAAGTTGAAAGCAGGAGAAAAGTTTTTTTTGCGCAAATCGAGAAACTTTTTCAGGCGTGCTATAATCCCCGCCGTTCACAGTCCAACTATCCTTCGGAAGCTGGTGAGCCGATGGCATCTTCAACTCATGAAGTTACCCAATTGCTCATCGCCTGGACAGACGGCGATGAATCGGCGCTCGCTAGGTTAACTGCACTGGTTCATGAGGAACTGCGCCGATTGGCAAAGCGATACATGAGGCGAGAGTCTGCCGGCCACACCCTACAGACGACGGCGCTCGTAAACGAGGTTTACATAAGGCTGATTGACGCAAGTCATGTCCGATGGCAGAATCGCGCCCATTTTTTTGCCATCTCGGCCAACCTTATGCGACGCATTCTCGTCGATTACGCTCGCTCCGGCAACTACATCAAGCGCGGAGGCGGGGCAGTTCATGTATCACTTGACGAGGCAGCCGTATTTTCCGCCGAACGCGCGCCGGACCTGTTGGCGCTTGATGAAGCCCTCCGCACTCTTGCCGAAATGGATCCGCGTAAGAGCCAGGTTATTGAACTGCGCTTCTTCGGCGGGCTGAGCGTGGAGGAGACTGCCGAGGTTCTGGGAGTGTCGCGCGACACGATTTTGCGCGACTGGCGTCTGGCTAAATCCTGGCTGCTTCGTGAGTTGAGCAAGAGGGAAAGCGATGAAACCTGAACGATGGCGGAAAGTCGAGCAACTCTATCACGCGGCTCTGGAGCTTGACGAGGATCAGCGTTCCGCTTTCCTCAATGAAGCCTGCGCCGGAGACGAGACTCTGCGCAGTGAGGTCGATTCTCTGCTCGGTTTCGACGATAGCGCAGAGACTTTTATCGAGTCGCCCGCGCTGGAAGTTGCTGCCAGATTGTTCGTCCCCGCGGAGGAAAGATTCGAGCGGGTCGAACAGCAAGACGCCCAGGCTGCGGTAGAACGAATCGGCGCGTATCGGATCATCAACGAGGTCGGTCGAGGAGGGATGGGGACAGTCTACCTTGCCGAACGCAACGATGACGAATACCACAATCAGGTCGCTATCAAGCTCATCAAGCGCGGCATGGATTCAGATGCCATCCTTTATCGCTTTCGCACCGAGCGACAGATTCTCGCCCGCTTCAACCACCCAAACATAGCCCGAATGCTCGACGGCGGCACCACATCGGACGGGCGACCCTACTTCGTAATGGAATACATCGAAGGGCGGCCCATCGATGACTACGCGGACAAACGCAAGCTGAGCATAACCGAGCGACTGGAATTATTTCTTCAGGTCTGCCTGGCTATTCAATATTCGCATCAACACCTTGTAGTCCATCGCGACATCAAGCCCTCGAACATAATCGTCACCGCAGACGGTACGGTCAAGCTGCTGGACTTCGGGATAGCCAAGCTGGTCACTCCGGACACAGGCGTTGCAGAAACTCAGTCGGCGGCAGGATGGATGACGCCTGAGTATTCAAGCCCGGAGCAGTTGCGAAGCGAACCCGTAACGACCGCAAGCGATGTGTATTCGCTCGGGGTAGTCCTTTACGAACTGCTTGCCGGGCGTCGGCCTTACAGATTTGAGGAACGTTCGCCGAATGAGATGGTAGAGATGATATTGAACAGCGACCCGGAGAGACCCTCGACTGCGGCAGTCCGGATCGATCCGCTCACGGTGCGGGAAGGAGACAGCACCCAGCTTTCGCCCGACGCGATAAGCGACTCTCGCGACGAAACGCCCGACAAGCTCCGTCGAAGGTTGAGCGGAGACCTCGACAATATCGTACTCAAGGCGATGCACAGGGAGAAGGATTTACGCTATCGTTCGGTCACAGAGCTTGCGCAAGATATTCGCCGACACCTTGAAGGCCATCCGGTTCTGGCGCGAAAAGACTCGCTGTCGTACAGGACTTGGAAATTCATTGGCAGGAACCGGCTGGGGGTGGCCGCAGCCGCGCTCCTGATCCTAACTTTGACGGGCGGCATTATTGCGACTGCCTGGCAGGCTCGCGTCGCCCGACGGGCGCAGGCAACATCCGAGCGCAGATTCCAGGATGTTAGGAAACTCGCTCATTCGGTTGTCTTCGATTATCACGATGCTATTAAAGACCTGGCAGGCTCGACGCCCGTTCGCGAGAAGTTGGTCAGTGACGCGCTCGAATATCTGAACTCTCTTGCCTTAGACGCCGAGCAAGACGCCTCGCTCAAGGCAGAGATAGCCGATGCTTATGAGAAGATCAGCTCGATTCAGGGAGGAAGGGGAGTTGCCAATCTGGGCGACACTGCCGGCGCAATCGAGAGCCTCCGAAAGTGCCAGCAGATTCGCCAGTCGCTCCTTGAACAAAACCCTCAGGACCCCGGCCTTCGAATGAAGGTTGCGGACGCTAATCGTAGTCTCGCCGCGTTGCTTCGCGAAAGGGATGACACCGAAGGCGCAGCAGAAAGCTATCGCAAGGCCATCGAAATATCCGAGGGCCTCATATCAATCGACCCGACAAACAGCGACTTTAAGTATCAGGCTGCAAGTAGCTACGCGGCACTTGGAGACTTTCTGGTAGACCTGGGGGACTGGCATGGCGCGGTCGAAAACGAGCAGAAGGCCCTCGGTCTTTTTCAGTCGATCCCTTCAGATGGTCCCCAAAGCGGAACTGTGCGCCGGTCAATGGGCACCTCTTATGTGCACCTTAGCACGGCGCTCAGGCAACTGGATGACCTCGCGGGATCGGAAAAAAGCGCGGCCAAGTCGATCGAGATTTTCATACAACTCTCCAGAGAGAATCCGACGGATGCCTACCTCCGTCGAAGGGTAGGCGTCAGTCACTTTTTTCATGGCGAGGCGCTCGAATCTCAGAAGCGACACAAGGAGGCGCTCCATAGTTTTCGCCAATACGCAGCCATAGCCGAAGAGCTTTCAGCAGCCGACCCCAGAAATGTTAATGCGCTTCTTGATCGCTCGTTCGCCTACGGCAAGATAGGAGCGATCATGCTGGATACCAGGCAGAATAGTGAGGCTGCATCTTATTTTCGGCGTTCGCTCGACATTCGCCGGTCAGTTTACGATGCGGACCCGGATAATCTCTACAAGCGAAATCCTGTAATAGCAGGCACGTCTTTGCTCATCGGCGCATACACCGAGTCCGGAAACATTTCCGCTGCGGTTGCTGAGAGCCGAAAGTTGATCGAAATGCTGACGGAAGATGATGACAACTCAGAGCTGGCCTACGTGCGAGGCGCTACGGCGGCGGCTCGCGATAACATTGCGTCAGCCTTTGAGGCCGCCTCGGCAAGGGCTTCAATAGAAGACCGGAAGCGGCTTCGTGAACAAGCGCGCGCTCAGTACCAAAAGTGTTTGGATATCCTCCTCGACATGCAGAGCAAAGGGACTCTGTATCCGTTCGATCTCCCGTTGATCGAAAAAGCGAAGCAGGGCATAGCGCGATGCCGATAGCCCATTTTTCGATTTGCCCTGCGTGTTCCCCTCCCTTGAACCCGTAAGATTCGCTGTGATACCATCCCGCACCGCTTGAGGAATCTCATTCTCAATCTCGCATCATGAACTTCAGCCGGTCGGATACGGAGGTATGCATTGAGCAGACAAAAAATCTATGACGCGATAATAATCGGGTCGGGCGCGTCGGGCGGCATGGCCGCAAAGGAATTGACCGAACGCGGAATGAAAGTCCTCGTACTCGAAGCTGGGCCGCCCGTCAACCCTGAACGCGATCTCGGCCATCATCGCTGGGCTTATCAATCCATGTATAGAGGCTCAGGCCCGCCCGGCTGGAAAACCAGCGAGCAGTGGATGCAGGATACGGCGGGTGAGTTCAGCCGCCACTTCTATGTCAAAGACTCGGAGCATCCTTATACCACCGATCCCGGCAAACCTTTTATGTGGGTGCGCGCCCGCATAGTGGGCGGCAAGACCCTCCACTGGGGTCGCTTCTCATGGCGACTCTCCGATCTCGATTTCAAAGCCGCTTCGCACGACGGCTACGGCGATGACTGGCCCATCTCCTACTCAGAAATCGCGCCCTATTACGACCGCGTTGAAGAGTTCATCGGAGTGAGCGGCAACAATGACGGCCTGCCGTACCTGCCAGACGGAAAGTTCATGCCGCCGATGAAGCTCAACTGCGGAGAACAATTGCTCAAAAGGGGCGCGGAAAAAACCGGAAGATTGGGCATCTCTTCCAGAGTCGCAATGCTGACCGCCCCGCCCAAACCGCACATGAAAGGCCGTTATAAGTGTCACTACTGCGGCAACTGCGGCGACGGCTGCGATGTCGGCGCGATGTTCAGTTCCATCTCTTCGACTCTCCCCCTCGCTCAGGCCACGGGCCGCATGACTCTGCGCCCCAATTCCGTAGTCCGCCACATAATCACTGATACAAAAACCGGCAAGGCGAAAGGCGTTGCCGTCGTCGACCGCATCACTCACAGGGAATTCGAAGTCTATGGCCGGGTCGTCGTACTCGCTGCATCCACTCTTGAAAGCACCCGCATACTTTTCAACTCGCGTTCGCGCCAGCACCCCGCAGGGCTTGGCAACTCTTCCGGCGTATTGGGCCATTACCTGATGGATCACTTCGGCGGTCTGGGCGCGAGCGGTTATTTTCACATACTCGCAAACCGCGATCCCATCAACGAGGACGGAAAAGCATCGGGTCTGTTCATACCTCGTTTCCGCAATCTCAATAAAGAGACGCGCCAGCAAAGATTCCTGCGCGGCTACGGCTTCGAGTGCGGATCGGGCGCGCGAGTCTTTCCGGGCGCGGCCAGAAACCCTTCGCTTTGCCCCGGCTTCGGTTCTGAGTTCAAGAAAAAAGTCCGTTACTATTACACCGCACCCGTCGGCATGACGGTTCGCGCTGAGATGCTGGCGCGTTTTGAAAACCACACCGAAATCGATCCCGACGGCGTAGTCGATGCCTGGGGCATCCCTGTCCTACGGATGCACGTCGAGCATTCTGACAATGAGCGCGAGATGGCGCGCGACGCCGCTGAAACCAGCGAAGAGATTCTCCGCGCAGCGGGCGCTGAAGTTATCTCGACCGGCGGCAGGCTGACCGTGCCGGGTCGCATCATTCATGAACTCGGCACTGCTCGCATGGGCGATGATCCGAAAAAATCAGTCCTTAACAAATTCAATCAGTGCTGGGATGTTAAAAATCTCTTCGTCACCGACGGCGCGGCCTTCGTCTCTTCGGGCAATCAGAACCCGACGCTGACCATACTCGCGCTCACCGCCCGCGCCTGCGATTACATAGTCGAAGAGTCGAAGCGAGGCAATATTTAGCTCAAAAGTCCAAAGAGTCCAGAGAGTCTTGAGAGTCCAGAGAGTCAGAAGATTTCCTAACTCGCCAGACTCTCAAGACCCTCTGGACTCTCAAGACTCTTAAC
>DLHY01000096.1 GCA_002483445.1 Blastocatellia bacterium UBA7656
AAAAACTGTCTACGAATCGGGCGCTGCTGCGAAGTTCCTCGGCGCCCGTGTCGGAAAACAGATCGAGACGGCGGTGGAATGAAGTATCCCAGTTTCCACGCACGACGAAAGTCGGCGCGATGGCGGCTATCAGTCGCAGGCATTCCTTAAAAACCGGAAGACCTTCAGGCGAGTTTATCGCGTCTCCTGTGAACACGATGATGTCAGGTTTTTCAGCAGCTATGAGATCGGGCAGTCGAGATTCGAGTCTCGGTGTCGGATCCGAGTGAAGATCGGAGATATGAGCGATGCGAATGGGGCGAGCGAGGGAAGGAAGTTTCGCTGTTGCGATTTGAACGCGCGTGACCTCTGGCCAGTAAGGCTCGACGAAGTAGCCGTAGGCGAAGCAGACAATGCCGATGGCGGCGAGCGTGAAAGCGATACGCCGATACCATAATTGACGGCGACTCTGCGGCGACTTGAGGTAGCCGCGCCTGCGCAGAAAAATTTTCACCACCTTGCGCGCGGCGACAAGATAGATGGCGGCAATGATGCCGACGAAGAGCAGCAGGCGAAAGGTTTCTGAAGGCAGCATCAGTCAGTTAAACGCTGGGAGCGGCCCGCAATCGCCAATAGTTCGAGATCATGGCCGTCGGGGTCTTTGAAATAAATGGATGTTGCAGGCACCCACTGGTGAAAGACCGGCCCTTCGACTTCGACGCCCTGCTCTCGCAACAGGGAGGCAGAGCGTTCGATGTCGGCTTCATCGACGGTGAAGGCGAAATGTTGCAGTGGCCAGTCAGATTTATCTTCCTGAAGTACGATCATACCCCGTTCACCCCCGGCTCGAAGAAAGAGCCATTTTCGTTTTTCATCGCGGATGCCTACTTCCAGCCCCAGCGTGTTGAGATAAAAAGCTTCCGCTACGGGAAGGTCTTTAACTTTGATGGCGACTTCATAGATGCCTCGTATCGGCAGCATAATTTCCTCCTGTGCGCGTTTCGGTTTTCGCGCAGATTTCATTCGTGGCCGCACTCGGCGATGCTGTTTTTTATCGTCGCGAGGGTCGCGACATCGCCAGAGTTCAGATTTTCTAGTGTAACGCTCCAGCAAGGCGGAAGCGAGTCGCTATAATCGCCCTCAGAGCAGACCCCCAGCCAAAATTGACACGCCTTTCCATCCTTGCTATCTTCAAGGCTAAGACGACCAGCGATCACACAGACATAGGAGAGACAGACGGTCTGACGGAAAATAAGCGCGTCTCGATTCGCAGAGTTGCTGTCGGAGTTTTATGACGACCGATCATAACAAAGAAAATCTCTACATCGGCATCGATCTGAGCAGCAATGCGCTTCGCGGCGCGGTCGTCAGCAGCCGGGGCGAAATCATACAAGACCTGCGCGCTGATACTGAACAGGAAAGCGCCCAGGATTTGCTCGCCCGCATTATCGAAGCCGTCCGGTCTCTCAGAGCCGAAGCCGCCGACCGCGTTGTCGCAATAGGCATAGGAATACCCGGTCTGGTCAATCGCGCGACGAACCGCATAGAAGTGATGCCGAATCTCGCGGATTTTTCCGACCTCGACCTTGCGGGCGAAGTCTCACGCGAGACCGGCCTTCCGGTCGTCATCGATAACAACGCCAACGCTGCCGCTTATGCAGAACTTCAGGCGGGAGCGGCGCGCGGTCGCAGGGATGTCTTTTTTGTGACGCTCGGCGCGGGCATAGGCGCGGGACTCATAATCAACGGACAGATATATCGCGGCGCTACGGGGTTCGCCGGAGAGTTCGGCCACGTCACCATAGACCCCGAAGGCATAGAGTGCGCCTGTGGCAACATCGGCTGCCTTGAAACTATTGCTTCAGGCCCTAACATCGTCCGACGCACAAGAGAGCGCCTCTATCGCGACCGCACCTCTTCGCTTTCGCGGCTCTCGATGCCGAGAGATCGCGAGTTTACTGCCGAAGACATAGCGCACGCGGCGAGAGACGGCGACGAGATGGCTCAACTGATGATGGAGCGCACAGGGATGTTTTTAGGCATCGCGCTGGCTGCGGTCATCAATCTTCTGAACGTCGAGATGATCGTGCTGGGCGGAGGAGTGGTGGAAGCGGGCGATTTGATTCTCAAGCCGACGATAAAAGAGACTCGCCGACGCGCCTTCCCGCCTTCGTTCGCCAGTTGCGAAATAGTTATCGCTGAACTCGGCCCTTCGGCAGGAATGATAGGATCGGCGCTGCTGGCCCGCGATCAGGCAGGTTAGAAATCTCTGACTCCTTAAATCAATCCGAACTCTTCCGCTGCGATTCCCAGTCCTGACTCCTCATTCCTTCGACAATAGATGTTGATTTCGGTTAATGGTTTAAGGCGCGGACTTCGTGTAAACTAGGTAATTCATCAGAAGCCCCTGATCGAATCATGACGCCAGGGCTTTAGAAAAGCTGGAAGAATATAATGACTGATAGTTCGCTGATAAGAAACTTCTCGATAATCGCGCACATCGATCATGGCAAAAGCACGCTTGCTGACCGATTGCTTGAAAAGACAGGCGCGCTCTCCGAACGCGAAATGAGCGAACAGGTTCTCGACGCCATGGACCTCGAACGCGAGCGCGGCATCACCATCAAGGCTCATGCCGTCCGTCTCAACTATCTCGCCCGTGACGGGCAAACCTATCTGCTCAACCTGATCGACACTCCCGGCCACGTCGATTTTTCTTATGAGGTCTCGCGCTCGCTTTCGGCCTGCGAGGGCGCGCTGCTCGTAGTCGATGCCTCGCAGGGAGTCGAAGCGCAGACGCTTGCCAACACTTACCTCGCGCTCGATCACAACCTGCACCTCATTCCGGTAATAAACAAAATCGATCTTCCGGGTGCCGAGCCTGATCGCGTGAAAGAAGAGATAGAGCATACCATCGGGCTTGAAACCGACAACGCGCTTCTGATCTCGGCCAAGATGGGAACAGGAGTGGAGGACGTGCTTGAAGCGATAGTGCGCGAAGTGCCGCCGCCTGCGGGCCAGCAGGCAGCGCCGCTCAAGGCTCTCATCTTCGATTCCTGGTTCGACAGCTATCGCGGCGTGGTCGTCCTGATGCGCGTCATCGATGGCGTGATCCGTCCCGGTATGCGAGTCCTTTTGATGGACGCCGAAAAGGAGTACTTGGTCGACGCGCTCGGAGTGCTGACGCCAAAACCGCGCGAGATAGACTCTCTCGGCGCGGGCGAAGTGGGATTCTTCACCGCATCGATCAAGACCGTCGCCGATGTTGAAATCGGCGACACGGTGACTGAAGCGGCGCGGCAGACCCAAACGCCTTTTCCCGGCTTCAAAAGGATCAAGCCGATGGTATTCGCCGGACTTTATCCTATTGAGTCGAACCGCTACGAAGAACTGCGCGACGCGCTCGATAAACTGCGTCTCAACGATTCGTCTTTCTTTTACGAACCCGAAGCGTCAGCCGCGCTCGGATTCGGCTTCCGGTGCGGGTTTCTGGGTCTGCTCCACATGGAGATAGTTCAGGAACGACTTGAGCGGGAGTTCGATCTCGAACTTATAACGACGGCTCCGAACGTGCGCTATCGGGTGACTACGACTTCAGGCGAAGTGATGGAACTCGACAGCCCTTCGAAGCTGCCCGATCCGGGCAAAATAGAGCGGATCGAAGAGCCTATCATTCGCGCGATGATAATGACCAACGATGAATATGTCGGGCCGCTGTTCGCTCTCTTGGAAGAAAAGCGCGGGACTCAAATGGGGTTCGAGTACCTGACGCCCAAGCGCGTGCTTCTGACTTACGAATTGCCTTTGGCGGAAATAATGCTCGATTTTTATGATCGATTGAAATCGCTCTCTCGCGGCTATGCGTCGTTCGATTATGAATTGACGGGTTATCGCGAAGGCAAGCTGGTCAAGCTTGACATACTCGTTGCCGGAGAGCAGGTCGACGCGCTTTCGCTGATCATTCATAACGAGACCGCTTATGCGCGCGGGCGCGCGCTTGTGGAAAGGATGCGTCAGTTGATACCGCGCCAGATGTTCGAAGTGGCGATTCAGGCGGCAATCGGCAACAAGGTGATAGCGCGCGAGACTATAAAAGCGATGGGCAAAAACGTGATCGCCAAATGCTACGGCGGCGACATCACGCGCAAGCGCAAGCTGCTTGAAAAACAGAAAGAAGGAAAGAAGCGAATGAAGCGCGTCGGACGAGTCGAGATTCCGCAGGAAGCTTTCCTCGCAGTCCTCAAGGTGAAAGAATGAATGGGGGAGTGGGTGAAAGGGAGCGATGACTCTTCGTCTCCCACTCTCCCATTCCCCCATTCTCCCACTCTTGATCTTATCCGCTCACATCGATCTTTTCGGCCACGAAGACTATGCGAGTCTGAACGGGTCGGCCCTTGACGAGCGCGGGCTGGAAAGATTCTTCATTAATGAACCACCAAAACTGCTCGACCATATTGGAGTCGCCAGACTCTTGCAGCATATCGACGACATACCCTCTGCCGTTGGGCGCGATCTCGATCAGCGCCCGCATGGTTTCATTGCCCGACTTCTTATAAGCGAGGTTGCTGAAGCCGACTATCGCGCTGTTATTGAGTACGCGCGGCAATTGATAGTAATGCTCATTGTCTGCCGAATCGCCAGCCTCCGGTATGTTGTTGTAGTTGTGATATTCCTCATCCGAGCTATAGACGGTCGGTAAGACGAATACTTCACCGAAAGACCCTTTCTTCATCGGTATGGGTTTGAATCCCGAAAACATGAAGGCGAAAAGCAGAAGCGACGTTACTACGCCGGTCGCGTAAGAGAGAGGCTTGGGGTTGAGACTGAGCAGCCACTCCAAACCGCGCTGCCCGAAATTGATTCTCAGCGCAGATTCTCTCTCCACAGCCATCATCACATAGCTGCGAAGCTCTCGCGGAACTTCCGCGCGCCCTGTCTGTCTGAGCATCATCGAGGTGATTTCCGTCTCAGCCAGATGCTCTCGGCACCCGGCGCAGGCGAGAAGATGCGCGCGATATTCTGCATACTCCTTCTCCGGGAGTTGTCTGTCGAGGTAGGCGGAAGCTTCAAGTCTGGAATCCTTGCAATTCATAACATCACACTCAGGCAATGCGCATCGTTGAATTTGGCGGTTCGTCGGTCGTTATTTTTTGCTCTGCGCATTGCTGCCTTGCTCAAATCAAATCCTTTACCCGGCGGCGCAACTCTTCGCGCCCGCGGGCTATGCGGGACTTCACCGTCCCGATTGAGATGCCGAGCGTTTCGGCGATCTCTTCATAAGAGAGTTCTTCAATCTCGCGCAGCACGAGCGCGACCCTGTATTCCGTTTTGATCTCGCCCAGCGCCATCATTATGCGCCCTTCCCGCTCGCTCGATATGGCCGACTGTTCGGGCGAGATGGTCCGGCTCGGCAGTTCGTTGCCGAGGGTCGTATCGGAATCGCCGCGGCTTAAATCGAGCGATATGGTTTCATCTTTATGACGCCGCCGCCACCATCTCTGTTGATTCATCGCCTGATTGACGGCTATGCGATAAATCCATGTTTTGAGTCCCGATTCGGCGCGAAAGCCTGCTATCCCGCGATAGATTTTGAGGAAGGTTTCCTGCGCAGCGTCGCGGGCGTCTTCGGCGTCTCCGAGCAATCGATAACACAAGGAGTAAACGGGGCGCTCGAAGTGAACGACCAGTTCTTCGAATGCTTCCCGGTCGCGAGCGCGCAATCTGGCGATCAAACCGGCCTCGTGGCTCTGCTCGATCGCGCGAGTTTCAACCTCGATGCGATCAAGCGTTGTTTGTTCCAGTGCGGCCAGGTCCACGGCTGACATCGGCGACGCTCCTTGATGCAGATTGCCGGGTGGGTCACCGCTCGCTCTCACGAGAGCTGAGCGCCGTAAGTAGCTCCAAGTGGAACCGGGCGATGACCCTTCACCTCACTTGTCGCTTTCTTTAGACACCACCTCGGCAGGATTGTTCCAGCCTCTCAAACTTTATCACAGCCTCTGGCTGTCGGCGAGATAAACGAAGAGTATGGGAGTGTGGGAGAGTGGGAGAAAAAGAGTTGTCACTCCCATACTCCCGTCCTTCCTCATGGTGCCGAGACTGGAAGCGAGATGGTATAAACTCGACTTTATCCAATTA
>DLHY01000159.1:0-29832 GCA_002483445.1 Blastocatellia bacterium UBA7656
ACAAAACTGTCTACGAATCGGGCAGCGCGAAGAAAATCGAAATCGAAGGCGTGACTCTCTGGATAGGCGGGGTTGCCGCCGGACGCGAAATCGATATCGCAGACACCTTCAAAGAGGCTCCAGCAGACGCTTTCAAGGTTTTTCTCTGTCACTATCCCGATGAAATTGAAGAAGCCTCGCGTCTCAAAATCGATTTGTACTGCGCGGGCCACACGCACGGCGGGCAGATCGCGCTTCCATTTTACGGCGCGATCATAACTCTTTCCCGCTTCGGCAAGAAATATGAGTCAGGTCTTCATCGCGTCGAAGACACCTGGCTTTATGTCAATCGCGGAATCGGGATGGAAGGTGGCCCTGCTCCGCGAGTAAGATTCTGCGCGAGACCTGAAATAACGATTATTGAAGTTGCGAGTCTGGAGTCCGGAGTCGAGAGTCGAAACTCGGACTCCAGACTCCAGACCTCAGACTCAGGACTACCATGAAAACAGTCACACTCGTTTTGAAAAATGGCGCGATCCTTGACGGCACCCTTCGCGCGCCTTTCTATGCCGATGTCGTCATCAGTCATGATCTCATTCTTACGGTTGACGGGCCGGGCGGCTATTCAGGCATCGAAGAGATCGATTGCAAGGGACTCTTCATCGCGCCCGGTTTCATCGACACGCACAGCCACTCCGATCTTCGCGTGCTTTCGGAACCAATGCTTCCGATGAAACTCCGTCAGGGCATCACGCTCGAAATCTTCGGTCAGGATGGAATCTCGGTCGCGCCCGTCCGCGCCGCTGACCGCGCGCAAATGTCGAGTCAACTCGCTGGGTTGCTCGGTCGCCTGGATCGCGAGTGGGATTGGCAATCGGTGAGCGAATACCTCGAAGCGATCAGCCGCGCTCGGCCCTCGCTCGATTGCGCATACCTGATTCCGCATGGAGCCGCGCGACTGCTTGCTATGGGAATGGAAGACCGCCGCGCTACTGAGAAAGAAACAGCCGCGATGCAGGATCATATTCGTCAGGCCATGCGCGAAGGCGCGCTCGGCATGTCTACGGGACTCATCTATCCGCCGTGCTGTTATTCGGACACGGCGGAGTTGATCGCGCTCGGTCGCGCCGTCGCAGAATTCGACGGCGTTTTCGTTTCTCACATGCGCAGCGAAAGCGATTACCTCGAAGACGCTGTTGAAGAGATGATCGAAATCGCAAGGCGCGCGGGCGTGCGCGCGCACATTTCTCATTTCAAGGCTGCCGGACGCGAGAACTGGGCCTCGATTGATCGCGTGCTTGAACGAATCGAGCGGGCGAGAGCCGAAGGGCTTCGCATCACCGCAGACCAGTATCCTTACATCGCGGGATCGACTATGCTCGGCGCGATACTCCCTCCGTGGGCGCACGCGGGCGGTACGGAAGAGACTCTCGCGCGACTAGGAAGCCCCGAAGAGCGCGGGCGAATGAAAGAGATGATGCTGGCGAAAGAGCGATCCAGTTGGGACAGCTTCTGGAAATGGTCAGGCCCGGAAGGAATCGTCATCTCGGATATCCCGTCAGGCCGACGACAGGAGTGTGTCGGGAAAAATCTCAGCGAAGCCGCGCGCATCAATCTCGACGCAGAGCGAGTGAGCGAAGAAGACGCGGCGGAATTTGCGCTCGATCTTCTCTTTGAAGAGCGAATGGGAGTGGGGATGATTTCATTCAGCCAGTCCGAAGACGTTGTGCAGAAAATAATGAAACAACCTTACGTCAACGTCTGCACTGACGGACTGTTGGGCGGCAAGCCTCACCCGCGGGCTTATGGAACTTATCCGCGAATGCTTGGCCGATACTCGCGCGAACTTGGCGCGCTGAAGCTTGAAGAAGCCGTGCATAAAATGAGCAGGCTTGCCGCTGAGACGTTCAACCTCAAACGACACGGGCGAATCGAAGGCGGAGCTAGAGCGAATCTCGTTGTGTTCGATCCTGAGCGCGTGATTGATCGCGCGACGTTTGAAGATTCCCGTCAATACGCGGAAGGGATCGAGTATGTGATCGTGGGCGGCAAGGTCGAATACGATGCGCGGCGGCGGGCGCAACACGGGATGGGCCGGGGCCTCGCGGTCAAACGCGATCAGACATGACTCACATCGCCGTGCCAGACGGTTTCCTCAGAGTGCGCGACGCCGAGGTGATCCATCACGCGATAGACGAAGTGATCGACGAGCGAGTTGATATCTGAAGGGCGATGATAGAAAGCGGGCATCGCCGGAACGATCATCGCTCCGGCCTGACGAAGACGCAGCAGGTTCTCAAGATGAATGATAGAGAGCGGCGTCTCTCGCGGGACGATAACCAATCGGCGGCCTTCCTTCAAACACACATCGGCGGCGCGATGCAGAAGATTGCGGCTCGACCCTGATGCCAGCACGCCTATAGTCGAAGACGAACAGGGAATGATCGACATGGCATCGACGGGATAAGAGCCTGAAGCGATGGCCGCGCCTATATCTCCGGGGTGAAATACTACGGTTTTAGTCGATGGACGTCCGATCATTTCCTCGATCATCTGTTCGACGCTGATGGTCGAGTTGATATCGAGTTCGTCCATGATGACTCGACGGCCCGGCCCGCTCACCACGAGGTTGATCTGTCGCACTTCGGGGCTTGCTTCAAGCTGAAGGAGCAATCGTTGCGCATAGATCGCGCCCGACGCTCCGCTTATTCCTACCGTTATCGATTTCACTTCGCTCATTGTAGCCACCCCTCGGAGCGCAGGCAAGATAGCGGCGGTCAGGGGTCGGCGGTCGGTAGTAATGGCCTATTTCACTGTAGTAGGTTGAAGGCTCTGGGATGAAACGGGATCATCCCTGACCTCAAAAATATCGCGATGAAATTATTGAGCGAGTGCGCCGCGCTCACTTCAATTTCGCCCGACGTGAGCCGCGCATATCTACGCTCGGCGATGAATTTCGCCTCGATCTATACGGCATCTGAACTTCTCCTGATCGGGTCTCGCTCGCGCTCGATTCGACTCGAACTTTTGCACTCAGGTTTCGTTTAATGATGCGAAATCATTCGAGAATCAATCCTGAGAGAAGGGAACCGAAGCGTGCGGCTGAAATCATCTCCTGCAACATTTTCCGGGAAACTGTTGCAGCATCGCGATCTCGCAAGCCTCGCTCTGACTGAAACCCTTTACCCCTCCGGCCTGAGGATGAACTCTCATGCGCACGAACCGGCTTATTTCAGTTTGGTACTCGAAGGCGGCTACAGCGAACAGATCGGCTCGAAGACGAGAGAGTGCAAACCTTCCTCGCTGCTCTTTCATCCGCCGGGAGAGTCTCACGCCGTAGATTTTCACAGCCCTTCAGCGCGCATATTTCGACTGGAAATAAAACCCCAGTGGCTCGATCGCGCACGCGAGTACGGATTGACCATCGACAGCCCGGTTGAATTCACCGGAGGATGGAGTTGCTGGCTTGCGATTCGCCTCTACAACGAATTCCGCGAAATGGATGAAGCGTCTCCGCTCGCAATAGAAGGAATCGCGCTTGAACTTCTTGCCACAGCGTCGCGCAGTCAGAAGAGTAAAACAGAGCGAATGCTTCCCCGCTGGCTCGATCAGGCGAGAGATTTTCTTCACGCGCAGTTTTCCGAGACATTCACTCTCGACGCGATTGCCGATTCGGTCGGAGTTCATCCGGTTTATCTCGCGCGCGAGTTCCGCCGCCACTTCAACTGCACGATAAGCGAATATGTGCGACGCTTGAGAGTCGAATGCGCCTGCCGTGAACTGGCCGCAACGAACTCTCCGATAGTCGATATCGCCGCCGCTACGGGCTTTTACGACCAAAGCCATTTTTCGCGAACCTTCAAACGATGCACGGGACTCACGCCTGCTGAATTCCGCACCACATTTCGCGCAGGTTAATCCTGTACAATCGGTTTTCATCAGTCCAATACTGAATTCAATGGCTGCTGTAGAATATGGCTGGGGTCTTTGATGTACAACAGGCTGCCAGCCTGTTGATACCCTGAAAGCATGAAAGCTTTGGGAATCCGCAGGCTGGCAGCCTGCTCTACCTTTTATTTATTTTCGAGAGCGAGGTGTGAAAATGTTCAGATTTACAGGGGGGATTCTTCTCGCACTGTTCGTGTTTTCGACTGCCGCGGCGCAGGAACAGGCAATCGCGCCGCTCATCATTCCGCAGGCCACTGCGAATCAAACTCATATTGCATTCTCGTATGCGGGCGATATATGGATGGTCGAAAGAAGCGGAGGGCAGGCTAAAAAAATAACGACCGATCCGGCGGAAGAAAATCATCCGCGCTTTTCGCCCGACGGGCAGAGGCTGGCCTTCTCGCGAGTCGCCGGAGGAAGCAGCGATGTTTTTGTAATGTCGGCTTCAGGAGGCGAGGCGAAAAGACTGACGTGGTATCCGAAAAGCGATTTGGTCCGCGGCTGGACGGCAGACAGCCGCAGCATATTGTTCGCTTCACGGCGCGACGAAGAAGGCATAGCGCGGCTCTATACTGTCGCCGTAGATGGAGTGATGCCCTCGGCTCTCCCGCTGCCGATAGGAGCTAACGGATCGTTTTCGTCCGACGGCCAGCGCATAGCTTATACGCCTAATGATCTGATAGGCGAGGATGGAAACTGGCGACACTATCGCGGGGGAATTCAATCGCAGGTCTGGATCGCGCGACTCGCGACGGGCGAAGTGCGAAATCTCACCATAGGCGAGCATCACGACCGCTGCCCGATGTGGATCGGAGATCGCATATATTTTCTCTCTGATCGAACTGCAACTTACAATCTTTTCGTCCACGATCTGAAAACGAATCAGACAAGGCAGTTGACCACGTTTGAAAAATACGGCATCAGATCAGCATCGGCGACCGCGGATGCGATAGTCTTCGTGCGCGACGGTCGCATTTACCTCTTCGATCTGAAAACGAATCAGGCGCGAGCGATAGAGATTCAACTCAACGCCGATCTGTCAGAGTTGAAACCTCGAACAGTCAACGCCGCGCGCGGAATCGCTTCTGCCCTGCTCTCTTTCAATGGGGATCGCGCCATACTCGAAGCGCGGGGCGACGTGTTCATATTCGACGCAGCAAGGAACGAATCAAAAAATATAACTCTCTCTTCGAGTGCGGCTGATCGCTTTCCGGCCCTTTCGCCCGACGGTCGATGGGTGGCGTATTTCTCGGACGAATCAAACGAGTATCAACTCTTCATTCGTCCGGTGGACGGCGAAGGAGGGGTGAAGAAAATCGCCATCGAGCAGCGGCCCACTTTTTATCGAGAACTTGTCTGGTCGTCGGACTCGAAAAGGCTGGCGTTTTCAGACAAACAACTTTCTATCTGGATCGCCGACGCGGAAAAAGGCGCAGCGAAAAAAATAGACACGTCTCCCTACTCGCTTCAGGATCAGTTTTATCCCGCGTGGTCGCCCGATGGCCGATTCCTGGCTTACACGAAATGTCACGCCAATCGCTTGCGCACGATCTATTTTTACGACTGCGAGACTGCCGAGCGTCATCAGGTGACTAGCGGAGCTATTCACGCGGAGTTTCCCGTCTTCGACCACAGCGGAAAATATCTCTACTTCACTTCCTCGACGAATGCTGGCGCGAGCGAATTCGGGTGGGGCGTGCTGTCGGGCCTTCTGCTGCGGCCGATGGTCACGCGCAGGCTTCACGCGATGATCCTTCAAACGGGGACGCCTTCGCCGCTGCTCGCAAACGGTCAGCCGAACCCCGATGCTGATCTGAAAGAGGCGACTTCAACGCGAATAGACTTCGAGGGGCTTGAGCAAAGGGTAATAACTTTTCCGATGGAAGCGCGCGATTACAGCGAACTGGTCCCCGGCAAAGCAGGCATAGTCTTCGCGCTCGTCAATGAGTGGCCCAAAGCTCCCGGACTCGGCGGCGGCTCTCAATCGACGGCGCTTTATCGATACGACATAACCAAGCCGCGCAATTTTGAAAAACTGGTCGAAGGTCTCAACGGAAATGTTACTTCTCAGGATGGATCGCGGCTGCTTTATCGCAAGGGCGGAAGCTGGTTTCTCGTATCAGCCGATGCGCCGCCGAAAGATGGCGAAGGGCGAGTTGACCTGAAACTCGAAGTCAGCGTCGATCCTCGCGCCGAGTGGCGACAAATGTATCGCGAAGCGTGGCGGATGATGCGAGATTATTTCTATGATCCGAACTACCACGGACAGAACCTCGCGGAACTTGAGAAACACTATGGCGAATATCTGCCGAACATAACGCGACGCGAAGACCTCAACACTTTGATGATGTTGGCTCTCGGTTATGTATCGGTCTCTCATTTCTTCGCCGGAGGAGGTGACACCCCGCCATCGGCAGGAGGGCAAGGTCGCGTGGGGCTTTTGGGCGCGGATTTCCAGATAGATCAGGGCCGCTACAAAATAGCGCGGGTGCTTCGCTCAGGCCACTACGCTTCGCCCAATTCGCTGCTCAGAGCGCCGCTCGATCAGCCCGGTATGAACGTGAAGGAAGGCGAATACCTGCTTGCAGTCGACGGGCAGCAGATAACGGCGAACAAAAACATACTTTCCTACTTCGAAGGAAAAACAACGGTCAAGCTGCTCATCGGGCCTAAGCCCGACGGCGAGGGCGCTCGCACTATAACCGCTGTCACAATTCCGGGCGAGCAAGGGCTTCGCCGCACAAACTGGGCCGAGCGCAATCGCCGACAGGTCGAAGAGCGAAGCGGCGGCAAACTCGGATACATTTACGTTCAGGATTTCGGCCAGAGCGGGATTGAAGATTTCTTACGCGGCCTCTATGGCTATCGCGACAACAAGCAGGGACTCATCATCGATCAGCGATTCAACAGCGGCGGAGTGACTTCAGATTTTCTCATCGAGATGCTCCAGCGCGAGCCGATCTATTACTACATGTTCCGCGACGGAGATGACATCGCCACGCCGACCAACCCGGTTGTGATGCCTAAGGTGCTGCTCATAAACGAAATGAATTTCTCTGCCGCAGAGACTTTTCCCTTCATGTTCAAACTGGCGAAAGTAGGAACTATCGTGGGAAGGCGAACGGGCGGAGGAGGCATCGGGCCTTATGGTTTCACTCCACGACTGATCGACGGGGGCCGCGTGCAGATACCAAATCGCGCCGCGTTCGATCCTCACCGAGGCGAATGGGGGATTGAAAATCACGGTGTCGAACCTGACCTGGTGGTTGACGTGCTGCCCGCTGATTTCATACGGGGCCGAGACCCGCAGCTTGAAAAAGCCATCGAGGTTGCGATGAAGCAAATACATATGAGTAAGCCTCCCGCGAAGCTGCGACCGAAGTATCCTGTGCATAAATAGCAGTCAGTGTGAGGCGCGGGGCGGTTGCTCACGCGCCTCACACTTCCGTAGACAACAAGGAAGGGAATCGTCTCTGTGACCACTTCCTGCGATCCGTATTGAAGAGTCGCGGACGCTCAGAACCTGAAGTTCAGCGATGCCTCTATTCTACGCGGCGACAGCGCGCGATTGGCCGTTCCAAAAAATGGAGAGGTCAGCACTCCGTTGAATCCTGCCAGATTGGTAGTGTTGAACAGATTCTGCGCGCTGATGTTCACGGTCAGGTTGTATTTCCGGCGATCCTCGCCTGAGAAACCGCCGCCGAATCCGCCCCCTCTTCCACCCCCGCCTCTGCCGCCGCCCACGCCTCCTGCTCTACCGCCGCCCGCGCCGCCCGCGCGTCTGCCCTGCTGTCGTTGAGGTTGTTGATCTGTTCCGTCTTCACTCTGACCGGCTGCGCGCGCCCCTGTGCGCGAGAGGGTAGGGCCGAAGCCGAAGGATTTCGAGATGCTCAGATTCACATTCACCGATCCGGGTCCCTGGCCCAAGTTGCGCGGGATGATCTCATCGCCCGGTTGAGGATTGGGATTGAACACTCCGAATTGCGTTACGACGGCTTCAGGGTCGTCGGGGCTGGCGAACGCGGGCCGGTCGGTGAAGATCGTATCTCGATTGTTGTCACGTCCCGTCGTGATATTGAAGGGCCGCCCCGATGAGATGTTGATGAGAGGACTCAATCTCAGTTGCCATGGCAGCGTGACGGAACCGCCTATGAAAAACTGATGGCGCTCATCGCGGTTAGAACGTCCCCACTCCGAAGTCAGATCATAAGGATTGGCCGGAGACTGACCTGCGCCATCGGAATTGCTGCGCGTCGAAGAGAGCGTGTATCTCCCGAACAGAGACAACCTCTTGAAATTCCATCTCAGGTTCATCCACAACTCGTTGCGCGTCGAAAGTGCGGTCGCTTCATATTGCAGGATCGGCCCTTCGTCGGGAAATGGCTTTGCCGCGCCTTCGCCCGGAAGCGGAGCGTTGATGTTGCGCGTGCGCAGGAGATGAACTCCGCGAGTCCATGTGTAGCCGGTCGAGGCGAAGAGGTTCGCGGGCAAGGCTCTTTCGTAGCTGATCGTAGAGATGATCGAGTAGGGCGATTTGATATCCTCGTCCTTCACTCGAGTCGTAGGCTGTCGCCGCACAGCCGCGCTGAACTGGTCAGGTATGTCGGTGAAAAATCCCGGTCGCTGAATGACGAACTGCTGCTGACGCTGACCATCAAGGCGCAGAGTGTCGAGCGTTATTCCATCATCGATATAATCGTAAAACAGTCCGGCTCCCGCCCTGATCGTGCTCTTTCCCTTTTTGTCTGGCTGCCACGCTATGCCGAAACGCGGCGCGAAGTTTATTTTGTCTGCCAGGTTGGTCTGGAATTCGTGTCTCAAGCCGTAGGAGAGAGTCAGGCGAGGGGAAACACGCCAGTCGTCCTGAGCGAACCAGGCCATCTCCCATTGCAGGATGCTTGAGAAGGGATCGCCTCTGACGATGGAAAATTGCGAGGGGCGATAGCCCGGCTCTCCCGCCAGCACTCTGCTGTAGAGATCGAGCGAGGGGATAGGAATCTGATTGCCCGTCGAATCTAGTACAGGCGCTCCGAGCGCATCGCGCTCAACGTCGACGCCGAAGGTGAACGTGCCGCCGAAATTGGCGCGATTGAAATTTTCGCGGCGGCTGCCTTCGGCGCGCACGCCGAATTTGAAAGAGTGCTTGCCGTATGTGTAAGTGAGGTTGTCGGAAAATTCCAGTTCCCTGTCCGTGTTGTCCGAAAACAGCGAGCCTTGATTGCCGCCTGCGCTGAAAGCGTCGAAAACCACTATGGCCGTCGCATCGGTAAGGGCGCGTGTTTCGTTTTTGCGGCGGCTCAGTTGCAATCTCATCTCGTTGACCGCGCGCTCGGAGGCGATGCTGGTGATATAAAAACGAAGCGTGACATCGCTAGTCCTGCGGTCGAAGGCGCGCTCCGGCAGGTCGAATCCGCTCGAAAGACCTTCGTTCAACTGCTCTCTGCTCGAATGGCGATATTGAAATCCGACGGTGTGTTTGGGCGTGAGCAGCACATCAGTGCGAATGGAATAATTCGTCGATCTCGTAGGCGTCAGCACCGTATCGGCAAACGATTCGGGATTGGATGTCACGGGATTCAGAATAGTCGCATTTATAACATCGTTTTCATCCTGCTCGCGCCTGTCGATAGTCACGAAGAAGCCCCAGCGATTGCGAATGATCGGGCCGCTGAAATTGCCGCCATAGCTCCGCACCTGAAGCGGGGCGCGCGAGGGAGCGAAAGAGTTGCGGGCGTTGAGAGATTCATCGTTGAAGTTGAGGCGAAAGCCGCCGTGAAAAGTGTCCGAGCCGGGCTTGGTGACTATCTCTATACGGCTGTTGCCCGGCTCGTTGTATTCGGCGGAAAACGGATTGGAGTTGAGTCGTATTCTCAGGATCGCTTCTTTTGGCGGAATGCGCCCGCGTTCGCGGAACCCATCGACGTAGATGGCCGAATCGTCTCGCCCGCCCGCAGCGCCCGCCATCATTTTCAATGTTTCGAGCAACTCGTCCGGGTCGTCGGGCAGAGCTTCGAGGTCGACCTCGGTGAGGACTATCGCTGAAAGATTATTCTCCGGCTCGACCGATATGGATGGTTTTTCGGTCTTAACTTCGATCTGTTCGGTGATGAACACTTCGAGCGTGACATCGAAGGTGAGCGACTGTCTGGTTAATAGATCGATCTGCTCGCTGAAGGGAGTGAAGCCCTCGACCTCTACCTTCAAGGTGTAGAGGTTCGGCTTGAGTCCGCTGAATCGATAGCGCCCGCGTTCATCGGTTCGTGCGGTGAGTTTTTTCCCCTGACCGTCTTCAAGCGTGACCGGCACCGAAGGCATGAAGGCTTCGGTTTGATCCTTCACCGTGCCGCGCAACTCGACGCCGCTTTGATAGGGAAATGCGGCGCAGGGAATGGAACTCATCAAGACCAGAAGCAAGCCGAGCGTCAGCGCCATCTTTTTTTTCATTTTGATTTCTTTCACTACCGCTGAAATGTTCCACTGGCAATTAGAGAGCTTCGCTTTGAATTTTGTCTGTAAACATTTCACAGATTCGATTCAGCGAACCTGCTTTCACAAATAGATGGATGCCGCGGGACTCTGCAAAGGATTACCGGTCAGCGTCAGGTCTTCTTCTTCCTCGCCCGCGCTCGCCGCGTCGCCCTCTCATTTCGGTTTTGATCTGCTGGAATTTCTGCCACTGCTCAGTGCTGAGCGTCTGCTGAAGCCGCTCTTCGGTCTGCCTGCGAATCTCGCTGAATTTCGGCTCCGACTCTTTGCGAATCTCCATCAATCGAGTTCTGGCCTCACTGAGTATCTTTTCAACCTCTGCGCTTTGTTCCGCGGTGAGGTCTAGTTGTTGAGTCAGTTCCGCGAGCCGCGTAAAGGGCGGTCTTCCACCCCAGGGTCGTTCGACGGAAGGCGAGAATCGCGTGTGATAAAGATTCAATGCCAGCGCGCCCGCGATCAATCCAAGAATGAATATAGAGAGCGCAGCCAGCCTCACCTGCCACTTGTTTTTACTTGTTTTCTCCATAAGCTATCGCCGATTCGTAGAGAGTCGTCATCACCTGACTGTCAGTGAGATCATCTGAGGAGTCGCCGTTCTCAAGGATGACCCACTCTGCGGAATATATGTTTTCGCTTTCCGCCGTCTCAGTCGGCAAAGCCGACGCTCCGCCCATCCACAAAGTGAGGCCCAGCAATATTGCGACTGCCACAACCATCGAAGCTACAAGGCCGCGCGCAGCTTTCCACATCGCGGCGAATGTGCCCGCCTCATCGGGTTGTCTCTCGCGAAGCGCGGCCATCACCCGTGTGTTGAAAAAAGGCGACGGCTCAATCGATTCGTCAGCCCGCGCCTGAAGCATCTCTGCCGAAACCATCGCCGCCCGATAAGCGCGCAGGCAATCTGAGCAGACGGCTGTATGCTTTTCCAGTATCGCTCTTTCGCCTTCGTCCAGACTGAGGACGGGACGCTCTTCGAGCAAATCGATTATGTGTTCGTTTTTCATGTCCTGCCTGCGCTTTTTCTGCTCCTTCGCGTTTCGAGCAGCTTATCTACGGCCTGTCGCATTCGGCGTCGAGCGCGCATCGCTTTCACTTTCACTTTCGATTCAGACCATCCCGTCACATCAGCCGCTTCTTTCACGCTCATCTCATTGCCGTCGATCAATATCAGCACGACGCGATCATCCGGCGGCAGAGTTTCAAGCACCTTTTCAGCGAGGTCTGCTGCAATCAACCTGCTCTCTACCGACGCTCCCGACTGGTGAACATCGCCGGTCAGTTTCGTCTCAAACCATTCGTTCTGATCTTCAGTCAGTTCGACGGCTGAAGATTCGGGGCGGCTCTTCGCGCTGCGCAGTAGGTTGAGGCACGTAGTGGTTGCGATGCGCGTGAGCCAGCCCTCGAATGAGCCGCGCCCTTCGTAGGACGCAAGCTGCGTATAAGTTTTCAAAAAGACTTCCTGCGCCGCTTCTTCGACCATCTCCCGTCGACGAAAAAAACGGCTCGCTATCCGAAACACGCGCGGGCTGTAGCGGCGCAATAATTCCTCGAAAGCAGGCTCGTCCCCCTTGCGGGCGAGACGAGCCAGATCGAGGTCTGATGTTTGTTCATATAGCTCTTGCAGAACCGCTCCTCAGGCATCGAGGCGATGGCGGACTCAGAAGCCCGTCGCATCAGGGTGAAACTACCTTCGAGATTTGCGGTTGCTTCGCTCTGCTCGTTTCGCCTTCATCTGCTCGCGCATCTGATCGAACTTCGCTTTCTGATCAGGAGTGAGTACGGAAAGCATCTCCTGATGAATTCTGAATCGCTCGCCCATCAACTTCGCCTGCAAAGGCGCGAGCGCGGCGAGTTTCTGACTGACGGCGGCTTCATCGAACGCGCCGCCCTGCTGCGCCTGACGCAGCGACTGCCTCTCGGCGCTTATCTGCTGACGTATGGTTTTGATGCTTTCGCTATGGCTCTCGTGAATCTGTTTGATCTGCGATTTCTGCTCATCGGTCAGATCGAGACCTCTGAACATGCGGGCTGACATCCCGCGAGGCCCGCGCTTGCTGAAGTGCGACCTCGCTCCGCGACGCCATGTTTTCTGTCCGGTCTCATCGCTCGATTGCCCCATTACGGCGGGAACGGTCACAACTACAGCGACCATCACTAACGCTACGAATACTGCGATGATTGCTGCTTGAAACGTTTTAGCTCTGTTGATCGTCATTTCTTATCCTCTCTACCTTTCATTAATCCTTTCGAAGCCGTTCGCTTACATTGAGGAAGACACCTGCGAGATCGATATGGTTACACCGCGGAGAAAATAAATGAAGAGCGCAGCAGTTTGCAGCGATTTATTGATCCCGTTGCTTGCGCAAGCCCTAAAAAAAATTTTCCAACGAGTGATTCAATTTCATTCCCGCTTCCGCGTTAAGGAATGAGGGCGATTAAAGACGAAGCCCTGATGAGTTCGCTTCAAGGAAATAGATTTATCAAGGAGTCACATCGTCGATGACGACGCCCGGAAATAATGAAGAGCCGAGAGGCACGAGTCAATCGCAGAATGTGCGCACACCTTCAGACTCCAGACTCTCGACTCCAGACTTTTCTCAGGAGATCAAGTTATGTTCGATGAATTGACGAAAACATCTGCAAAAACTTATGTCAGTCGCAGAAGATCGTTTTTCGCTGCGGCGATGATTTGCCTGTTGACGGCGCAAGGCCTTGCGCAGCACGCCGGTCACAACTCAATCGCAAAATCAGAAACTGTCAAAGCCAGCACTGCCTCGACCCCGTTGAGAGCTTTTGCAGGAGAGCCTGTGACTATGGGCAATGGAAACGCGCGCTCGTGGGTCGCTGTAGACAAGGAAGGAAAGCCGACCTCAGTTGGCGCCACGTTTACTGAAGCCGCGCTTTCGGGCCTGCCGCAGAGACTCACTCCCGGATTGATATGGACTGAATTTATTCTGCCGCTGCCGCCGGATGCCCCTCGCCTGCCGTTCGATCACATCGGCCTGAACTGGAATCCGCGAGGCCACGACCCGGAAGGCGTCTACAATGTGCCGCATTTCGATTTTCACTTTTACATGATAAGCCCCTCCGAGCGCGAGAAGATCACGACCAGAGGCGATGATCTGGCCCGTTGCCGCAAGCCCCTCGCTGAGGAGTTCACGCCGGCAGGCTACGTCTATGCGCCAGCTTCGGAAGAGCCGGGAATGGGTTCGCACTGGGTCGAACCCGGCTCGCATGAATTTCACGGCGCGGCCTTCACACACACTTTCATCTACGGCTCTTATGACGGAAGGATGATTTTCCTTGAGCCGATGATAGCCAAGTCGTTTCTTGAAACCAGACCGAACGTCACCGCTGAGATCAAGCTACCGGCAAAGTATCAGAAGTCCGGTTATTACCCGACGCGCTACACCGTCAGCTACAACGCGCAGACGAAGGAATATACAGTCGCGCTTGAGGGATTGACGCTTCGTCAGTGACAGGTCGAATGGGTCTGTAGAATGTGGAGTGTGGGGTTCGGAACGTGTAATAGAATTCCGCACTCCACATTTCGAATTCCGCATTCAAGGGATTCGTCGAGATGTCGACCCGAAGGGCAAGTCATGCCTGAGCTAATCACGAACGGAGCGCGAATCGCCTCAGTCGACAGCCGAAGCCATCGAGAATTTCATCTGAAGCGCAATCGAGGAGTGTAAAATGGCGATTGAAGAAAACAAAGCTATCGTGAGAGGACAATTCGAAGAGTTGATCGACGGGCAGAATTTCTCGGCGCTGGCAGCCTGACTACAGAGCTTGATGATCGGCGTCTGTGCGATTGCGAGGTAAGAGTTTTTAGCCGTCGTGATGGGGAATCAATGATTTTTCTCAGGAGAGTTAATCGCGCCAGCGCGCCAAAGCCTTACGGTGCCATCGAGGCTGCTGGTTGCCAGACTCGTATTGTTTGCTGAAAATGTTACTGATGTAACCTCATCCGCATGGCTTTTCAAAGTCATTAGTTCCTCTCCTCTGCTTATGTCCCACAACTTGATCGAGCCATCTACGGCCCCTGTTACCAGGCGCAGGTCGTCGAGCGAGAAGACCGCGCGCTGAACATAATCGGACTGGCCGAGTTTTTTAAGCTCCTTACCCGTTGCCACGTCCCACAACCTGAGCGTATTGTCCAGTCCGCCCGTCGCCAGTAGCCGGCCATCATGCGAAAAAGTTATAGCTGTGACTCGATCCGTATGCCCGTTCAATGTTGCAATGACATCCTTTGTGGCTGCGTCCCATAGCTTCACTCTGCCGTCCCGACAGGCTGAGGCTATCATTTTGCCATCATCTGAAAAGACTGCACGATAAGAGTTGTCCGCATCGCCCTTGAGCGAATCGATCTGCTGTTCGCTCTCAACATCCCACAACCTCAATGTGCGATCCTGACCGCCGGATATGAGCAGTTTGTTGTCAGGCGAAAAATCAAGCCCGTAAACATAGCCTGTATGCCCCTTGAAAGCGCCAATCAGCCTGCCTGTCGAAGTCTCCCAGAGTTTGATCAGGTTATCGATTCCGCCAGTTGCTAAAAATTTGTTATCGCGCGAAAAAGCAGCGCACAGAATCTTATCGCCAGCTTCTTCGAATTTAGCCAGTTCCCTGCCAGTGGAAAGATTCCATAGTTTGACCTGCAAATCTTTAGTGACTCCGAAAGCAACGAATTCATCATTTGATAAAAAGGCCGTCGCCAGGTAGGACTTGACCGGATAGATCGGCATTATCGGCTCACGCCCGGAGGTTGTATCCCAGATTTTGATGGTAGTGTCAGTGCTGCCGGTAACGAGATGCTTCCCGTCTGAAGACCATGCAACCGAACGGACAGCCGAGCCATGGCCTCGGATCGTCGCCAGTTCCTGCCAGGTCGCCAAATCCCATAGCTTGACAGTGCGATCATAGTTGGCCGTTGCCAGCGTCTTCCCATCGGGAGAGAAGGAAATCGAAGTAGTGTCGCCGGTGTGTCCGATCAGTGTCGCGATCATTTTCCTCGCGCCAACATCCCAAATTTGCAGACGCCCTCCTTTAGTCGTCGTCAATAATCTCTTGCCATCAGGAAAGAACCAGGCTCTCACCAATGCGCTTCCCTCATTTGTAAAAGGTCGGAGTTCTCGTCCGCTGGCCATGTCGCGCACTCGAACAACATCAGATTCATCCGTTGTAACGAGCAAACGCCCGTCGGGCGAAAAGGCGGCCCACCTGATCCAGCGTTGTGGATCATTCAATATTATCTTCTCTTCTCCATTGGCCGCGTCCCACAACCTCACGACTCCGCTCAGGTCGCCGCTCGCCAGATACCGCCCGTCGGGCGAAAAAGCGATAGTCCTTATAGGCTTCGCATGGCCTTTGAATACACGAACCTGTTTCCCGGAATGCACGTCCCACAAAGTGATGTCGTTGTCCGTGCCATCGACTGCTACTCGCCGCTTGTCGGGCGAGAAGATGATCAGGTCGAAATTCCTGCCTGCCGGGACGCGAAAAGAAGAGACATTGCGTCTTGCGATCAAATCATAAAGCTTGATCAAATACTCATCGCTTCCTTCCGTCTTTGCGCGCAGAACTTCTCCTGCCGCCAGGGTCTTGCCATCAGATAAGAAAGACAAACTTGCGACTTGATAGCCTTCTTCCAGTCGGTGGATTTCACCATGCGTGAGGCTCCAAAACACATGCCATTCAAACCCGCGCAAATCTTTCCCATCAGACTCCCTCAAATGGCGTTTGAGAATCTCTTCAGCGCGATCAACATGGGCGTTCTCCCATTCCTGCTGTACTGCCTTCATATCGGCGTAATACAACAGATGACGGTTGTCCTCGGCCTGCTGCTCCGCGCGATTGCGTTGCTTGACGGCCATGAAGGCGAGCCAGCCAACCATCAGAAGGATCAGCAGGCTGACTATAGCCGTTCGCCAGACGCCGCGTCGGAACGCCGCACGCTGTCGACGCGCTTCAGCATCCGGCATATTGGCCGTGATCCACGATTCATCGAAAACTCTTGCGTAGATGCGGTTGCGCGCCTTGAGCCATCCCTCTTCACTGCGCGTGATGCCGGATAAACGCAAAATGCTCACCAGAGGATTAGATTCGTCATCGCGCACGGCTTTATGTTTTCTAACCTTGGCATAAACCTCAAGAAGGCTGGCTATATCGACTTCGCTGCGCAGCAAACGCTCACGCACAAAAAGTAGATTATCGTCGCGTTCCTGCGCCCGTCGGGATAAGAATAGCTCTTCGCATGAACGATCAACGTCTGAGTCTCTCTGAATGCTTATGTCATTAGACACGGCCTGACATAGCCGCTGCGTCAGATATGGGTGCCCGCCCGTCCAATGCAAAACCCGCCTGATGATGGCCATCCCCTGTTTCTCTTCGCGCCTTAATCCGCGCGCAAGCAGCGCGGCTTCCTCTTCTGTGAAGTCGTGCAGTTCGATGCGGTGTCCGATATTGAAAGGCGTCGCGCGAGTGTCGCGTATAAGATCAGAAGGCGTTGCGACACCCGACAGACAAAACGTCACACGTTCCATATCCGCATTCTGACTGCGTTGGTTGTAGCATTCGCGAATTCCGGCGAATAATTCATCGGTTGAAAAAGGCAGGCTCCGCACGGCATCGATCTCATCGATGAAAACCGCCAGACGCTCAGGATAATGCGAGAGTACGATGGTTTGGATCGCTTTTATCCAGCGTTGCATCGGGCCAAGCAGCGGCTGAGATGTCCAGAACCTTATCAATTCGTCTTCCAGATCAAGTCGCTGTCCAATCTGCACAAGCAAGCCCGCATACCATTGTTCGGGGCTGAGATTCTGTCCGATCGCCGTCAGGTCGAGTACCGCCACACCTATGCCCGCATTTCGGAGACGCGCCGCTGTACGAGTCATCAGCGACGATTTGCCCATTTGCCGCGCCGTCAAAACGAAGCAGAACTCGCCCCGCATCAGCGCGTCAAACAATACGTTATCGGCATTCCTTTCCACATAAGATGGCGCATCGTGCCGCATCGTGCCGCCGACGACGTAGAAACTCGGAGTGAAATCGGTCTTGATAGCTTTCATATCAGGCGTCTCTTCAGATAGCGCGCATAAAGCTCACAGCGAGGCCGAGCGTCTTCCACAGAGTCGCCGGATAACACTCCTGCGCTGCGCAATCGATAGAAGTGAGACATTATCATTCCCGGTTGTCCGTTCAGGACAAGGCGTAAGCCATCATAGAGCGAAGGGTCGCGTTCAAGAGCCAGCAACATTCTCCTAAGATGATCGCCAAAAACTCCCTCGTCTCGATCTGCCTGCGCTTCAACCGTTGCGAGGTCAATGCCGCGCGTGACCATTTCGTACAACCCGCGTTGTGTCAAATAGGGATGCCCGCCGACAAGTTCATAGAATCGGGTCAGTTCGATTCCATCACGCAAGGGTTCTGTGTAACGGCGGTTTAGTTCTGCGACCTGAGCCAGAGTGAAATCTCCCAGCGATAATCGCGTGCCGACGTTGAAGGGCGACTGATTGAGATCGGTGATGAACAAATGCGCTTCAGTGGCATAAGCAAGCGCGAGAGTCAGGCGCTCCCATGGCCCCGCCGGGTCGAGGGCGCGCAGGTTGTGCCAGGAGCGGAACAATCCGAATATCTCGCCTGCGTAATCGAAGTTGAACAGGCGATCCGCCTCATCCAGTCCCCAGACGAGCGATGAGGGAATCTTCGCCAGCACCTCGCGCCGAAGATATCGTTCGAAGTTACTGCTCGGACTGAGAAAGTTGTTCCAGGTCTGATGCGGCAGGGTCGGCAATTCGAGTTGGTCGGCAATCAGTTCGGCCAGAGTGAGCAGGAATTTATCGACCGTCTCAAACGATGTGGCGGTGAGATGTTGAAAATCGGTCAACGCAACTGCGACACCTTCCTCGCGAGCCTTCTGCAATCCTCGCGCCAGCAGCGAGGTCTTGCCAACCTGTCGCGCACCTTTGATTAGCACGATGCTGTCGCGTCTGGTCATTGCAGCATGAAATTCCTTGTCCGTATCTCGCGTGATATAGAGAGGCGAATGTAAAGGGATTGCTCCTCCCGGCGGCTCCAATGCGACCAGCGCAGGCGGTATGGCAAGACTGGCTTCAGTTTCACCCGATATTACTTTCACCTCAGCCGCAAAGCGGTAGCCGCGTCGAGAAACGGTTTCGATATAGTTCTCTTCGCCGAGAGCGCGACGCAGCGAGTTGATGCTGACTGTAAGATTATTATCTTCGACCGCTGTTTCGGACCAGACAAAATTCATCAGGTCATCTTTCTCCAGCATCTGACCGCGATGCTCGACCAGCACGACCAGCAGGTCGAATAGTTTTGGCCGCAGAGTGATCTCTTTACCCATACGCAACAGGCGGCATTCGGCCATATCGAGGCGGAACGGCCCGAATTCATAAATCAGAGAAGATCGTTTTTTCATGTGATTGCACCAATCATGTAATATTTTATCGATCTTTAGCCGGAATTTAGTTGCACTTTAATGACTGTAAAAATACTCTTCGGCTATGATCGACCGCGTTGAGAAAATCATGTATTGGCATTTTTCGGTGCCGTGCGGTCTTTGGAATCAAGGATAGGCGTATTCTACAACACACGCCGGTTCCGGGACAACACGGCACCCAAAAAAAGGTGATAAGGGTAAGATCACCAGAAGGGGAGCAAACCATGGCTATTCCGCAAAGTCTCCGTTTCAGATCCTCAATGCAAGTCAAGCTGTACAACATCAAGCCCGCTATGAAGGCCGAGTTTCTCTTGTTTTGCAAAAACACCATTCGCCCCTGGCTGATCGGAGTCGATCAGGCGAAGCAATCGGGCGCCTGGATTCTTGAGAGGGATGGCAAGCTACAGATACTGATCATCCTCGAGTCCAATGATGAACCCTGGAGCGGTATCGGAGGCTTGGGCGATTTTCTGGACGGAGATCATCCTTTGCCGTTTGAAGAAGTAGATGATCTGCGCATCCCCTGATTTGGCCCGTAGCAGATAGCAATCTGTGAATACGGTATCGGCCTTGAGGCGCAAACGTGTGCCTGATGGGGATTGTTATCTTTGAGCGCGGTCTCGCCGACTGAGAGCGATAAACCGCAGGAGAGGGCATGGTCTCCAATTATTGCTGAGGGTCAGATGGCTCACAACGGTCTTGCGTCTCGTTGAGCAAGCGAGACTTCTTATTCGAATAAGAGTCAGGCGTCGGAGATCATGCGTTCGACATCGGCAAGGGCGATGTCGCTTAGTTGCTGGTGCATTTGCATATTCGGGAAATCAATGAGATGCAACGTGATGCAGTTGTTCAGTAATTTTCAATGGTCACACGCTGATGACCGAAAGGAGAAAGTCAAATGTTGATAGTGCAACAAATCAAAGAAGAACCTGTTCTGTTTCAAGGCGTGATTCAGGCCGCATTGGCCGTGGTCGCCGGCTTCGGATGGATTCCCGATCTCACTCAAGACAGGATGGGCCTGCTGCTGGCGTTTTCCGCAGCCGTTCTCGCATTCTTGACTCGCAGAGCAGTCACCCCAACAGCCAATCCCAAGTCAACCGATGAGAGGCCGCTTGTTCCTCAAATATAGCAATAGCCTGAAGACGCCCTTAAATTCATGTCAGTTAGATCGCTGTCGGAACAGCGACTCTCTCTTCATCTCGAAAGAGAAAGCGTGAAGGAAACTGTGGTCGACTCTCTTTGATGAGGTTGGCCCTAACCCGGCTTTGCAGCGACAGGTCGCAGGCCCGAAAAGAAAGGAAAACTATCAATGGCAGATACGATTGATATGAGCAAAAAGGCGACAGGTGTAATGAGAGGACACGGATTTTATCCGCGCAATGAGGAAAACCAACCCCTCGGCCAGTTTTCGCCGACAGGAAAATTCGGGAGAATGTTCCCGGAACTTCGCCCTTTGTCACCATCGATTGAAAGCCTCGATGAGCTTGGTCAGGCAATGGTCGAAAGCTCCCCTGATGACACGGAGGGAGACAACAAGAATGTGCCAGCCGGGTTCACCTATCTCGGGCAGTTCATCGATCACGACATTACTTTCGATCCAACCTCGTTGCAGGAAATCCTCGTCGATCCGCTGTCGCTTCGAAATTTCAGGACGCCCATGCTTGACCTCGACTCCCTTTATGGATCAGGGCCTGCCGCGCAACCGTTCCTCTACCAGCGCGCGGATAAAGATAAATTCCTGATAGGAAAAACCAGCAGCGACCCCGGCGGAGGCGACCCGACTGTTCCGACTGATCTTCCGAACGATCTTCCTCGCGGAGCAGAAGGCTTTGCGCTCATTGGCGACCCTCGAAACGATGAGAACCTCATCGTCGCGCAACTTCATCTGGCTTTCCTAAAATTCCACAACAAGGTGGTCGAGGGCGTCAAAAACGGGAGCATCAGGCAAGAGTCTCCCCTGCGCAAGTCGCCTTTCGAGGAAGCCAGAGACCTGGTGATCTGGCACTATCAATGGATCGTCCTCAACGATTTCCTGCGCCGCATTCTCGACAACAAGCAGTTGGATTCGGTGCTCAGGAATGGAAGGCGTTTTTACAAATTCAAACGTCGAGAGGGGCCGTTCATCCCGGTTGAGTTCTCAGTCGCGGCCTATCGCTTCGGCCATAGCATGGTTCGAGCGGTTTACGACTATAACCGGGTGTTTACTCCTTTGCCGGGAGGCGTTACTCCTGCGACACTTCAACTGATCTTCAGGTTCACCGGCCTGTCGGGAAGCAGCGTTCCGGTTCCAAGCGACTGGATAATAGACTGGAGGCGATTTTTCAATGTGGGCGCGGGGGCGCAAACGGGACTGAGCCGTAACCTGAATCCTTTCCTGGCGACTCCGTTGACGAACCTGCCGCTGGGAGAGACTGAGCCGCTACTGAATTCGCTTGCTGTAAGAAATCTCCGGCGGGGCCGCAGTCTCGGACTTCCTCCCGGCCAGAGTGTAGCAAGATTCATGGGATTCAAGCCGCTCTCTCCCAAAGACATAGCGAAAGGCCCGGATGGCGAGGTTGCTGCAAAGCATAACTTCCATATCGAATCGCCGCTCTGGTACTACGTGCTCAAAGAAGCCGAGATTCAAGGCAAAGGAAAACGCCTGGGCGAAGTTGGAAGCCGCATCGTCGCCGAAGTCTTCGTCGGCCTTCTTGAGGCAGACAGCAGTTCTTTCCTTGCTCGCAAGCCTGATTGGAAACCCCTGCTGCCTTCGAAGGAAAAGGGCAATTTCACGATGGCCGATCTAATAGAATTCGTGGGCGATATAAACCCCATCGGGTGATGCGCCGTAATGATCTGGCTGTGATCGGCAAGGCAATGCTTTACGAAGAGAAGAGGCTTCAATGAAAGATACTGTGCTGCAAAAACTGCGCTGGGTCAAAACGGAAGAGCCGATCAGACATGCTCTGACCGGTATTTCCACAGAAGAGTCTGCTCGATACGCTGCCTTGAAAGCAGCCATTCAGGAAGCAGGTCTACCCGGACCGCCTGAACCGATGTCTGTGGCTGATGAAGCAAGGTATTTTTTGAAAGCGATTGCCGAGGTTGAACACGCTCTGCTGGTTCAGTACCTCTATGCCGCTTACTCGATTTCGAGTGGAGCGCGCGCCGACCGTGTCGAAGTGATTGCGATAGCCATAGAGGAGATGGGACACCTGATAACAGCGCAAAACCTGTTGCTTGCTCTGGGATCGTCAATCCACTTTGACCGGGACGATACAAGCTTCGGCAAAAAACCGGCGGGCGAATACCCGTTCCATATACGCTTCGAGCCTCTTTCTTTAGATTCGCTGGCCAAGTACGTCACGACTGAAAGTCCGCCTTTGAATTTGATCGATGACGCGGCCCTGCGAGCCAGAGTCGAGCCTGTATTTGAGAGGGCCGAACAGACAGCGGGCCGCGTCATCAATCATGTGGGAGTATTGTTTGCTTATCTCTTCTGGTTGTTTCAGCCTGATGATGACCCCCATCCCGATTGGCCTGAGTTGCCCGGACTCGGCCTGCCGTCAGGTCGTCATCTGGCGGACTCGGATCTTGACTTTTCAAGCGAATTGCGTCAGGCAAGTCCGGAAGAATTTGGCGGTCGCGCAAATGTGTATGTCTTTCCTATCTCATCGAGGAACGATGCGTTGCAGGCTCTCGATAAAATCGCCGAGCAGGGGGAGGGCTGGAAGCTTGATCCGACTGATCCCTCTCACTTTGAGAGGTTCCTCGGCGCTTATGAAAGATTCGAGGCAGAGATTTCAGGCCATATTCTCAATGTCCCGGTCAACCCGAATACTTCGAACAACCCGGAAGCACCACAGAGCCGGATCACGCATGAGGCCGCGCTGCGTTGGGCAAAGTTGCTCAACGTCCGCTACCGCCTGACTCTGCTTGAACTGGGATTGGCGATGCTACGTCCGCGCGATCCGGACGACGATACTCCCTTGAGTCGTCAGGCTCTCATAGACGCTTCATTAAACGAAATGAGACGCGGAATTGGAAGAATCGCGATCCGATTGACCGGGTTGCCGCGCCGCGCGGACTCGCCGCCGGGTGAAGTCGCTGCCGCCCCCTTCGAACTGCCCGATCACAACTTCCCGACCGACGAGACCGGCCTTCGCTCGGAGATTCGCGTGGCGTTGCTTGAGGCTCGTCAACTGATGCAGGAATTGATGGACTTGCCTGCTCCGAACGCCCCTTCGCCAAGTGATAGAAACCTGATAGCGGGTTTGAGAACGTCTGATGATTCATTGCTCGAAGCGATAGGCGCTTGATAAACAAGGAGATCAGATATGGCAAAGCGGTACAAGATTCATCCCTCGATAGGAATCGCAAGAGTAGGAACGAGCAAAGAGTTTTATATCGGCCCGGAGTTGCCGGGGGCTTTCGCGCGCTCTGGAGATGGACGTTACCGCGACGCGGACAAGAAACTGCGGCGGCAGGCGGCCAGCGCAACAAGCAGCGGGAGCGGCAGTAGCGACTCGGGCGACGGACAAAGCGGCGGCGGACAAAGCGGCGGCGGGCGCTAGATGAAGATCGTCTGGTTATCGCTTATAACGAAATACTCATCGAGGTCAAACACAATAGGAGGAAATTATGGCTAAGGGAACCGTCGTGATAGATCCAGGACACGGCGGGGCGGTCGAGGTTGGCGGCTCGTCTGCCAATAACGCCAGAAGCCCCAGCGGCGTACTGGAAAAAAATATAACTCTGCGCATGGGGTTCCTCGTCCGCGACGCGATCCTTGAAGCCGCCGCAGCAGGAAACCATCAAGTCACAGTCATTCTGACGCGAGAGACTGACACGAACCTCGGACTTGCTGACAGAGCAAGAGTGGCCAAACAAAATGACGCAGACCTCTTTTTGAGCATTCATTGCAACGCATCTAACAGCCACACGGCTAGAGGCGTGGAAACCCTGATACGGCCCAAGTCGGCAGGCAATGTCAATCATGCCGATGACAAGTCTTTTGCTCAAAGGATTCAAAACGCAGTCTTAGGCGCAATCAAAGCTCACGACCCTGCTACCAGAGACAGGACGGTTAAAGATCAGGTGCTGGGCGTGCTGAAAGATCAGAACCTCGGCAGCAAAACACGCGCCTGCCTTCTTGAGATTGAATTCATCGATGTAAAAGCTGTCGACGAACTCCTCAACATAGGCCCGAATGCCGCTCAGGTGCGCAGCGACATAGCAAAGGCCATTGCCGGGGCGATCATCGATGATCTGACGAACCATCCATAGCATCTTTCGCTTTTGACACTATAGGAAACCTGACTACAGGGCTGATGATTCGCGCCCGCGCGATTATGAGGAGTCCGTGACGTACAACCGTCGGCCAGCCTGTTGACGCCCTGAAAGTACGGAAAGTGGAAAACCAGCAGGCTGGCTGACGGCTGTACATTTTCAAAAGAGAATCCATTATCGAAACTGCCTCATCCAGTTCTCTTCGAAAATAGATTCCGCCTCGCGACACTTTGAGCAAAACATAATCAACGCATAACGCGGACTAATACCTGCGCAGCCGCCATCTATCCATTTATTCGAATGAGGAAATTCGCTCTTCATGTTTGGGCCTCTATCACGCAGGCCGTAAGCTATTCGCACCCGATCCCATTGCATGGCTGCGTTGTGCAGTTCGCACCCATCAGGGTATGAGCGCGGATCCTTCTCGACTAAATCGACAGTCCTCTCGTCTTCCATCTCAATCTTCCAGGAAACTGAGCCGATGTAGCACACGATGATTCCAATCATTAGCAGAAGCATGTGAAAGGCGATCTTCTTCATCTCTGGCGCAATCGGCTCACTAAATTTTCGAAGCGCAAATCCGCACGCAGATGATCAAGTCGCGGGTCGACTGCGGCGAAGTTGAAGCTGTGCGCTTTTGTAGCTTCCGCGCGGGCAAGCCAGCGGAGCGATTCATCGCGCTCATCAATCAATGCAAAAGCCAGCGCGACTTCATAAATCAGAAAATCCGCTCCGCGCGTCAGACCGGGAATCGAAAGCGCCCGCCTGAGCGCAGCGCGTGCCTCTTCGCGGTCTCGCATCGCCTGAAGCTGCGCGCGAATGATCGCCCATCCCGGCTCGTTGCCGCCGCCGCTGAAACTATGCTCCTGCTGATATGCCGCCAACGCACTGTCGTAATCGCCCGTCGCCTGATGAACCCATCGCATAACTCTGTGCGCAGGAACCATGCCCGGATCGATTTCCGTAGCACGGCGACACTCTTCGAGAGCCTGATCGTAACGGCGCGCGTAAAAATAAATCATCCCGGCGGCTGAACGGATGATGGCCGAGCGCGGATCGAGGCTTTGCGCTATTCTGATTTCATCCGTCGCTTCTTCATGTCGCCCCATCGCTGCCAGTTCCAGCGCGAGCCAGTGATGCGCGGTCGCATAGCTGGGATTGAGTTCCAGCGCGCGGCGAAATTCAGTCTCCGCCCCCGACCAGTCGCGGTCATAATAAAACTTCACATAGCCGAGCGATGCGTGAGCTTCGGCCAGAGATTCATCCAAAGCAATAGCCCGCGCTGCATTTTCTTTCGCCTGCGCGTAAGCCTCCGGCGGCGACGGAATCTGATAGAGGTTCAACAGCGCGTGGCAGTCGGCCAGTCCCGCGTAAGCCAATGCGAAATTCTGATCTTTGGCTATGGCCTGTTTGAAATAGTTGATCGCTTGATTGAGGCTCGCGGGATTGCGACGGCCCCAGTGATAACGACCGACGAGATAGAGTTGATACGCCTCGCTGTTTTCGGTGTAAAGACGCGCGAGTTGCTGGCGTTCGACCGCCGTGAGTTCCAGAGTCAATGCGCGCAGCACGCGCTCGGCTATCGAGTTTTGAAGAGTCGAGATATCGGTCAATCGCTCGTCGAATTTTTCAGCCCATAATATTCTTCCGTCCGCCGTGCTTACGAGCCGCGCCGATATCTGCGCCTGCTCGCCCGCGATGCGAAGCTCTCCGACGAGTATATTATCGACTTCGATCTCACGCCCTATCTTTTCGGCTTCGGTCGCGCTGCCCGCATACCTTTGTCCCGCGATGGCCGGACGCACAGAGAGTTGCTTGATCGCGCCCAGCTTGCTCGTCAAAACATCAGCCAGCCCCACGCCGAGCGACGTTTCATTTTCGTTCGCGCCTTCAGTCCTGAAAGGCAGCACGGCAATGGATTTTTTCCGCGAGCCTTCAACTGACTGCTGATCGGCTTCCGCCTGTTCGATGTCGATTTCATAAAGCTCATAGTTTCCGTCGCGGTTGCTGTTGAAGACAAGTCTTCGACCATCGGGCATCCACGAGGCTTCGGAATTGTTCGCGGAAACCGCAGTGATGCGGCGCGGACTCGATCCGTCTGCGTTCATGACATAGAGGTTGTGCGCTTCAGGGTTGTCAGTCTCGCGGCTGCTTGCAAAGGCTATCCGTCCGCCGTCGGGCGACCACTGAGGCCCGTTGTCTTCTGCCGGATGATTGGAGATATTCGTCTGATTGGAGCCGTCGGCGTTCATCACAATGATTTCGAAAGAGCCTTTGTCAGTCGATCTGATGAAGGCTATGCGCTCGCCGTCGGGCGACCATGCGGGATCGTTTTCGAAACCGGGATCATCAGTCAGCCGAGTGATTCCTGTGCCGTCGGCGTTCATTACATAGATGTCGAATTTATTAAACTCGCTCGCGCCGCGATTGCTGGCAAAAGCTATGCGTTTTCCGTCGGGCGACCACGCTGGGCGCGTGTCGTAACCGGGCGCGCTTGTGAGATTCGTCTGATTGCCACCGTCCGCATCCATCGCATAAATATCGCTTTCAGCCCTCGGCACAAGAACGTGATCGAAAGCTATGCGTTTTCCGTCGGGCGACCACGCGGGCGCGGCATCTTCCTGCTGATTGAAAGTGAGTCTCACAGGGGAACCGCTCGCGTCCACGCTCATCGTGTAAATTTCCGGCTTGCCATCGCGATTGGAGGAAAAAACTATTCGCTTCCCGTCGGGCGAGACTTTCGGGTAGCGGTCATTGCCCGGATTATCGGTGAGGCGACGAAGACCGGGACGGACAGATGGAGCGGGCGTGCCTCCGAAAAGTGATGACCGTATGATCGCCGTGAAAACGAGTATGAGCAAAACCGCGCTGGCAATCAAACCCGCGCGAAGGCTCAGGCTGCGCGCTTTCACCGTCTGCGAATCCGCAGGCAGCGGATCGACAGGCGCGGTCTCCGGGTTCGTCTCCGCGACAATAGGTTTGGTTTCGATGGCATCTTTTTGAATGCGATTGAGAAGCTGATCGAATCGCTCGTCGCCGCGAAGCGAATCGAACTGCGGATCGACTTCAAGCCACTGCAGCCAGAAATCGCGCGCCTTCACTGCCCGGTCGAACCACTCGAATGCCTTATCCCTTTCGTCGAGCCAGATGTAAATCGATGCGATGTAGCAGGGCGGAACATAACGCTTCTCGGAAATTGCTTCGAGTTCGTTCAACACTGCTCGCGCTTCTGCCATCCTTCCCGCCGATGTCAGGGCATAAGCGTAGGCACGCAGCGTCATCGTCGCGCGCCCGGAAACTTCCACCCCCTTGAGAGAGCGAGCTATCGCTTCTTCATTCAATCCGAGATGCGGACAGACCCAGCCGAACCCCTGCAACGCGAGAAAGTGATTCGGGTCGATTTCCAGAGCGCTTTTCAACTCCGCGAGAGAGTCTTCGTACCGGCGCGCGTTGTAGAGTGTCAGAGAAAAACCTACCGCGAGCGATGCGGAACTGGGATCGAGCGAACGGGCGCGCTCCATTTCCTTCACGGCTTTTTCATGCATCCCTTGCGATCCTAAAAGGTGCGCGTACCATTCGTGCGCCTGCGCGTAGTTGGGATTGAGATCGAATGCGCGTTTGAAAAGCCGTTCACTCTCTTCTTTGTTCCAGTCATAAGCCCACGCCGCGAGGGCGAGCGAGGCGTAAGCTTCCGCGAGCATCGGATCAATCTCTATAGCTTTCGCCGCCATCGCTTTTGCCGCAGCGAAACATTCATCGGGCGGCAGCACTCCGAAAAGTCCGAGCCAGTTGTGATAATCGGCCACACCGCTGTAAGCCAGCGCATAGTTGGGATCGAGCGAGATCGCATCGTAAAAATAAACTATGGCGCGGGCCAATCCTTCTTCCGAATAAGTATGCCAGTGATAGCGACCGCGCATATAAGCTTCATAAGCTTCAGGGTCATCAGTTCCGCGCTTTGCAACCTGCTGCTGCTCTTCGCTGGTCAGTTGCGGGATGATCGAGTGAGCGACCTGCGCCGAGATAGAATCCTGAAGGCCGAGTATGTCTGTGTAGTTTTCATCGAACTGTCCGGCCCACACGAGCGAGCCGTCTGCCGTGCCGGTTAGCTGAACGGTGACGCGAATTCGTTCGCCCGCTTTGAGAATGTGACCGTCGAGGACGTAATCGACCGAGAGAGCTTTTCCGACATCGACCGGATCGGCATCAGTGGAAGCGAACTTCAATACGGAGCCGGTCGGTCTCACGGCTATGCGGCGCAGCGCGCTCAATCGGGTGATGAGCGCGTCGGCCAGCCCCACTCCCAAAAAGCGGTCGCCCGTGTCTTCTTCGGCATTGACCGCCGCGACCCGCAGCACTCGAAACGGAACCACTGCAAGCGCGCGCGCGCTTGCTCTGATGATGTCTGACTCTTTGCGTTGAAGGGTGAAATCAGACGAGGCCGAAACAGGATGGCCTTCGAGATACTTTTCAATGTCTCTGGAAAAATCCTCGACCGAACCGTATCGCCGGTCAGGTTCTTTTCTGAGCGCCTTCATCACTATGTTGTCCAGATCGCCCGCAAGCTCGCGCTGCAAATCTTCAGGCGAAGAGTTGCGGTCGCGGCTTACGGTTTCAATCGACGGCTGAGTATTTGCGTTTGCATCAGCGATGCGCGGAGGCCGCGAAAAAACCATGCTCGGTTTTTCAGGCACATCCTCGCAGATGACGCGAGCGATTTCGTGCGGCGCGCGACTGGCGAAATGATAAGGGCGATGACCTGTCAGAAGCTCATACAGCATAACTCCCAGGCTGTAGATGTCGCTGGCAACAGTCACCATCTCGCCGCTGACCTGCTCAGGGCTTGCGTATTCTGGAGTCATCAGTCGCAAAGCCGTCGCAGTCGGCTCGATCAGATCAGCGAGATCGGGATTGAGAACTTTCGCTATGCCGAAATCCAACAGCCGCGGCGAGCCGTCCGAGGTGACGAGTATGTTGCCGGGTTTTATGTCGCGATGAAGCACGAGATGTTGATGCGCGTACTGAACAGCGGCGCAGACTCGCTGAAAGAGTTGCAATCGCTGGCGAACCGATAGCCGCAGATTGTCCGAGTAATGATTGATGGGCTGGCCTTCGATATGTTCCATGACGAAAAAAGGAAGGCCGTCGTCGGTCGTCCCTCCGTCGAGCAGGCGGGCGATGTTCGGATGATCGAGATTGGCGAGTATCTGCCGCTCGCCCAGAAAGCGGCGAAGGATGAAATCGGTATCCATCCCGCGCTTGATGAGTTTTATGGCGACGCGCTTTCGAAAAGCGTCGTCGGCGCGCTCGGCCAGATAGACGGCTCCCATCCCGCCGCGCCCTATCTCGCGCACGATGCGATAAGCGCCCACTCTCTGCCCGATGATCGTTGACGGAACATAATCGACAGGGCTTTCGAGCGGAACAGTGTTGCCCGGCGCGAACAGTTCAGAGAGCGCAGGGGTTTCTATGAAATCGCCCGCGCGTCGGTAGGCGACGAGAAGTTCCTCGACCCGTTGGCGCAGGCTTTCGTCCGCAGCGCAGGCCGCGGCGAGATACGACTCGCGCTCTTCATCAGCGAGATCGAGCGCGCGCTGAAAAATCTCTTCAACCTGTTGCCAGCGTTCGTCAGCCATTTTTTGAAAGTTCAGGAATCAGGAGTCAGAAGTCAGAAGTCAGAAAGCGCA
>DLHY01000159.1:29859-45835 GCA_002483445.1 Blastocatellia bacterium UBA7656
AGCCACGCCTTCGCCATCCGCCATTGTCTTATCACTGTCGCAGTGCCTATGCTGAGAGACTGAGCCGTTTCTTCAATCGACAGTCCGCCGAAGAATCGAAGCTCGACTATGCGGCTCTTTTGCGGATCGATCTCGGCGAGGCGTTCCAATGCTTCATCGAGCGCGATGAGGCTCGACGCGCGCTCTTCGGAAATATCGATTGCGCCTTCATCGAGAGCGATTTTCTGCTCGCTGCCGCCGCGTTTGTCTGAAAGGCGACTGCGCGCGTGATCGATCAGGATGCGCCGCAT
Organism: Blastocatellia bacterium UBA7656; assembly: GCA_002483445.1. GTDB lineage: Bacteria > Acidobacteriota > Blastocatellia > UBA7656 > UBA7656 > UBA7656. The sequence goes on from DLHY01000159.1 coordinate 30,150, forward strand.
CGCCTGAGCAGCGATGGCGAAAAAATGCGAGCGATTCTGCCAGCGCACTTTCTTCTGATCGACGAGTTTCAAATATGCTTCGTGAACCAGAGCCGTCGTTTGCAGGGTATGAGAAGCGGCCTCGCGGCGCAGATAGCGCGCGGCCATCTGTCGCAGTTCGCGATAAACGAGCGGTATCAGCTTGTCGAGCGCCTCGCGCTTGCCATCGCTCAAATCAATCAACAGCATCGTTATATCGTTATGCGCAGACGTATCCATAACCTCTCGCAATTGTACAACAGGAGCAGCAGGCGCGGCAGTTGATCGAAAGGCGGGCGCGGTTACTGACTGTCGGGCGCGAAGTAACCCGCGCGACCACGGACTTTACATTCCGGGTGGTCGCGCACCTCTATTTTCACGCGACGGAATCTGCCGTCCCGCGCGGCGCTGGTCGGGTAGTATCCGATGACGTATCGATTGAAGATGTCGTCGAGTATTCGCTCGTAAAGAGCGACGGCCTGCTCAGGCTCTTCAAAAAAGGCCGACCATCCGCCGGTTATCTCAGCCACTCGCGCCGCTGCCGTCTGAGCGCGCAGGAATCGATCCGTCAACAACTTCACTTTAGTATCCGTCAGAGGAAATATGCGCGCGTGTCGCTCATACTCTTCATCCGTCGCATACCTTGCGCGCTCCACGCGAGCGAGCAGGCGACGGCCCTGCTCGTAAAGTTTTTCCGGCGCAATCCCGACAAGTCGCTCGCTGGTTATCAGCGAATAGACGGTCGCGCGCGAGCGCGCAGCGGCGGCGTAAATGTCCGCAAGTCCGTACTCGCGGCTTGGCATGTTTCGCAGATAATCATCGGCTTGGGGTTGATCTCGCAAGGTGAAGGCTTCGTCGCCGTCGGTTTGAAAAATGATGATAGGCCGCACATCTTCACGGACAAGCTCGCGGAGGGCGGCAAACAGCGCGGAGAACTGAAGCGATTTTCCGCGCCTTTCTGCGCGGAAGCGACCGAAGAGGTCTTCGCCTTTGTTTGCAGTCGCGCGTTTGAGCAACGACGAGAGCGCGGCGGAAAGTCTGGTTTTGTCTTTCGTGAAATCGATCAGCAACTCGATATCATCGGTGACGACGGCCATCTCGTCCGTAGGCGCGAGTTTTTCTATTAAAGATTTTGCCGCCTTGACGCTCGACTGGAGATAAGGCAACTGGCTGCCGCTGTAATCGATGACGAGAATTATCGAGCGGGGCAATCGCGCGTCATCGCCCGTCGCGAATGAAGCGATCTGCTGAGGCTCGCCCTCTTCCGTTACAATGAAATCGCCTTTTGAGAGGCCGGTGATGAAACGCGATGAATCGCTGACGGTGACATCGAGCGCGACGAAGAGCGTTTCAAGTTTGATCGCTTCTTCATCCCGCTTCGAATTGCTTTTGTTGACCTTTTTCTTCTGAGTCTCGACGGCGGTTTTTCTGGCTTCGTCCCACTTGAATCGTTTCAGGCTCGATCCGAACTTCTCGCGCTTTCGAGGAGACTGCGCCGGGAGTTGAGCGCATAAGAGAAGGAAAATCAAAATGGCGAAAAGGATGTGATGAGTTATTACGGATGTTTTCATTTGAACCAGCCTGGGGGCGCACGCTTCCAGCGTGCTTGCTTGCGGAGTCGAGTCTATAGGGCTTTTTATTAGCTCCGCATTTGAAGCCTAGCACGCAAGATGCGTGCGCCCCCAGGACTTTTTATCGCGATTGATCCCGCGAGCAAAGCTGTGATAGTTTCCGCCCGATTTCGCGCGGGAGTGTTCCTCACATGAAAATCGCGGCCCTGTCATTGCTCGCTCTGCTCTTCGCTTCGTGCGGCGGGGGCGAGGTCAAATCGAACGCGAACCTCAGCGTTCAACGAAACACGGACGCGCGGCCCTGCGTCAACATCAACACCGCGACTGTTGATGAGTTGATGCGACTGCCCGCCATTGGCGAAGTTATAGCGCAGAGGATAATCGATCATCGCAATAGCAACGGGCTTTTCCGGCGAGCGGAGGAAATAATCATAATCGACGGCATGAGCGAGCGAAAATATCGGGCAATCCGCGACCTCGTTTGCGTGTGATTTGAGCTTTGCCAGCGCGTGCTGTAAAGTGGTCTTGAAATGAGCGAACAGATGCCCGTCCTGGTCGAGGTCACGCGGGGCGCGATTGTAGAATCGCGACATCGCGGAGTCATAGTAGCCCTGGAACCCGACGGGCGCGAAATAATAAGAACCGGCGACATCCATCTTGTCACCTCGACCCGCTCGACCATAAAACCGATTCAGGCTATTCCCGTGATCACTTCCGGCGCGGCGGATCATTTCAACTTCACGCCGCGCGAGATAGCCATCATCTGCGCCTCGCACGGCGGCGAATCGATTCACACCGAAACGGTCACTGACCTGCTCCGCCGCCTGGGGCTTGATGAAAGCGCGCTCTCGTGCGGCGCGCACGCTCCTTCTCACGAGCCGACCGCGCGCAAACTCGAAAGTGAGGGCGCTTTGTTCTCTCAGATTCACAACAATTGCTCTGGCAAACACACCGGTATGCTGGCCACTGCTGTGCATTGTCGATTATCGATATCGGGTTACACTTCGCCTGATCATTCGATTCAGCGCGGGATCATTTCAGTCTTCACTCGAATGGCGGGACTTGGCGACGATCTGCCCGCTGCCATAGACGGTTGCAGCGCGCCGACCTTCGGCGTTCCGCTTTCATCGCTTGCGCTGGCCTTTGCGCGACTCGTCAATCCGTGGAGCTTCGCCGAAGCAGGTTCTGACATTGGCGAAGCCGCCAAAAGAATAGTCGCAGCGATGCAGTCTCATCCTGAAATGGTGGGAGGGACAGGGCGATTCGACACCGATCTTCTGCGCGTCGCCCGCGGCAAACTCGTTTGCAAAGTCGGCGCGGAGGCAGTCTACACTGTCGGCGTGCTGCCTTCGGCTCAGTACCCGCGCGGGCTTGGCCTTGCCTTCAAGATGGAAGACGGCTCTTATCGCGGTCTCGGCCCTGTTGTGATAGAGACGCTCTCGCAACTCGGCGTACTCAATAGCGCGGAGCAACAGGAGCTTGTTTCATATCATCGCCCGACGATTGAAAATCGCTGTCAGTTGAAAGTGGGCGAAGTGCGCGCGGCGTTCGATCTTGATCTTAATGGAAAGGCTGTATGAACGAATCGATAAGGTCTCTTTTTCCGGTCACTGAAAAATACGTTTATATGAATCACGCGGCGGTCTCTCCGCTATCCGTTCGCGTGCGCGATGCGATGGAGGGTCTCATCGAAGATGTGACTCTCAACGGCTCGGTGAATTACGATGACTGGTGCGCCGCTTATGATCACGCGCGAATTGCTGCGGCAAAACTCACGAACGCCCGCGTGCATGAGATCGCGTTTATGCGAAACACTTCGGAAGCGATTTCAGCCATAGCCAACGGAATCTCGTGGCGTGAGGGCGACAACGTAGTTACCTGCAATGTCGAATTTCCGGCCAACATCTATCCGTGGATGCGATTGCGCGAAGAGCGCGGAATCAAGATGAAGCTGGCCGCCGAGCGTGACGGGCGCATCGATGCGGATGAACTGCTTTCTCTCGTCGATGATCGAACGCGCGTGGTGACTATAAGCTGGGTTCAATTTTCGAACGGCTTCCGCGCGCCTCTCGAACGAATAGGAAGGTTCTGTCGCCAGCGCGGAATAATTTTTCTCGTCGATGTGATTCAGGGACTCGGCGGATTGAAGCTCGATGTCGAGCGCGACTATGTCGACGCATTCGCCGCCGACGCGCACAAGTACCTGCTTGGGCCTGAAGGCGTGGCTCTGCTTTATGTGTCTGATCGAATAATCGAGAAAATCCGTCCGACGGTCGTCGGCTGGATGTCGGTCAAAGACTACGATCATCATCTCGATTATGATCTGACGTATCGCGAAGGCGCGTTGCGGTTCGAATGCGGGACTCTGAACACGGCGGGAGTCTATGGGCTTGGCGCTGCGATTGATTTGTTTTTGGAAGTCGGCCCGGAAAAAGTAGAAGAGCATATTTTAATGTTGAGCGATTATCTCGCTGAGCGACTGCGCGGGAAAGGTTATGAAGTGATCAGTTCACGCCGCGAGGGCGAGACATCGGGGATCGTTACGTGCAAGCATGAGAAGCACTCGCCCGGTCATCTTTACCGGCTGCTCAGGTCGAAGAACATCATCACCGCGCCGCGCGCAAAACGGCTTCGCATCTCGCCGCATTTCTACAACACCCGCGAAGAAGTCGATACGCTCGTCGATGCGCTGCCTGAATGAAAACGAGATGCTTGCATTCATCCTTCTTTTCGGAACGCGACCCGTCAAGAGCGAAGTGCGCGACGGGAGGCGCGAGACGCGAAACTGTCCCGGCTGTGGACTGCTTTCGGACATGCGCGAGTATCGCTACAGGAATTTCTTCACGCTTTTCTTCATCCCCGTAATCCCCTTGGGACGCGGACGCGCGATTATGACCTGTTCGCGATGCGGCTTTTCTTATGAGCCGCGACAGGAATTCCACTCGCCACCATCTTCTTTTCACTCAGCGCCCGATGCCGAAGTCGAAATCAATGAAGAGAAGACCATCATCGCGTGCAACTACTGCGGCGGCAAATTGCGAATACCCGTGCTTGCGGGTCGAAAGATACTCGTCACCTGTCCTCACTGCGGAAGAAAGTTCGACGTGAAGCTTTAATCTCCGTTTTCGGGAGCTTCCTTCAATTTGCGTTTTGCAAAATGCTGGCGCACTCCCTGCGCGTAGAGGCGGGCGAAATCGATTATGGAGAGTTTCTGCGGAGCGCCCTCGAAATAAAAAGTGCAGGCATTGCCTATCTCGCGTTGCAGCAGTTTCAAATCAGTAGGGTCTACGGGAAATTTCAAACAGGCTGAAGGCGCGTGAGGCGTGGTGTAGATGCTGCATCGGGTGTTGTACTCCCCTTCGTCGATGAAGAAGGGACACTGGAATTGAATCTTGCAGCAGAGGCCGCAGCGATTGCACTCGCCCTGCTGATAGGCTTTGTAGCGATAGCCGAGGGTGTCGGGCAGGAAGTTGGATATCATCGCGCGGCGGAGCGCGGCCCAGGTGTGAAGCGAGAATGGAGCGCGAATGACTTTTTTCGTCACGGCGCGAAACATCTGCCAGTACATCCACTGGCGTGATGGAACTTCGGGCGGGAGCGGCGGAGGCGTTGGCGATGAAGGAAGAATGTTTGTAAACACGTGTAGAACACGGCTGCCCTGAGGCTTGTCTTTTGCCATTATGAGTCCTTTGTCTGAGATTATTAGCGCATGGCAAGCCATGCTTTTCGCGCTCCGAGCGCCTGCCTTAACGGGCAACCGTGTCATACTACCATCAACATCGAAGGCGGGGCAAATGATCGTCAAATCGATTGCTGACAGCAGGTTTTCAGGCTGACGGTTGCGCATTCGACACCGCGAGCGGCTCGTGTAATAATTTCGCCTGATGTTCGCCTCGTTCAAAAAAATCCTTCCGGTCATCGCCCTCATCATATCGCTTGCGCTCCCTGCTGCGGCTTCGGACTGGGATCGAGCGGTGAAGCTCTACAACGAAGGCAACTATCGCGCTGCGCTCTCGGAGTTTCAGGACTTGATAAGTGACCGTCCCGACGCGGCAAGCGCGTGGTATTACATAGGACTTTGCGAGTTCAAACTCAAACGATATGAAAGGGTGGAGGGGCCTCTCGCCCGCGCAATCGATCTGATGGGGATTCAATCGCCCGCAAGCGCGGAGATCGCGGGCGCGTATTACACGATAGGAATATCGCACTTCCTCAGAAGCGATTATGCCCGCGCGGTCGAGCCGCTCAGGCGTTACATCGATCTGATGACGAAAGCCCGCCGCGACCTCGATCCGAGCGCGCGAGCGGCTCTTGGCCGATCTTACTACGCGCTCGAACGCTACGACGAAGCGTTGCCTTTGCTCGCTTCCACGGATAAATCGAAAGAGAACAACGCGAATCTCTATTACGCCGCAGCGATCTACTTCAAACGCGAAGACGACGACCGGGCCATCTCGACCCTGAAAGAGGCTCTCAAAGCCAATCATGAGGATGCGGCTGCGCTCGATCTCCTCTCCGAAAGCCTCATGCGCAAGGCGCGCAAAACCAACGCCGCTCTGTTTTGGATCGAAGCGGCGCAGGCGGGCGAGCAGCTTAAAAAAATTCGCGACGATCTGCGCACGGCGAGCATACTGGGGCGCGCTTATCTGGGAGCAAAGCAATTCGACAAGGCGGTGGCTCCGTTTGAAAAGATGGCCAAAGCAGAAGAGGGAAACGGACAGAACTGGCTCCTGTATGGAATAGCTCTTTCGCGCAGCGGGCAGTTGAGACGGGCTATGGAAGCTCTGGAGATCACCATTCAACTGATGCCGAGTTCGGTTCCGGCGCTGACCGAGCTTGCTTATGTCTACGAAAGCGACAAGCAGTATCAACAGGCTTTGAAGATTTATGAAAAGGCTTACGCGGTGACTGCTGACCCGGCCATAAAGGAAAGCATCGAGCGCGTGCGCGCGCTGGCCTCGCAACCCTGAAGATGAAGAGGTGAGCGGGTGAAGAGGTGAAGAGGTGATTATGCTTTGCAGGCCCATCACCTATTACCAATCACCCATCACCCATTACGATTCCTTAAACGAAGCGAGGGCGTCTTTCTCATTGTCGAAATGATCGAAGACTGTTATTAGCTTGGTTATGGCCAGCAAGTCCTGAATGCGTTTGGTCAGGTTGACCAGCTTCAGCTTGCCGTTTTCGCGATTTACAGTCGTGTAGCAACTGATGAGCGCGCCGAGTCCCGCCGAATCTACGTAGGTAATATCAGCGAGGTTGAGAAGTATCTGGCGCTGACCGTCGGCCAGCAAATCCTTTATTCGCTCCTTGACCTGCAAATCGCCTTCGCCCAGCACGATCTTTCCCGCAAGGTCCAGCACGCTCACTCCGTCCACAACTCTTTCCTTGATATCCATAAACGGCCTCCTGATGATATCTTCGAGCGGTGAAGTTATCACAGCGCGGCTATCGAGTAAAGCATCAAGTCAGCGATATAAAAGCTTTGATTCGCAAAGCAAGCGCGCTGGCCTTTCTCGACGGAAAAGAATCAATCGCCCAGTTTGAAGACGAATTGAACCTCGCCTTCGAGTCTGGTTTCCGAGGGAGGCTTGAACTCCCACCGCTTGGCGGCGTCAAGCGATACGGATCTGAAAATGTTATGGCCGCGAACGAACTCGGCCTTAGCCACCTTGCCATCCGTCGAAACCGACACCTGAACCGTCACCGTTCCTTCTATGCGATACTTCTGCGCCATGGGCGGATAAGCGGGCTGCACTCGCCTCGTGGCCAGGTTTTCTATGTTGCGGTCGAAATTCAACCGGGCCGACGACAACAGCCGAGTATTGCGGTTGAAATCCATAGACGCCCCGCCGGTCGGCGGCGATAACAGCGCGATAGCCGCTATCGCCGCCGACATACAGGCTTTCAGTTTTGAAATGATCATCAATCCCTCCCGTCAGTAAATCAGCTTCACGGCCAGTTGAGCGACACGCGGCCCGCCGCCGCCTATGCCGGGAACTCCTCCGGCCACGTCCTGCGTCCGAGTGGAGCGACCGAAGAAAGGATCGAGCATTCGACGTTCGGGCAGAGCCAGATTGACGGTGTTGAGAAGATTGAAGACCTCGAAGCGCGCCTGAATCCTGAGTCTCTCGCTGAGTCGGGTTTCCTTGATCACCGAAAGATCCAGGTTTTTGTAGCCGGGGCCTGTGAAGGAGTTGCGTCCCAAAGTGCCGAACTGTCCGGGCGCAGGTATTAGAACAGACGGTATGCCTCTCTGCGGATCTTTCGGCAGATCGGGGTTGAGATAAACCTGTCCGTCTTTGACTGTGAAGGCGCCAGGCACGAAATTCGGGCGGACGTTCGGGCTTCCCGTAAGCGACGGATCGAATCCCAGAACAGGAGTGAACGGCTGACCCGATTGCAGAGTGATGAGCGAATTCAACTGCCACCCTTCGACCCACCGGTTGCCTCTGAAGGGAAGCAAATAAGTGGTGGCCAGCGTGAAGCGATGGCGGAGGTCGAAGACCGAAAGAGATCGCTCGCCTCTCAGGTTGTTGCTGTCCTGCGGCCCTCCCGCATCCCCCGTGAATCCGACCGGGTCGGTCGCGTTGTCGATTGACTTGGACCAGGTGTAGGTGGAAAGCAGCGAAAGCCCGCGACTGAGCCGCCTTGAAAACGTCGCCTGAAACGAGTGATAGGTTGATGAGCCTGAAGACTCTATCTGAGTGATCGAATCAAAGAGAGAATCGGTCAGGCGATACAACTGAGTGGGGCGGCGCAAAACCACGTTTGCCGCAGTTGAAAGAGGCCGCCCGGTTGCGTCCGTGCCGGGGAGGTAGACAGCCTGATTGATGTTGCGCGAGAGGATGAGCTTCGTGGTTTTCGCGCCGACGTATCCGAACGAGATGACTGACTTGCCCCAGATTTCGCGCTGAACGTTTAGATTGAAATGCTGCGCGTAAGGAGTTCGTATCGCTTCATCATAAACGGTCAGAGTTGGCGCGGGGTTTTTGACGAGCGTTGCAGGGGTGAATATGCTGCCGAGTCTTCCCGGCCCGCGCGGTGCGAAGCTGACCTTGAGCCACGGATCATTTTGATCGTTGCCATTGAGGGCCAGCGCGTGAGTGTGCAGCAATGTGTCGTAAAACACGCCGTAGCCGCCGCGCACTACGGTGCGACCGTTTCCGTCCAGACTCCACGCAAAGCCGAATCGCGGCGCGAAGTTGTTATGGTCTCCCTTGAAGAGTCCCGTGTCTGTGTCCAGGCCGGGAGTGAAGAACCCTCGCTCTATGCTGAAGTTGACGAACTTGTTTTCGGGGCTTGAAAGGACGGTGCTGATTTCGTAGCGAATGCCGTAGTTGAGAACCAGTTTTCTTGTCACCTGATAATCGTCCTGCCAGAACAAACCCGTTTGCAACTGACTGACAGGGGCCGAGAGATGGCGTTGAAACAACACGGCTGCTGTCGGCACGCCGAGTACGAAATCCGCCAGCGGGCTTATGCGCGAGGCCACGCCCGAAAATATCAAAAGCCCCGATCCCTCGCGTGAAGACTCAGATAGCTGGTTGAGCCATCGCGCCTCCCCTCCCATCCTCATCGAGTGCCGTCCCTTGAGCCAGGATAGCGAATCCGCAAGATGAAAATTGTTCATCTGCTGAAGGATCGGATAAACCACTATATTGCCGAGCCTGGTGATTCCCGGCACGTTGGTGTCGAAAAGACCCGTCTCTGCGGGGACGCCCGCAAAACCGAGTTCGGAAGGAGATGACTCGTCTTCAGAAGACTGGAGACTGCGAATCCGATTGTAGCCGAAGCGAAGATCGTTGATGAGCGAGGTGGTGAAGTTGTGCGTGTAGCCGAGCGCGAGGTTCTGTGTGCGCGTGCGGTCTTCGGCTCCGAATCCGGGAATCGCGGGCGGTCGGCTCCCCGCGCCTCCCGATGTGGCGAACACGTTGAAGATCAACGGATTGAAAGTCGAGTTGTCAGAGATGAAATAGCGCGCGTTAAGCACGCCTTCGCCCGACACCAGATGATCTACACGGACAAGCGCGAAGTTGTTGCGGGAGTCGATGTCCGGCGCTGAAAAGTAATTGCCGTACTGACTGTCGGAGTTCGGAAGCGGGACGAATCGCTTGAGTATCTCAGCCGCTACTGGATCGACCGGAAGTTGGACGGCCTGACCGGTGGCCGGATTTGTGAATATGCCTGCGCGCTGGTTTGCGGTAGGCACAGTGGCAAACAGAGCGTTGCCGACCTTGAGCCGCTGAAGCTCGACGTTGCCGAGAAAGAAAGTCCGATCTTTGACTAAAGGGCCGCCGACAGTTCCGCCGAATTGATTGAGGCGGAAGTCAGCCGCGTCTCGCCCTCCGAGCTTTTCAAAGAAGTTGGGCGCGTTGAGTTTGTCTGTTCGGAAGAACTCGAAGGCGCTGAAATGAAAATCATTCGTGCCGGATTTGGTGACGATGTTTATAGTCCCGCCCGAATGATTGCCGAACTCGGCTGAACCGAGGTTGGTTATCATCTTGAATTCCTGAATGGCGTCGAGCGAGACCTGAGCCGAAAGGCTGTTGGATTGAGAGTTGTTGTTATCGACTCCATCGACGAGGAAGGTAAGCGAGCGGTCGCGCTGGCCCGAAACGCTGAACGGGCCGTTGAGAATGCCTCCTTCCGCGCTGCCTCTGAGCGATGCCGTAGAACTGACGTTGGCTACGAGCGTTCCGAGTTGCAGAAAGTTTCTGCCGTTGAGCGGCAGATCGAGAATCTGCCTGTTCTCAATCACCAGTCCCAGAACGGAATTGCTGGTTTCTGTGATCGGGCTGCTTGACGCGACGACGTTGACCTGCTCGGCGGCTCCCGCGACATCCAGTTGAAAGTCTACTCTCGCATCTTCGTTGACCCGCAGGGTGAGTTGACGGACGACTTTGGCGAAGCCATCGGATGCGACAGTAATCTCATAAGAGCCGACAGTGAGCGAAGGCAAACGATAAATGCCCTCCTGATCAGTTTCGACTGATCTCGCCTGATTGGTCCCCGTGTTGATGGCGGTGATTTTGGCCCCGGCGATCACTTCGCCCACTTGATTGCGGACGGTTCCGGTCAGCGCGCCTCCGGTCGTCTGCGAAAAGACGCAAAGGGGCAGGCTGAAGACTGAGGTCAAAACGAGACATGCTAATTTTTTCATATATACTCCTGTGGCCGATGCCTGTTCGATTCAGGGGAAGGAAGCGAGGACTGCTTCAGGCCGGGATTTCCTCGCGTCCGGCTTATCCGGGAGGGCCGGTTTCCAACTACAAAGAACGTTGAGGGGACAGCCGCATCATTCTCGGGGAGTTGTCAGTTATCCAATTTGAAAACGAAGTTCACGGTTCCATTAAGTCCCGCCTCTCCGGGCGGCCTGAATTCCCATCGCTTCACTGCGTCAAGCGATACGGATCTGAAAATGTTATGGCCGCGAACGAACTCGGCCTTAGCCACCTTGCCATCTGTCGAAACCGACACCTGAACCGTGACCGTTCCTTCTATGCGATACTTCTGCGCCATGGGCGGATAAGCAGGCTGCACTCGCCTCGTGGCCAGGTTTTCTATGTTGCGCTCATCGTATGCTGTGACGCCGGACGAGAGCAGTGTTGCGATGACTATCGCCGCCAGCAATCCGAGCCTGCCCGGTTTTCTGTTTTCTGTCAGTGAGCTTGTCATTTACGTCAACGCCGCGACCGGCTCGCGGTCTGTTTCGACAGGCGCGTCCTTTTCAGCCGCAGGCAAACATATAGTGAAGGTGGTTCCCACACCCACCTCGCTTTCAACTGTTATCTCTCCCCCGTGTCGCTCGACGATTCCATGCACTATCGAAAGCCCAAGCCCTGTTCCTTCGCCTACAGGTTTGGTGGTGAAGAACGGATCGAATATCCTCGACACGACATCTTCCGGAATCCCAGGCCCGTTGTCGCGCAATGAAATCATCACGCGGTCTCGATCCGCGCGAGCCGTGATCCAGAGATCGCCACGGCTTTCCATCGCCTGCGCAGCGTTGACCAAAAGGTTCATCCACACCTGGGCAAGCTGGGTGGGAAAGCATTCGACTGCGGGCAGGCGCTCGTAATCGCGATGCAGCGCAACGCGGTCGGGGCGGAAGTACTGACCGAGCAGCCGAATGGTCGATTCTATCCCTTCGATCAGGTCGGCCCTTCGCACTTCAGATTCGTCGCCCCGCGCGAAGGTCTTGAGGTTCATAACGATGTCGCGCACCCGTCGCGCTCCTTCGTGGCAGTCTTCGAGAGCCTGAGAGAAGTCGCCCACCAGGTAGTCGTAATCGATTTCCTCTTTGATCTTTTCGGCTCGCTTTCTGATCGCGTCGGGAATTTCCGTGTGCGAGTTGTAATAATCGAGCAGGCCGCGCACCTGATTGAACGAATCCTGAAGCAGAAGGGTGTTGCTGTAGACGAAGCTTATAGGGTTGTTAAGCTCGTGAGCCACACCCGCGATTAGCTGGCCGAGCGCAGCCATCTTTTCGTTCTGCACCAACTGGCCCTGCGTGCGAGCAAGCTCATCTTTGGTCTCGCGCAGCCAATTGACCTGTGTGGCAAGGTTTTCGTTGAGTCCCTGCATGTGGCCCTGAGTGCGCGCGAGTTCGTCTTTGGTTTCGCGCAGCCACTTGACCTGCGTGGCGAGGTCTTCGTTAAGCCCTTGCAGGTTCATCACCATCACGTTCAGCACGTCGGCCATCTCGCCAAGCTCGTCCTTGCGATCAAGCGAAAGCTGCTGACTCAGATCGCCTGCGGCTATAGCGCGGGCTGCTTTCATCAGTCTGGCGATGGGCTGCTCGAATGAACGGGTCAGGTAATAACTCAGCACAAGCCCCACGACTATGAGCAGAAGCGTGAGGGCGACGGCGATCAGGCCGACGAGTCGGGACTGGCGAGTGGTGCGCTCGACTGCGTCGGTGATGCGCTGGGAGGCGAGCGTGTTGAGTTGGTCGAGCAAATCCTGCTGTTCGGCTCGCGCTATCACATACTCGTCGAAGTACAATCGCTCGGCTTCGGCTGATTCCTGTCGCTCGATTGCGTCGAGGATTCGCTGCTCCATCGTGCGAAGCTGTTCGGAGTCGATTTTTTCAATCGAGTCGAGCGTCTGGACGAGTTGCCAATTAGTGGCAAGCGCGCGGGCCGCAGCATAAGAGTCATTCAAATCCTCGTAAGCGTCGGCGAGCTTGATCAGTTCCTGATCGCCGAAATCCCCGTAAGGATGAAGCAGGCGACCGCGCAGGGCTTCGCTCACCCGCAGTTTGTTTGCGTGAATGCTCAAAGCCTGTTCGGCCAGCCTTCGGTCGGTGTCGAGAACCTGACGATAGGAAGACGACGAGCGCACGAGCATCACGAGCATCAGCGCGGCGACCATCGCGCCGAGCATCAGCACGGCGATGAAGGATAGATAAAACTTGCTTCTTAGTTTCAGCGAATTAAGCCGCATAAGTCTTCCGGGCGAACTTCTGCCCGTCCCATGCTTATCGGCAGGAGAAAAAAAAACTTTATATCGCCGGGGTATAAAGTTTTTCCGCCGACCGCCGATAAGATCGACCTGGAGAGAAAACCGAAAATGAAACACACGATTCTGGCCGTAGACGATGAACCCGCGAATCTCCGAATGCTGGAGAGGCTGTTCCACCGTGAGTACGAAGTGCTGACAGCCACAAGCGGCGAGCAGGCGCTCGATCTTCTGCGCGAAACAGATGTCTCGCTGATAATAACCGATCAGCGTATGCCCGGTATGAGCGGAACCGATCTGCTGCGACTCAGCATGGCGAGCCACCCGGACGCGGTGAAAATAATTCTTACAGGTTATACCGACATAGAAGCTCTAATCGATGCCATCAACACTTCGCGCGTGTATAAATTCGTGAGCAAGCCATGGGATCCTCTGGCGCTCAAGGAAGTAGTCCGCGAGGCCGTCACCGGGTTTCAGCAGAGCCTCGACCGCAAACGATTGCTCGACGATCTCGCTTCGCTCGTGCAGTCTTATCCCTCGCTTTTCAACCGCGAAGGCGAGAGTCTTTCTGAAATGGCCTGCGACGCGGGCGATTGATTTTTATGGAAAAAAGCGATCATACGATACTCGTTGTAGACGACGAACCTGCAAATCTTCGAATGCTCGAAAGACTTCTGAGACGCCAGTTCCGGGTCATCACTGCGCCCGATGGCGAGACGGCTCTGGAGATGCTCAAGCGCGAGAAGGTTTCTCTGATAATGACCGACCAGCGTATGCCCGGTATGAGCGGGACCGAGCTCTTGAGCAAGAGCCGGATGATAAATCCCGATATCATTCGGATGGTGGTGACGGCCAATAACGACACGGACACCTTCATAGATGCCATCACGAATGCGGGCGCGATCCGCGTAATCGCCAAGCCTTGGGATCCGGACAAGGTGATGGCGAACGTTAGCGCCGCGATTGAAAAATACGATTTGGTCCTGCGCAACAAGCAGGCGATGAGCCAGCTTAAACAGGCAAACGAAGAACTCAATCGACTGGTCAAACGCTGAGATCAGGCGCTTGTCGCGCACCCTGAGCCGGTTCGACGGTCGGAGTGTCCCTCGCATTGAGGACTCAAAAGCCGAAGAACTTCTTCTCTCAACAACGCGACTGCTTTCGAGAGAAGTTGAGACACCCGCGCTTCATTGACCTCAAGCGTCGAGCCGACTTGCTTCATAGTCATCTCTTCGATGTAGTAGAGCCGCAGCGCGAGTTGAAGCCGTTCGGGAAGCGAGCGGGCCGCCTGCCATACAAGAGCGATCAATTCTCTTCGCTCAAGATGGGAATATGGATTGTCGGCGCCCATCTCACGTGGAGTGTGAATGCGCTCGTCACCTAAATCGCCGTCATCGCCCAGACGGAGATTGTTGATCTGAGCCATAAGGCGATGGCACTCTTCGACCGCGATTCCAAGCTCGCGGGCGATCTCCGAGGCGGTGGCCGAGCGATGGGTTTTCTGCTCGACCGAAGATCGGGCCGTTTCCACTTCTCGCTCGCGGCGATGCAATCCGCGCGGCGCCCAACTGAGCGAGCGCAGGTAATCGAGCATCGCTCCGCGCACCCTCACTTCGGCGTAGGTGCGGAAGCGCACAGAGCGGCTCTCATCATATTTCTGCGCGGCATCGATCAGCCCCATCACCCCCGCGCTGTGAAGATCATCGGCTTCTACCGAGGAAGGAAGCCGCGGAAGCAGTCGTTGCAGGACGAGTCCTACGACGGAGAGATTTTCGACAATTCGCGCATCGCGCGAAGCGTGACGGCGCGGATGGCCGACCTGTTCAGCGTGAGGGCTGAAATTGTGAAAGGCGCCCGCTTTGAGAGCGGCGTGAGGATAATAAGCGATACTCATAAATACTCGTGTTACCCCGAAAGCCGTAAAACAATTTTTCGGTGTGTCCGAAAGGGCGGCTGATCGGACGCACACTATCCCACTGGTTTTCGAGTTGGGGATAAACCTGAAGGAGCTACCTGGACTGCTCCGCGTTGAGGGACCTGGAGGCAGTGCTGCTGCTTCGATTCTTTTCTCGTACAACCCTGTTGGGCAAAAAAAAATCAGCAACTATTATGCCGACGCCCGTATGAGTGTTGGTGAAAGCGTCACGCTGGCGTCGTCAGCGAGGCAAAAAGGAATCGCAAAGATCGAGAGGCGCGAATCATCAGTTGTTCTTTCGCGGGAGAGAAAATTCTTTTGAAAGCGATTCGATATCGACGCATTTTCAAACCTGAATGGGGAATCATTCCAACTGAAACGCGCGAATCGGATTCGATGAAAGTTCTGCCTCAGATGTGAGCAGGCAGAATTAAGAGATGTTTTTTGCGAAAGCCATGCGAATCCGTTTTGTGGCGCAACGCCACGGCTCAAGGCTCTCCTTCAACGATTTGTTTCCGCCGGATCATGGCGACCATCTCCAATGCGATCTTCGATCAGAGCGTAGGCGGTCGATGCGATCCTCATTGATACCTATTTACCCATAAGGTGTAGATTGCGAACATCGATGACGCCCTCGCTTGACAATGCCTGAGCGGGCGGCAAACAATCGCCCGTCCGACAATTTCCACGACGGGAGAACAAAGTTATGATTGGAAAAA
>DLHY01000159.1:45848-61236 GCA_002483445.1 Blastocatellia bacterium UBA7656
GGTTTCGACGCGCGAGATGACCGATATCAACTGGATGGAATTCAAGGAAGCCGTGCCTGCGCGGATCAGCACCGTGATATTGCCGACAGGCACGCTTGAGCCTCACGGCGTAGTAAACAACGGCGCAGATATCACTGCGCCCGTAGCCATCGCCCGCAAGATAGCCCGCGACGTAAACGCGATGATCGCGCCCGTCGTCCCCTACGGAGTGACTGGCAGCATGGACGCTTATCCGGGCGCGTTCTCGATTTCAGAAAACGCTTACCGAGCTTATGTGAAAGACGTGATGGCGGGGCTGGCGAAAAACGGTTTTCGAAACATCATCATCATCAACGGGCATGGCGGGCCGCAGACTGCGATACTCAATCAGATAGCGGCGGAAGTCGGGCAGGAAAAGCGCGTGCGGACTCTGGTCGTCAACTGGTGGAGCTATGCTGCGGACGTGACGCTTTCGGTATTCGGCGAAGATGGCGGACACGCCGGTTGGAACGAGACGGCTTTCATTCAGGCCATCGATCCTAAGCTCGTTCACAAAGAGCGATATTCAAACGATCTGGCCACGCCCAACGCCCAGCCGGGAACTTATTCGGCTTATCCCGCGCCCTCTTCGATAGGGCTTTACAAAGTGGGGCAGGGCTATGTGAAATTCGATCAGGCGAAAGCCGATGAATACTTCGCAAAGGTAACGAAGAAAGTCGCGGAGTTGATAATCGAAATCCGCCGCAAGTGGGATATGGCAGGTCTCTGATGGGTGATGGGGGATAGGGGATGGGGGATAGTGGTCAGTGATGATTAATTTCTTATCCCTGACCCCTGACCCCCGATCCCTGACCCCTGCTTACTGCTCAAGCGAGACGGTGACGAATGAAAGCTGGCCGCCGCGCTCGACCTGAAGCAGGACTTCAGTTTCGCCCTTGAGCGCGGAGAAAGCGCGAATCAAATCCTGGCGCGAGGTGATCGGAGTGCGATTGACGCGATGGATAACATCGCCGCGTCTGAGGCCCGCTTCAGCCGCAGGGCTGTCAGGCATCACGTTCTGAATGACCGCGCCGCTGGCGATTTTCAGTTTCAACTGACGAGCGATATCAGGTGTTACTGTCTCGCTTCTGAAGCCGACATTCGTGGCATCGGGTTCTTCTTCGCTCTCTTCTTCAGGCTCAGGCCCCTCGGCCCGCGCAGGTCTTTCGGCGAGAATGATCGTCGTAAACTCGTGGCGTCCTTCGCGAAAGTACTTGACCTTGACGGCCTTTCCCACCGGAGTGTCGGCCACCATTTCAGTCAATTGCTTGGGAGTCTTCACCGCCTTGCCGTCGAATTCAAGGATCAGATCGCCGCTGTGGAGGCCCGCCTTCGCGGCGGGGCTTTTGTCACTGGCGAGGTCATCGACCAGAGCGCCGTCGGTGCCGGTGTAGCCGAAAGTCTTCGCCACTGCCGGAGTGATCGGTTTGAGCAGCACGCCCAGATAGCCGCGAACCACTTTGCCTTTAGCCACGAGTTGAGAATAAACATTCGAAGCGAGATTCGACGGGATCGAAAATCCGACGCCCGTGCTGACTCCGGTTCCTGAAAGTATCAGCGTGTTGATGCCGATGACTTCTCCCTGCATGTTGACGAGCGGCCCGCCCGAATTTCCCGGATTGATCGATGCGTCGGTCTGAATGAAATTGGTGAACTGACCGATTTGCGATCCGAGGTCGCGGCCCGTCGCAGAAACTATTCCTGCGGTCATCGTCTGTTGAAGTCCGAACGGGCTTCCCAAAGCCAGCACCCATTCGCCCTGTTCGAGTTTGTCGGAATTTCCCAGTTTCGCATGAGGCAGATTGTCAGCCTCGATCTTTATCACCGCCAGATCGGTTTCAGGATCGGTGCCGACGCGACGGGCTTTGAATTCGCGTCCGTCCGCCAGCTTGACTTTGATTTCATCGGCATCGGCTGCCACGTGGTTGTTGGTGAGAATGAATCCGTCGGTGCTGATGATCACTCCCGATCCTGTGCCTCGCATCCGGCGCGGCCCTCTCTCGAAAGGAATTCCCGGAATGGGAATGTCTTCAGGCGCGCGGGCGGAAGGGCGCTTTGATTTTTCAACCGTGTCGATGCTGACGACAGCGGGCTTGACCTGACGGGCGACTTCTATGAAAGCGCGAGACAGATCCTGAGGCGAGGGCAGTTGCGGCTTCTGCTGCGCCGAGACCGCATTCAGCCCAAGCGACGCGGCAGCGGTTATTGCCGCCAGCAGAATTATCATCCGCGCATTGTTCAAATTTCCTTTGATGTTTCTGAAATCGATACGCATCGTCTTATACACCTCCGAGTTTATATCACGATATGAATGTCGCCGAGTTTCAAAAATGTTGCAAGCCCGATAGAACAAAGTTTTGAAGTGATGAGACCGGACAAAGCGCGCTCTGCCCGGTCTCGATTGTATCAATCGCGTTTGACCGCGAGGTTGTTGGTGACTTTGAAAACGCCGCTCACGCCGTTGGCCGCGATGAAAGCGAGGTTGCTGTCCGTCTTGCTCGAAACTACGCCTTCAAGCGTGACGTTGCCGTGATCTACGATGATGTGAATGGAAGGATTCGCGCCCTGAAAGTAGCGATAGAGGCCGCCCGTGCGCGCGATGGCGCGAAGGGTGCGGACGCGAATTCCGTCATCGAAGGAAGAAATCGGCAGCACCTTGATATTGTTGATGACACGCTCGACGCCTTCGATTTTGGCTACTCTTCGTTCAGCATCCTTCCGCGTCGAAGGGCGCGTGACCTGACCGAAGAGAGTCACAGTATCGCCTTCGATCTTGAATGCAAGATTATCGTACACGCCGTAGTAGGGGAGTGTGAGAAGTTCCTTGCGAATCTCTTTGGTCAACCCGGTCTCCTGGTCTGAAAAGGGTGCGGCTGCTGCGGTCGCTACCGTCATTGCGAGAGTGATTGCGACTGCAAGCGCAAGAATTTTGCTTTTTGCTTTAATCATTTTGTACCTCCAATAATATGTACGTCCCTGATGAACCGCTCAGTTCTTAATCTCTGTCCGGGGGAAGATTTCACCCGGCTGCCTGGTGTTGGATGCAGGGATCAGGAGATTTGGTTGACACGAAGAATTTCGATGCTCGCGCGGGTGATCGAAGACAATATTTTTTCAGCCGTCTTCGCTCACCGCATCGCCGAGTATTTCTTCTCTGATCCGGTGCAGACGGTCGCGCTCGGCTTGCAACTCGACGAGCGCAGATTGCAGTCGCTCCCGCTCCTGTCTGAATCGCTCGACCTGCTCGCGGCTCACGAATCTGTGGCGCATCCTCCACGCGCTGAAAGCGAGAACTATCAAGATCGTCAGATAGAAAATCCATCCGCCCAGGTATTCGCGGCCCAGCGGCATGAAGAGCGCGATGACGATTATCACCGCCATAAAGACGCCGAACAGCGCGCAGCCCGCTTGCAGAGGCGCGGCCTTCTCGCGTCCTCTGAGAGATTCGATATCCGATCCGACAGCTTCGATCTCTTCGTCCATCTCTTCGAGCATGATTTCGAGAGCCTTGAGTTTTCCGAGATTGCCGTGGACTTCAGCCACCTCCGAGAGATTGAAGGTGTCTCCGTGGCGGTGGACGCGAAAGGCCGCGCCGCAGCGGGCGCACACGACAGCATCGGTTTCCGCGCTGAACTCAAGTCCCACGCCGCAGGACGGGCAGTTGGTTTTTATCGAATCCATCGTGTATTGAGTTTGGCTTGAGTCGCAGTTTTCTTCAACTCGCGGCAAACTTTCACTGTGCGGCTTCGATATTGTATAGTTGCTGACTCAACGCGCAGAATTTTTTTCATTCTGAGAAGGAACCTTTAGATGGCAGACATAGAAACCATTGCGAGCCTCGCCAAGCGGCGCGGTTTTGTTTTTCAATCAAGCGATATCTACGGCGGACTTGGAGCCATCTGGGACTACGGCCCGTTGGGAGTCGAGCTTAAAAACAATATCAAGCGCGCATGGTGGCGTTCGGTCGTCTACGAGCGCGACGATATGGTGGGACTCGATGCC
The DNA here is from genome assembly GCA_002483445.1 of Blastocatellia bacterium UBA7656. Taxonomy (GTDB): domain Bacteria; phylum Acidobacteriota; class Blastocatellia; order UBA7656; family UBA7656; genus UBA7656. Next base: position 49,869 of record DLHY01000159.1, read on the forward strand.
GGAATACTGATGAACCGGCTCGTTTGGAAATACTCAGGCCACGAAGACACTTTTTCCGACCCGCTCGTGGATTGCCGCAAGTGCAAAGCTCGACTGCGCGCAGACAAGCTCGATATAGCTACTGAAAACCTCGCGGCGCCTCTCCAACTCGCTCAACTTGCGGATATAAACGCGGCGATCAGTAACAAACTCCTGAAATGCTCCTCCTGCGGCTCGACCGATCTCACAGAAGCGCGACAATTCAATCTCATGTTTCGCACAACAGTCGGGCCTGTCGAAGACGAAACGGGTCTGACTTATCTCAGACCCGAAACCGCGCAGGGCATATTCGCCAACTTCAAAAATATTCTCGACACCACGAATCGCAAGCTGCCTTTCGGGGTGGCGCAGATAGGCAAAGCGTTTCGAAATGAAATCACGCCCGGAAATTTCATATTCCGTATGCGCGAGTTCGAGCAGATGGAAATCGAGTTCTTCGTCAAGCCGCCTCACATACTCAAAGCGGACGAGATGACCGACGACGAATGGCACGAACGCTGGGTCGAAGATCGTTACAACTGGCATTTCGAGCTTGGAATCAGGCGCGAGAATCTGCGCAAATACGTTCAGCAGAAAGGCGAGCTTGCCCACTACGCCAAGGCTTGTGTCGATCTTCAATATCGCTTCTTCCCCGAACGCGAAGACGACAAGCAATGGGACGAGCTTGAAGGAATAGCCAACCGGACGGATTTCGATCTGAAAGCCCATTCGAAAAAGCCCGTCGACCGGGAAGGCAAGCGCACAAATACGGATTCGATAGCCGATCTCACTTACTTCGATCACGAATCGAACAGCCATGTTTTTCCCTTTGTGATAGAGCCGTCGGCTGGAGTTGATCGCAAGTTTCTCGCTTTCCTCATGGACGCTTATCGGGAAGAGGAAGTGCGCGGAGACAAGCGCGTGGTGCTGAAGCTTCATCCGGAGCTTGCGCCCATCAAAGTCGCTGTCCTTCCGCTTGCGAAAAACAAAGAGGGAATAGTCAAATTGGCGAAAGAGATCAAGGCGCGATTGCAGCGCACGGGCGCGATGCGCGCCGTCTATGACGACACGGCAGGAATAGGCAAACTTTATCGCCGACAGGACGAGGTGGGAACGCCCTTTTGCCTGACCGTGGATCATCAATCGCTCGAAGATAACGAGGTAACCATCCGCGACCGCGACACGATGGAACAGGAGCGAATCCCCATCGCCGAGATTGAAAAAATCATCGCGGGCAAGCTTGGTATAGGAATTTAGTCCTTTGTTCTTTGTTGACGAATGACAAAGGGCTAAGAACGAATGACAAAGGGCAATTTTGAAAGGAGAATTCAGCGAATGAGGTTTTTTAAGACATGGGTTGTCTTAATGCTGGCAGTTTTCTTTATCGCCTGCGGCTCATCTGAGTCGACGAACACAAACTCATCTCAGAGCGCGCCTCCAGTCGCTTCCGCTCCGCCTGCGAATTCGAACGCGAGCGAGCCGCCCGCGCCAATCTCTGTTCCATCATCGAACGCCAATCAATCGACTGACGCGAAGCCCATGGAGGAGAAAAAGGAGGCAAAGGCAGATGCGAAGCCTGAGCCGAAAGTCAGCGGAGCGGCTGTCTTCGTGGCGCAAAAATGCGGCCTGTGCCACGGGCCTGACGGCAAGGGCAAGGTCAAAGACGTGCCTGACTTCACCAGCGCGGCATGGCAAAAGAAAACTTCGGATGCCGCTATGACCGAGCAGATCAAAAAAGGCATGTTACCCAAGATGCCCGCTTACGAGGGCAAGGTGAGCGACGCCGAAATCAAGGCGCTGATCGGTTATATTCGCTCGTTCGCAAAATGATTTCAGCGATCAGGGGTCGGCGGTCAGCGGTTGTTTGAAGCTGTCGCCGACCATTATCTTTCATCCTCTTCTGAAATCGCGGCGCAAGCTGTCAGCTTGCGTGGCTCCATAAAGCCGCACTTTCAGGACACGCAATCTGACAGATCACGCTACAGGACTCCTCGGATTTTTTCTCATCGCGCGGGATTTTATGAAATATCTGCTGGGGCTTGACCTGGGCGGCACCAAAGTGAGCGCGGCGGTGCTGGACGGGGAAAATAAAATAATCTCCCGCGCACGCGCAAAGACCAGAGCGTGGCGTGATGACGAAAAAGTTTTTCAGACTATCGTAAGCACGGGCCGCCGCGCCATCGAGCGCGCAGGCATCGAGGCCGCTCAAATCGAAGCCGTTGGCATAGGCTCACCCGGCCCGCTCGATCCCCGTGCGGGACTGGTAATCGAATCCTCAAACCTCGGCTTCAGGAATTTCCCGCTCGGCCCGCGACTCGCGGAAGAGTTTCGCCGTCCCGCCACAATCGACAATGACGTGAACGCCGGAATGTGGGGCGAATTCAAAATGGGCGCAGCGCGAGGCGCGAGTAACGCGCTTGGTTTGTTCTGGGGTACGGGAATCGGCGGGGGGCTGATCGTCAACGGCACGCTCTACCACGGATCGAGCAAAAACGCGGGCGAGATCGGCCACATGATCGTTCAGGCCGATGGGCCGCGCTGCGGATGCGGAAGGCGCGGATGCCTCGAAGCAATGGCAAGCCGCTCGGCGATGACCCGCGATCTGCGAAAAGCCCTGCGCCGCGGCAAAAAAACCTCGATTGCGAAACTGATCGAAGGCAAAAGCGAAAGCGTTCCGAGCAACGCCCTCCGACGAGCTTATCAAGCAAAGGACGAGCTTGCCGTTAAAACCGTAGACCGCGCGGCCAGATACATTGGCTATGGGCTTGGCAGCCTCGTCAACGTGCTTGGCCCTCAAGTCGTAGTGCTGGGCGGAGGAATGATCGAAGCCTTCGGACAATCTCTGATTGATCGCATCGATAAAGTCGCGCGCAAGACAGCATTCGAATTTGCAATCAAAGATGTGGTGATGGTCAAAGCCGCGCTCGGCGACGACGCGGGAATGATCGGAGCCGCATTGCTTGCGCGCGAGTCACTCGGAGGTAGGAAGCGATGAGCGAAAAACTGTCGATCAAAATAGCTCTCATGGTTTTCCTTCTGACCACGATTCATCCTGCCGAGGCTCAGAAAAAAGTTTCCGGCAAAGTTTCCAACAAGGCGATTGAAAGTTACAACCGGGGAATCGAGCTTGCCGCAGCCGGTCGCTTCGAGGAAGCCATCGAGGCTTACCGTCAGGCCATAAAACTCAAACCGGATTTCGCCGAGGCTCATAACAATCTCGGAAACGCTTACGAAAAAATGGGCGATCACGAAGCGGCTATAGAGTCTTATCGTCAGGCCATTCGCGCAAACGCCGTTTACCCGGAAGCTCACTACAATCTCGGCGTCGCGCTTTTGAGCTTGAAGAGAGTGGAAGAAGCCGCAGAAAGTTTTTCCGCCGCGATTCGCCTCCGCCCCGCTTTCGCCGAAGCGCATTACAACGCGGGCGTGGCTTATGCGGGCTTGTCGCGATACAAAGAGGCGGCTGAAAGCTACGCGCGGGCGATTCAGTTGAAGCCCGTTTATACGGAGGCTTATCTCGGACTGGGAGACGCGCTGCTCCGCGTCAATCGACCTGCGGACGCGGTTGAGGCGTATCGCAATGCTGTTGCGCTCAAGGCTGATCTCGCGGAAGCGCATTACGGGACAGGTCTTGCGTGCGCGCATCTTGGTCGCTATGCGGAAGCCGTAGAAGCGATGAGCCGCGCGGTTCAGTTGAAGCCCGGTATGATCGAAGCGCACATCAACCTCGGCGCGTCTTATTTCGCTTTGGGAAAATACCGTGAGTCGGCTGAGGCTTATCGACAGGCGATCCGAATCGATCAGAACCGGGCGGAGTCGCATTTCAATCTCGGCAGAGCTTTCGAAGCCGCGAGCGAGCACACGGAAGCGATAGAAGCTTACAGAAAAGCGATCCAGATTCGCGCTGATTTTTGGGAAGCGTATAACGCGATGGGTATAGCCTGCGCTCAGGCGGGCCGCCATGAGGAAGCCGGGGAAGCTTTCAAGCGAGCCACCGAGATCAAGCCTGATTTCGCTGAAGCGTTCAACAATTTGGGAGTGACCTGCTCGACGTTGAAGCGATACGAGCAAGCTGCCGCGGCTTTTGCTCAGGCGACAAGAATCAAGCCGGATTACGTGGAGGCGCATTTCAACCTCGGACTGACCGAGAGTCGACTGGAGCGCCATAAAGAATCGGTTGAATGTTTTCGTCAGGCGGCGCGGCTCAAGCCCGATTTCGCCGAAGCGCATTACAACGCAGGCGTCGAGCTTGGCATTCAATCATTATGGCAGGAGGCGGTAGAAGCTTATCTTCAGGCCGTCAGGATCAAATCAAATTACATCGATGCGCGCTACAACCTCGCTCTGGTTTACAGAAACCTGGGAAACAAGGAAGCCGCGATGGAGCAATGCGAAGCGATAAAAGCCCTCGATGCAGAGATCGCAAAGAAGCTCGCGGAGTTGATTCAGAAATGACATTTCGGATTTGGCTGACGATGAATCAGTAATGATAACGAGCTTGTAGAAATGTTATTCGGTCATCGCTCACCAGATACACAATGCGATGCTCTCTGGTCAGGCGGCGAGACCACGCTCCTGAAAGCTCATAGCGCAGAGGCTCAGGTTTGCCTTTGCCTGTGAACGGGTCGCGCATAATCGCTTCTATCAGGTCGAATGCTCGTCGAGCGGTTTCGCGGTCAGTTTCTACCCAGTAACGAAGGTCTTCTCGAAATCGCGCGTGGAAGATAGCGTCACGTTCTACGGTTCGCTTGCGCTTATTCTTCTTCGTCAAGTCCCACCTCTCGGCGCAGAGAGGGAACTGAACGAGGTTTGCCTTTTCGCTTCTTTGAGTCTCTGAGGGCCGACAGTAATCGGTCTGCGTTCTTAGGAGAGCGGAGCAGGTGCAACGTTTCGAGGATACTTGCTAACTCATCGGCTGCAATCAGCGCGACGTCTCCGCCTTTGCGTCGGGAGATGATGATTATGTCGCGGTTTTCTGCAACCTGATCGCAAAGCTTTGCTAGGTTTGCGCGCGCCTGAGTGTAAGTCGTTTGAGTTTCCATGCTGTGCCTTTACCCTTTCATCCTGTACAGCCCTACTGTACAAACAAGGCGAATAAGAAGCAAGCATCAGTTTGTTCGATTTTACTTCGTGCTTCCGCGAAGCAGATGCTCAGGCGGCGTGCGCAAATCCCAAACTATCCGGAGCCAGGACAGCGCGCGAAGGATGTAATAGCTCGTATCGATCTCCCACCAGAAAAAGCCCTGCTTCACTGAAGCCATATAATGATGATGATTATTGTGCCAGCCTTCTCCTCCGGTGATGATCGCAAGCCAGAAGTTATTCCGGCTGTCATCGTTCGTCTCATATCTTCGATTGCCCCAGACGTGAGCGAGCGAGTTTATGACAAACGTCCCGTGATACAAAAGCACTGTGCTGATGACGAATCCCCACACGAGATATTGCCATCCGCCGAGCAGATAACAACCAACCGCCAGCGTTACCACCGGAACCAGATGAAAGGTGTTGAGCCAGCGCAGCTCCGGGTAACGCGCGAAATCCCTGATCCCGTCGAAGTCGGTCTCTTCGTATTTAGTGCTGAGAATCCATCCGACGTGCGACCACCAGAAACCACTTTGAACAGGCGAATGAACGTCGCCTTCCTGATCGCTGAAACGATGATGGCGGCGGTGATGAGCGGCCCACCACAAAGGCCCTTTCTGCGTCGCGGAGCAGGCAAGCGCGGCCAGCAGGAATTGAAACACCCGGCCCGTCTTGTATGAGCGATGAGCGAAATAACGATGATACCCGGCAGTCAGCCCAAACATCCGAACGAAGTACAACCCTATGCAGAGCGCGACGGCTGACCAGCTTACGCCCGTAAGCAAAGCGGTAAAGCAGGCCAGATGCATCAGAAGGAACGGAATGTTTTTCCACGAAAACTGGCGGTCTGTTTTTGCTTCTGAAGAAGGCGCTCGGTCGATTACGACAGGAATTTGCGCGGCTGGATATTCGGTCATTTTCTCTACCTCATCGAAAGGAATTCATCACCGCTTCCAGCCTAACTTGTCGAGCATCGGAAAAACAATAATCCGCCCCCGTCAGAATGCGGGTAATACAAAACTATTACATTGGGCGGGCGATGAGGATCGCTCCAGAGATTTTGGAGCGATCCTGCTTATTGCGCGGATCGATCAATGGCCTTTGAGCAGTTCCCCTGTTTGCAGAAAATGGTTCATCGATTTTTCCCACCACTGCATACGGCGATTGAATTCTTCTTCGGTGAAGCCGTCGATGAAAACATTTCCTTTTTCGCCAAGCGAAGTGAACGTGTACACGATGTGAGATGTCGTGGCGAGGTCTGAGATCGCTTCAAGTCGGATTCGCAACTGCCCGACTAAGAATCCGGGCGTGACTATGGCGAACTCTACCGACAGAGGCTCGTGTCGGGTTATCACCCAGATGTCTTCCGCTTCCGCTTCAATGTGGCGACGGGTTTTGAAGATGCAGCCATCTTCGGCAAAGCCCGATAGCGAATAAACCATTTCCGCGCTCCACCCTTCGAGCCATTCTTTCTCGCGGACGGGACAAAGCAGCGGAAAGACGCGCTCAGGCGACGCAAGGATTTTTTGCGCATAAGTTCTCGTCACTCTTTTCGCTTCGAAATTCGACATGATCTTTCCTCCAAAAAAAATGCCGCGCGGGATCAAGCGATCCCGCGCGGTTGCTCCAAAATAAAACCGCCCATCTGAGTGAATCAGATGGGCGGTCACTGTTTTGCGATGACTTGACTATAGCAAGGCGATCCCTATCAGGCAAGCCCTGCAAGCGCGACCGTGAGCAGAGCCAGTCGCTTGAGTCCCGTCTCGCGCCCCACGGGGTCGTACCACTCGGTCAGCGTGTGGCAGTTGTTCGACATTCCGCCAACTCCTATGGTGATTGCCGGGATGCCGAGCGAGATCGGAATATTCGAATCCGTCGAAGAGCAGTCGAGCCGAGGTTCGATGCCGAGCGCGCGGGAGCATTCAATGGCGGCGCACACTATTTCAGCTTCGGCAGGCGTTTCGCCCGACGGACGATTGCCTATCATTTCGAATTCGCAGCGCAGAGTAGTCCCGCTCGTCGCCCGCTGCAAGGTCTCTTCCCTGACCGCAGTCTCGACCACGCGGCGCAGATAGGCTTCGAGCTTATCTATCTCTTCGCTCGAAACGGAGCGCATATCTACAGTCATACTCGCGCGCTCAGGGATGGAATTGACCGAGTTTCCGCCCTCTATCAATCCGACGTTGTAAGAAGTGCGCGGAGAGAAGGGCGCTGCGTAGGCCGCAAATTTCGCTATCGCGCGACCCATCGCATGTACCGGATTGACTATTCCGAAATCGCCCCACGAATGGCCGCCCGGCCCGATGATGGTCACGCGATAGCGGCGCGATCCCAATGCGCGATTCGTTATGCGCTCAAGCCCCGGCCCGTCGAGCGAGATAAACGCATCCGCTCCATCGCGAAAATCGCCTTCCGTGAAAAGATAGCGGACTCCGCGCAGATTTCCTTCACCTTCTTCGCCGACCGTTGCGACGAAATGGATCGCGCCTTGAGTCTTCACTCCCCCGGCATCGAGCGAGCGAGCGAGCGCGATGAGGCTCGCCACCCCACAGGTGTTGTCGCCTATTCCGGGCGCGTAAAAACGCCGACCCTCGCGCCTCACGCGAACGTCAGTGCCTTCAGGAAAAACCGTGTCGAGATGCGCCGATATAATTACGCTCGGTCGCGAGTCTTGCCCCGGTCTTTCGGCTATACAGTTGCCTTCGCCATCGATTCGAGCAGAGAGGCCGATCTCTTCAAATCGCGCGCGCACGAATCCGGCTCGCGCTTCTTCCTTGAACGGCGGGGCGGGTATCTCGCAGATGCGAATAAGTTCGTCGTGAATCTCTTCCTGCACTCGATCTATGAATGCAAAAGCCTGCTTGATCTCAGGCGCATAAAGCAACTGTTTAATCTGCGAAGCGGGGAGCAGATGATGAGAAGTGAAAGACTGTTGAGTGGTCATTATGTCGTTAGGGATCTGAAAATAAATTCGCGGATTCCGTATCAGACCATCGCCATGATCTCTTCATCCGAAAGCACGGCATTGGATTGTTTCGCGCGATTGAATATGCGCTCGACTCGCTCTTCGCTCGCTTCGATGCCCTGACTTTCGAGCCAGAAAACCACATTCGATTTGCCGCTCATCGGGCCTATCTCGATAAGCTGCCGTCGACCGACGGCGCCGGCAGGCACGCCAGAATAAACCGCGTCCGCAAGCCACGAGTCGCCCTTGCGAAATGCCTTGATGACCGCAGCCGCATGAACTCCCGTAGCCGTTCGGAATGCGTCGCGCCCGACTACGGGGTAGCTCACAGGAATCGGAACCCCCGTCGCATCGCTTGCCACTTCGCAGTATCTCATCAGGCGTGACAGATCGCGTTCGATGTATCCCATCAGGTAGAGATTCACAAGCAACTGATCCATCGGCGCGTTGCCGACCCTCTCGCCTATGCCGAGAGCCGTCCCGTGCAATCGATCCGCGCCCGCTTCGAAAGCAGCAATGGCGTTGATGACTCCAAGCCCGCGATCCTGATGGCCGTGCCAGTCGATCTTAACGTCTTCGCCGGTTTCTTCAACGACTGATTTGATGAATCTGATCAAGGCACGCGCGCCCGTGGGGGTCGCGTGTCCGACTGTGTCGCACACGCAGATTCTCCGCGCTCCACATTCGATGGCCGTTTTGTAGAGCGCGCGAACAGTATCGGGATTGGCGCGCGTGGTGTCTTCGGTCACGAACATCACGGGGAGGCCGTGCGAGACGGCGAACTTCACGGCGTCTTCGGTCGCGGTGAGCATCATTTCGAGCGACCAGTTTTCCGCATACTGGCGAATCGGGCTTGAGCCGATGAACGTGCCGACTTCGACAGGCGTGCCGACGCGCTCAGAGATATCGATGATAGGTTGAATATCGGCGCGCACGGTTCGAGCGGCGCAGTTTGGTTTTACGTCGAGTTTACAATCGATTATTTCTCTGGCGAGCCGCTCGACATCAGCCACAGCGCGCGGCCCTGCTCCGGGCAATCCTATGTCCGCCGAGTCTATGCCGAGCGAGTCCATCAGGTGAAGCAGTTCTATTTTTTTCTCGATGGGGGGATCGATTACGGAAGGAGACTGAAGTCCGTCTCTGAGCGATTCATCATCCAGTTCCACGCGGCGCTGGATGGACGGCTCGCGGTCAATCTGATTCCAGTCGTAAATCAATTCACTCATCTCCACCTTGAAAATCCTCCACAGCGATTAGAGCAAACCCGCGAGCAGAGCGTCAAGGAATGCGGAGTGCGGAGTGCGGAGTGCGGAATATTGGAAGGGGTGAGCGGGAGAACGGAGTAACGAAGCGATGAGGGAAGATTCAGGAATGCGGAATTGCGAATACGGAGTGTAGAACAAGGGAAGCCTTCTTCATTCCGCATTCCGCACTCCGCACTCCGCATTCCCCATGTTAGTATTCACCGCGAGCATGTCGGCAGATCATTTGATGAAATCAACTTCCGCCCGGAAGGCCCGCGAAGACGGGCCGATAACTTCAAGACAACTCCTGCTCATTTTTGCGGCGCTATTCATTTTGAATCTGCTGCTGCGGGTTTTCTATCTGCGTTTCGATTTCGTCAACGGCGATGAAGGCGTGCGCGCTCTGACGGCGACGAGGATGCTCGAAGGGGCGCGTCTCTACGCTGACATCGTTACTGACAAGCCGCCGGGTACGACATTCTTTTATGCTGTTGTGTTCGCCTTCACGGGTCGAAGCATGACGGCGGTGCATCTTGCGGCGATGGTCTGGAACTTTGCGACGGCGATGGTTGTTTATTTCACGGCGGCGCGACTCTACGGCAGACGCGAAGGACTGTGGGCCATGCTGATGCTGGTTTATTTCAGCACGAACTATTTGACTCAGGATATGATGGCCGCAAACACCGAGATGCTGATGGCGCTTCCTCTAGCAGCTTCGTTTTATTTTTTCATTAGAGCTTGCCCTGAGAGTCGCGGTTCAGCATTGTGGCTTCTGCTTGCAGGCGCGATGACAGGCGCGGCGACGCTCTTCAAACAGGTTGGGATATGCAATCTGGCTTTCTTCGTCGCTTATGAAATGCTTTTCATTCATCAATCACGTCCAACTGAAAGTACGAAGCGACTGACGTGGTTGATCGCGGGAGCGCGGCGCGGCTTTGGGCGATTGCTCTGGATCGCTGCGGGCTTCACTGCTGTTATGGCTTTGTTCGTCGCGTGGCTTGCGGGCAATGGCGCGCTTGGAGATTTCTGGCGTTATGCGATTGAGTTGAATTTTTTCTACATAGGCTCGATGCCGCGCCGACTGTGGTTCGAATTTATGATCGGGCGCACGCTGGCTTATGTCTCCTTCAACGCGGCTCTCTGGATTCTCGCTGCGTGGACAGTCGCGCGAGCGATCAGGAATAAAGATAGAGCGGATGAAAGGCGGCTGTCTGATTTGATGGTTGGGTTGTGGGGCGCGGCTTCGCTTGCTGCGGTGTTTCCGGGCGGGCGATTTTTCGGACACTATTTCATTCAGGTCTTGCCCGCGCTCTGCCTGCTCGCCTCGCGCGGCGCTGAAACATTGCGTGCGAGATTGAATGATGCTTTGCATCGTCGCCGTGCGCGCATCGCGGTTGCGACCCTCGTGATTTTATCTCTGTTCAGCTTCGTGCGATTTCATCAACGAACGGCGGTGCTGGCTTTCGAAACGTTGACTGGCGTGCGCACGCGATGGAGCGAACGGTGGGGGATGAGCGAGCGCGAGCGCGAAGCCGAATCGGTGTCGGCTTTCGTGCGAAGCCGCCTTCAAGAAGGCGAGCCGCTCTACATCTGGGATTACGCGCTCGACGTGTACTGGCGCACGGGCTGTCGGCCCGCATCGCGTTATCTTTCGCCTTACTATATCACAGGCAAATTCACCGATTCAGCGCAGATTGAAGCCGACGCAAGCGTTGTTTTCTGGCGTGAGAATCGCGCTCATCTGATCGAAGACCTCAAGCGCACGCGCCCGCGAATCATACTCGATGTGTTCGGAAAACTCCTCGAACTGCCTTACCCTGAGATTGCCGAGTTCATGGAAAAAAATTATCGCTACGCGGGTCAGGTGGGGCTGAATTCGTGGCGACGCTTTCTGGTTTATGAACTGAAAGAAAACGACGAAAAGTAATGCCGGGGATTGGTAAATTCCAAATGAACACTGCGACAGGCTTTTTCACCGCCGAGGCGCCGAGTGCGCTGAGGTTACGCAGAGAAAACGTCTCTTTCCCTCTCTGCGCTGTCTTGTATGTTCGACAAGCTG
>DLHY01000159.1:61259-62195 GCA_002483445.1 Blastocatellia bacterium UBA7656
TGGCAGCTTGCCGGACAACGCGGCGCCTCTGCGTTCTCTGCGCCTCGGCGGTGAAATGGCTTTTCGCGCCAGATCGACTGGCTCACATCCTCATCCTTACCTTTTGCCCTTTATCTTATCGATCATCCACTGGTTAATCGCCGCGAGCGATTCGCGCGGGAAGACGTGTCCGACAGGAAAACTTAAAAACTCAGCCGAGCGGGCGCGGCGCGCGATTGCGTCTTTGAAAGTTCGCGTTCGCTCAAGCGCATAAAACTCGTCCGTCTCTCCTGCGATGATGAGCGCGTCGGTGTCGCTCTCTTTGTATTTATCTTCGTTCCAGTCGCCGGGTATGCCTCCGCAGACGGCTATCACTCCGCAAATCACGTTCGGGTGAGTGAAGGCGAATCGATAATTGAGCGAGACGGATTGAGAGAAGGCCATCAGAAAAATCGCGCTGCGATCAATCGAGTATTCGCGCGCCGTCTCTTCGATAATCGAAAGCACAGTGCTGTGATGAAGACGGATGGTTTCTTCGGCCTTGTACATCATCATCCATCCAAAACCGATGCGCGGTTTCTCCTCTTCGCGCACGAAGAAAGCATTCGGCCCTTGCAGTGAGGCTATGGCGAAGTCACGCGAGTTGATCCGCTGAGAGAGCGCCATCATGGATTCCTTGTTTCCCTCGTATCCGTGCAGAGAGATGAGCAGCGGCATCGGCTCCGAGGACTGGCGTTCAGGTATGTAGAGATCGTAGTAAAGGGTTGTGCGTTGTTCGGTGATCTTTTCTATAGTGTTCATCGCCGTTATCGTAATCATCGCCGCGATGATTTGCCAACCTGAGAGCGAATGAAGAATTGAAACCACAGATGAACACAGATGGACACAGATGAAAAAAACTGAAAGTTTCTCTGGTCTTCTCTCCATTTTATCGGTGTTTATCTGTGTCCATCTGTG
>DLHY01000022.1:0-873 GCA_002483445.1 Blastocatellia bacterium UBA7656
GCATATGTGACGACGCGCTTAACTATCCAGGTCAGTCGCTTGTTGAGCCAGTTTCAGGGTGTATTTTGCGCGAGCTTTCTCTATCAGACCTTCACCGTACTCGGCCATCAGTCGCTCAAGCTGTTTTTGCTCAGATGACCGCAGCTTTCCTTCGCTGTTTTTACTGAGAAGTCTGTCAAGCAATCGCTGCTTGCTTGGAGGGAATTTTCTTTTGAGCGCGGCCTGAGCTTCGATGAGCAGTTCGAGAGCGGCCTGTTGATGAGCAGGCTGATCAAAGACGGATCGCAGAAAGCTGCGCCGCTCTTCCTTGCTCATCTGCGAGTAAGCATCGGCCAGTTGTTTTGCAGTCAGCGCAATTTCGACGACTGACATAAACTTCTTCCTCCTCGCTCATAATAACTTTCTGTTTGTGGGCAAATCAACTTATGGCAGATAAGGCTGCGCGTCCGCGCTCTCGACGAAGCGGCGCAAGCCCTCTTCAACCGCAGGGCGCGTCATCAGGCGGCAGAATATGTCTATCTCTTCTTGAAGCTCTTCGTAAGGAATCGGCTTGATGAATCGTTTCGCAGCAGCAGAAGTTTCGCGGTCGAATTTTTTTATCTGCGCGGCGGTCGCTCTCGCGGCGCGCAATGCCTGACCTTCAGCTACAAGCTGGCTCACTATCCCTGCATCCAGAGCTTTCGCGGCGTTAAAACTCCTTCCGGTCAATAACAGGTCGCGCACCACTGCGTTTCCGATATCGCGTTTGAGTCGCGGGATGCCGCCGAATCCCGGTATCAGTCCCAGTCTCAGTTCAGGAAAGCAAAACCGCGCCATCTTGTCCGCGATTATCAGATCGCAGGCAAGAGCAATCTCGAACCCGCCGCCGAACGT
>DLHY01000022.1:892-9501 GCA_002483445.1 Blastocatellia bacterium UBA7656
TGAGGAAATCCCTCACGCCTCGGACGCGCTCTTCGAGGTCGACTTCCTGCATACGGGAGTACAACTCTCTCAAATCAGCCCCGGCGGAAAACCCCGCTTTCTGATGACTGTGGATTATGAGCGCGTGCGCGTCCATAGTCATCTCTTCGAGCGCTTCGACAAAATGCTCAAGCTCGCCGAGCATCAGCGTGCCTATTTCATTGCACGGCTCGCGGTGCAGCCCGATCTCTACGCATCCGTCCGTGAGTTCCCACGAAAGTGACTGGCCTTCGAATCGTTTCATATCGGATCGATTACTTTTGCCTTTCTACCTTCTCCGCTTCCTGCGCTTTCGACGCGGGAAGCGGTCGAACGAATAAACGCCGCCCCTCGATCTGCGCCCTTGAACGTTCTGCTCATCATCGTCCTCATCATTCTCATCCTCATCTTCGTCCCCATCCTCATCCCCTATTATTATCGTATCGTTGCTCACTGTGCCTATCAGTTTGACCACCATCAGGGCTGAAGCTATCGTAGCCACGAGGCTGATCAGGATAGCCATTCCCGGATCGAGAGATGGAATGACGAGACGAAGCAGGTACCCGATGCCGATGCTGACTGCGAGCAGCAGCATCTGGACTATGAGAAACATTATGAAAAAGCCGAGAAATGGTCCCATTCTTAATCACCCCGCCGCCTGCCCCTTTTTGCTTGCGTAAAAGTTTTCGATTTGCTCGCTGAAGCGCGCCGCTATCTGGTCGCGCTTGAGTTTGCCGTTGGCCGTGAGCAACCCGTTTTCAATCGAGAGCGGCTCGCGGCTTATATGAAAAGCGTGAATGCGCTTGTAGTGCGGAAGCGAGGAATTGATTTCCTCGACAGCCGCTTTCACCTCGTTTTCGCTCACTTCGCCCGCAACGATTGCCGAAAGGAAACTCCGTCCGTTGCCCGTGACGACGACCTGCGCGGCTCCGTTGATTTGCTTCGAGATCATCTCCTCCAGAGGCTCAGGCGCGATGTTATGGCCTGAGTTCAAAATGATCAGATTCTTTATTCGCCCTATGATATTCCAGTTGCCCGTATCATCTACTTCGCCCTGATCGCCCGTGCGAAACCATCCGTCGAGAAAAGCTTGACGGGTGGCTTCTTCCCGATTCCAGTAGCCGGGAAAAATATTGGGGCCGCGCACCATCACTTCATCATTTTCACCCAGCTTCATTTCAATGCCGCGTATCGCGGGGCCGACCTTTCCCGGTACGACCTGCTGTGGATGATCCATCGTGCAGATGGCCGTCGTTTCAGTCAGGCCGTAAACCTGAAGCACGGGGATGCCGAGCATGAAAAAAAACAACTGAGTCTCTTTGGCAAGCGGAGCCGAGCCGCAAATCAACGCTTTCAGATTCGGCCCGATCTTTTCTCTGATCTTTGGGAAGACCAGCGCGTTTGCCAGTCCGAGCCATAGCAGGTCGAGTCCTTCTGACCGGCCTTCCTCTTTGCGAAACCATGCGGCCTTGCCTTTTTGATAAATGGCGCGGGCCATTCCTCCGCGCTTCGTCAACTGATCCTCTATGCCTGATCGCACACGTTCGAGAAGCGCGGGGACGTTGAGGAAATAATTCGGCGCGGCAACCTTCATTTCGTCGGCGAGCTTGTTCAAATCCATCGACATCGTAAGCTCGCTTTCGCGCGCAAGCGCCGTCAGCATCAGAATCCAAGAACCGGCGAAACAAAACGGCAGGTAGTGAAAAATCCTGTCAGGCTCCGTCCGTTTGCCCATCAGCAGATCCAATCGACCGTTGGTGCAGCCCAGCATATAAGTCACATTGGCAGTGTTGAGGACGACTCCTTTAGGCTCGCCCGATGTCCCGGAAGTGTAGATGATCGTCACCGCGTCCGCGTCAGTCAACGCTAGGAGAGGCTCCGCCTCGCTCTCGATGGTGGAAGCAAGTATCTCGTCGAACAGTTTCATCGGCGGCGCGTCGGGCCAGTTCGAGGCTATGCCCTCGCGAAGAGACTCGTCGCCGCAGCAGATCATCGATGGAGCGCAATCCTGCATCATTCGCACAAGCTCGACTGCGGATTGTCGCGCATAGAGCGGCACGACGATTATTCCTTCAGCCATCAGAGCCAGATCGATTGCCGTCCATCGGATGGAGTTGTGAGCGAGCAGCGCGCATCGGTCGCCTTTTTTTACGCCAGCTTTCCTGAAAAAAAGGCGAGCGGTTCGAATCTCGGCGAGAAGCTCGCCGCAATTGATCGTTTGGAGCCTCTCGTCATGCGCTTCGTGAAGAACCGCGCGGGCGGGCGTCTCGCTCAGGCGATTGAGAATGTTTTCTATAAAATTCATTGATAGATGTTTTCTTCTTCCTTCCAGAAATCGAATGCGCCGCTTATTTCGGCCAGTCGCATCATCGTCGCTGTAGGAGCATCATCGTTTTGCATTTGCAGGTCGATCTCTTCGTATCGTCGAGCCAGTTCGACAAGTCGTTCCAGTTCGTCACGCGGCAGCAAAGCCGTGTCGCCGATGATTTGAGCATGAATCGTGGCCATAAATCTTCGCCTCCGCTATGCGCCATACTACCATCATTCATGCGTCATATTCTTCGACCAGTCGGGTCAGCGCGGGACTGAGAGGCGGCAGATAGTCTTCCCATCCATGCACGCCGCTTCGAACGGGGAATTCGGGATAACGCTTCTGCACATGCTGCTCGAAATAAACTCCCATTCGCGCCATCACTTTCAGATTCCTCGCAACCGTCCGACCTATCCCGTCGCGAACGCTCTCGTGTTCGCGTTCGAGCGCGCTGATCACCTCGAATAATTTATCTTCGAGACTTTCGTCATCGACTTCCAACAGCAGATGTTCATGTCCTCGCTCGCGCATGAGATTTCTTATGCGCTCATCCATAGTAACTCCCGCTGACGCGACAAGCGCGGGCATCGAGGTGACTATGCCGTGATAACGCGACGAGACCATCAGGTGCGCGCATCGAAGAAGGCTCACAAGCTGATGCATATCGTAATCGAGAGATGAAAACACCGGCACGCCGCCTAAGTGTTCCGACATGAGTTTGCACGCCTTCGCGTCCAAAGCCTCCATCCCGACAAGCACGGTGAAGACATTTCGCTCTTTGCGGAATCGATCTACAGCGTTCGACATAGCCGTGATGTAGCGGTCGTATTTTGCCCTCACCGCTCGCCCGGAGTTGTGGAAGTAAACCGAGCGATAATGGCTGTCTTTGTATGCGCCCGCGACTGACTTCGCCGCGAACTTCGCGACCGACGCTTTCACCGGCCACCAGAAAGGATTGATCGGGCATACGACAAGCACGGGCGTCTCACTGTCCCATCCGACTTCGCGCAAAGCCACGGCTCCCCACTCGCTCGCTTTAGGCTCGAACGTCCACGCCGTGTCAGTGCCAAGCTCAGTCGATATTCCGAGTTTGCCAAGAACCGTTTGCGATTCTTCGTTGCGGGTGATGACGAGCGAATCCGAGCAATAGCGTTTGCACATCTTCGCAAGCAGCGGGTCCATATAACCGGCTTCCGCGCCGTAGCCTACCGAAAGTTTGTTCTGCACGGAAGCGACGGCCAGCGAACCGATCATCATAGTCGTCAAGGCGTTTGCGAATTTGCTCTTGAACATCGAGCCTTCGCACGCAACCACGCCGTCATGACGGGGCACCTCCCGATAAAGGAACGGCGGAAAGATATCGGGCAGCTTCACCTGACGAACGTTTTCAAAATAGCCGCGCGTCAGATCGAAGTTTTGCGTCAGCACCGAAAGCTCGATCTTGTCGTCGCCCAAAACGTGACGCACCTGGCGGAGCATCTCCTCGACTCTCACATCCGCGCCCGTGTTGCGAGTGCCGTTATAACCCGTAAATAAAAGCTTGAGCCGCTCGTCCGGCTTCCATCGTTTGCCTTTTCCGAGCATCCATTTTATTTTCGTCATCTCGATCAGCCCGCTCACCCATCCTTCGAGAACCATGTCCATGCTCATTTTGCTTGTACCTCGGAAAAAGATGCTGGATGTCAGATGTCAGATGTCAGATGTCAGATGTCAGATGTCAGATGTTAGTGGAGACAGCTTCACGCTCGCTCCACTACTAACATCTAACATCTGATATCTAACATCTGATATCTAACATCTCATTGTCTCCTGAGCGGCGTCGGGCCACTCTCTGTAACTATACGTGAAATTCCCGTTGCGGCTGAACCGCAACAACGGGTAACAGTACTTCGAAAAAGGCGCAGGCTGTCGGCCCGTCTCTTCCGTCACCCGCGTGTTGTCGAAGACCGTGTTCCAGACCAGATACGGCATAAACACCTTCATCAGCGATGCGCTGTATCCTATGGACGACCCGCGACGATTGGCCAGAAAATTCACGACGGATGTGAACGGTCTTTCGAGCGCGGGCAGGTAAATCGGCCCCGCGCGATCCTGCGCCTGAGACAGCGCGTCCGTCAGTTCCTGAAACGTCTGCGACATCGCCCCCGATGACAGATGATAAATCGAATGATCGGGTTTCGCCTTCTGATGAAGAGCGACGAGCGATTCGGCCACGAAATCGACGTTGACGATATCTATCTTGTCATTGGGCCTGAAAGGAAGCAGTGGCAGTCCGGCTAAAAAAACAAACGAGCGCACCATATCGAACTGCGTAGTCTCGGCGCGACGGCTGTCTCCCAAAATAATGCTCGGTCGAAAAATCAGGTGAGACACATCCGGCAAAAGCTCGCCTATCATGTGTTCGCAGAATTTCTTCGTCCTCGCGTAAGGATCATAATCCGAGCGCGACCAGTCGACCGATTCGTCTTCCCGGACTATTTCATTCGCGCGATGACCGGCTACGGCAACGGTTGAGACGTGACTGATGCGGCGCAATCCGTGATGATCGCGCACAGCCATGCCTAAGCGGACGACTTCGAGCGTGCCGCGCAGGTTCACATTCAAACAGCTTTTTTCGCTCCTGCGATTGAGCGAGGCCGCGCAATGAATGATCGAACTGGTCGAGTGAACCATTCGCCTGTAATCATCGGCGGACAGCCCGAATCGAGAGTCAGTCAGATCGCCGAGAAAAATATTTATTCGGGTTTTCAGGAAAGAGTAAAAGCGCGCAAAGTCGAAGTGAATCTGCATAGCGCGCCAGAGCCTGCGTTCAGCTTCTTCGCGACTCGGCGCGCGGACGAGCAGATTCAAATCATCCGCGTGATGATCAAGCAGTTCGGCGGTCAGATGAGCGCCCAAATAGCCAGTCGATCCGGTTAAAAATATAGACATAGCGAAATAGGGGACAGGGAACAGGGAACAGGGGACAGGGGAATGAATCGTTTGCTCCCGATAGCCTGTAACCTGTCACCTGTCACCTGTCACCTCTCCTAAGTTCCTACCGTAGTGTGCGAAAGAAGGTGAAAAGCGCGCCGCGGGCGTTCTTCGAGCGGGCGGCCCTCGATGAGAGGATAAGCCCATTTCCGCAGAGCCGGAATGTGAATGTTGATCCAGTATTCCCACCAGTCCAAAGCCATCGGATCATAGCCGAACATCTCGCGCTCTTCCTGGCAGAGAGCTTCGTTCAACAGATCGACGTTTCCGGCCTCGAAGACATGTTCGTTGTGAAGGATGAACGGCTCATAAAGTTCTATGAGTTTTTCCACCCGATCAAGCCCGCGCTCGAAACTCGTCAGCAGCGGTTTCTTGAACGGCAGCGGCGCGCTCATTTTTTGAATGGCCTGAATGACGGCCCGTTGCCTGGGCGCGGAGAGCATCCTGTATCGCTGCTTGGAGACGGGTATGGAATCGAACCTTGCGCGAAGGCGATGACGAAATCCATCCTGCGCGCGGTAATGCTTGCGATGAGCAAGCCCCGTGAGTTCCACGCATCGGCGCATATCGCACGGATTGGCCGCAGAGGTCGCGAGATGATAGACCTGCTCGTGGCGATCAGATATCAAGGCCGCTGCTATGAGAGCCATCCCGCGACACACCAGATCGACCGGGATGAGATCGAGGCACTTGCGCTCATTCGACGGCAACTGCCGAAAGTAGGTTCCCAGCAGATAAGAGATGGGCGCTGATGTGTTTACTCCTTCGTTCCATCCTGAGAATGGGTCTACGGTCGAAGTCTCTACTATCGAAGGCCGCACGACGGCTATCGCCAGTCCTTTGCCGAGGCGGGCGATTAAGGATTCGGCGAGGCTCTTGGTGAAAGTGTATGTATTGGGCCAGCCGAACCGTCTGGCTCTCTGCATACCTTCTTCGATCAACTGATCGCGCACCCAGCGAGCGCGGCCTTTGCGAATCTGAGATTCGATGGCCGATTCGTTCATCGTCTTGCCGTTGGATTTCGCAAGCGCGGAAGCGCGAAGCTCGCGCGTGACCGATTCGCTTTCAGACCTGCGGGCGATCTCTTCGACGAGCGTGTGGAGAGACTCGCGCTCGCTTTGGGCATCGAAATCGGCGACGTTTGCGGGCGTGTAGTTTTGATAAAGCGATTCAGGCACCCGCCCGTCCCTGTGGCCGACGACATAGCAGGTCGAGAGATGAAGCATCGCGGCATGATCCATGCGGCGCAGAAATCCGATGAGATTCAGAGTGCCTTCGACGTTGATTTCGAGAGCTTGTCTGAGGTCGGGATTGAAATCGGTCAGCCCCGCGCTGTTGATGACCAGATCGAGTCGGGGAGCGATGCGACGGATGGTTTCTTCCGCAAGTCCGAGGTCGGGACGGGTTATATCGCCGTCTATGACTTCGATTCGCTCGCTGAGGAATCGAGCCAGATCATCGCCGAATTCTTCGTGAAAAGATTCGAAGAGGGGGGAAGATTCGACTATTTTTTCGAATCTTCTCTGGCCCGATGTCGCGCGTCCGCGCCGGATGAGCAGATAGATTTTTCCTATATCGGGAACGTCCCTGAGAACTTTTACCAGCCAGACCTTGCCTATGAATCCGGTCACGCCTATGAGCAGGATATGTTTGCCCGCGAGAGTTTCGCGCACTGAGAGGCGGTCTATTCGTTTATGTTTTTCGAAGATGACCAGCGGGCGCGCTGTTGCGGGCGCGCGTCTTTCGCTTGATGTGATGGCCTCGTCGAGCAATTCCGGCTGGGTTTTGAATCCGAGATCGGAAGCGAGTTTTTCAGCCGAAATCGCGCCGTTTTTCCTGAGCGGGATAAGGCGGGCGTAACCTCCGCGCGGGCGTATCACGGGATCGATCAATCTGCCGGTCGCGAGTCCGTCGCGAAATTCCAGTTGATTGGCGATTATATATTCGACGCCGAGGTGACGGGCCAGAGGTCGCAGGACGTGATCGAGCGCCTGAGAGACGAGGACGACCTTCTGGCCTGAAGAGATGAGAGTTTTGAGATGCTCGACGCTTGACGGATTGAGTTTGGGTTTGAGTTTGTATTCGAAGTACTCTTCGCCGAGAAGGTCCAATCGATCCCGGCTCACGCCGCGAAGCAGTGTGTGAAGCATACGGGTGGCGAATACGCGATTGAGGGCGTAGAGCAGGGGGCGGATGAGGGCGAGCATAGCCAGCAATCCGCGTCGGCCCCAGCGTTCGGCGAAGCTCTGAGCGTTCCAGGTAAAAAACCCGACGGGGCGGACGGCTGACAGGTTGAGCAGAGAGCCTTCAACACGCCAGAAGACACGCTTTGTGGAGTCGGACTCAACGAGAGGTTGCTGTTCGATTTTTTCGTCTTGCAGAGCCAATATGCGCTTCTTCAGAGATAGAATTCCCGGTTGCAAGCAAGCATGAAACAGGAATTCGGCGGCTTAGTCAAACGGGAAAACGAGCCGCGTCAGGCTCATTCAAACGTGGAAACAGGGAACAGGGAACAGGTGACAGGTGACAGCCCCTTCGCTTCAATGGAGCCACGTTCATTCAAATGTGGAAACGTCAACGCAAGGATGTAGGCAATCACAGCGGCAGAGCTTCAATGGAGCCACGTTCATTGTTCCAGTACGCTAGTTGAAACTATGCGCTTTCAGCGCAAGACTTTCAGTTGCTACACATCTCTACAACGTGGTAGAAGTCGTGGCCGATGAAAGACAATCGGCACAGCGGCCACACCATCACCCGCCTGACCGCACATATCGTGTGGGTGACAAAGCATCGCTACCATGTCGTTGTAGGTGATATCAAAGTGCGCTGTCGAGACTTGCTCGTGCAAATCTGCGACGCCGAAGACGTGCGAATACTCAAAGGAGTGGTGAGCAAAGATCATGTACACATGCACATCGAGTACCCGCCGTCGAAGTCGCTGTCGGATTTGGTGAAACGGTTTAAAGGACGAACATCGCGGATGCTGCAACAAGAATACCCGCACCTGCGAAAGCGGTATTGGGGTCGGCACTTCTGGGCGATAGGCTACGGGGCGTGGAGTACCGGCAACATCACGGAAGAAGTGGTACAAGAGTACTTGGAGCATCATCGGCATCCGTCGAATCAAGCGAGTGATCCGTTCATCCTAGAATGAGTCGGACTTTCAGTCCGAGTGCAACCTATGCACTTTCAGTGCATAGTGGTTGAGTCATCGCTGGCTCTTTCATCAAACGAGCAACACTCGAAAACAATCCCTGAACATCAGAGGTGATTAACCGACCCCTGACCCCCGACCCCCGACCACTGC
>DLHY01000017.1 GCA_002483445.1 Blastocatellia bacterium UBA7656
CGATCAAATTTCTCCTTTGCCATATCTCTCCTGTAGTCAACCTGTAATTTGTCACAAGTGGAGCCGGCGACGAGGATTGAACTCGTGACCTCATCCTTACCAAGGATGCGCTCTACCACTGAGCTACGCCGGCCCTCGCCAGGCGACCCTGAAAAATGGAGCGGGCGACGGGACTCGAACCCGCAACACCTAGCTTGGAAGGCTAGTGCGCTACCATTGCGCTACGCCCGCTCTGAAATCTCAAATTTGAGATTTGAAATCTCAGATGGTGCTGGGGGTAGGATTCGAACCTACGTAGAGCCTAAGCCCGCCGGGTTTACAGCCCGGTGCCATTAACCACTCGACCACCCCAGCACACGCGGCCTGATCGCGAAAGATCAGGCCCATAGCATTATCAAATACCGAACAAGTTCTTTCGGGGATGTTAGGTTGACGCACCGCCCCCTAATTGAAAAGGGTTATATTAACGAAAGAGGTTGCCTCGCGCAAGCAGGATTTCAACGACGCGGCATTTTTTGAAAATCTTCTCTCTCGCGCGATTCGCAGACAGGATGATGGCTTTTGCCTCCACGCCTTGCAGTCAGAATGCCGCTTTCATTTACAAGAGGGAGCCGGGGATGGTTTGACAAAGAGGCTGGCCTTTGGAGTTTGCGCGATGGCATCGATTAGTTCGATTGAATCGAGGAAAGCGGATTGCTCTGCGAAGCGAGGTTTCAACTCCTTGTTTTTTTGAGCGGGAAGTTTCGCGAAAAGAGCGAGAGACCCTATTCGCCTTTTGCCTTGTGTTTCAGGACAAAAAGGGGCGGCCTGTAGGAGGCCGCCCATACCCTCATAAAGATGTGGAGCGAAGATCGAGGGATCAGAAGTTGAATCGGAGATCCAAGACCATGATCCGGTTGCCGCCGGCTGTGGTGATTACCCCGAAGTTCGTCGAGTTGATGTCTGTATTGGGATTGTTCCAGATCGGGCGATTGAGGACGTTGAGCGCAGTAGCGCGCAACTCGATGTTCTTGCCTTCGGTAAGTCGAATTCTCTTGACCAGGTTCACATCGAACCTGAACGATCCCGGCCCTTCGATGTAGGCTGGCGCAAGCGTCCCCAGTGTACCCGCAGCGGGATTGACCAGCAGCAGATTCCCGTTCGCATCGGTGATGGCCAAAAGCCCGCTTCTACCCTGAACGCCGCCATTGGTAGTCAGATTCCCAACCTGAGGATCAACTATCTGCATGAGGTTGGCGAAGTAACTGACGCCGGTTCCTGTCACGACTACTCTGCCCAGGTTAGAGGGAAATGGCCCGACAACCGTGGCAGTGTTATCCGTAAACTGGTTGAACGAACTGATTCCCGCGCTCACCGTAAGCGGGCTGCCGGAGAAGGCGTTGAAGATTCCGCCTATTTGCCAGTTGCCCACCAGCCTCGATACTATCCCGTTGTTTCCGTTCAGCAGCGCGCGCCTCGGACCGAAGGGCAGTTCGTATGTCCAACTGCTGCGGAAGACGTGACGAACATCGAAAGACAGCCGTCTTTTGTCGAAGCTTCGATCCCTGGCTGTCCGGTAGCTGTCGAGCATCTCCTGGCCTGAGCCTTCTTCCTCGCCCAGAGACTTGCTCCACGTGTAATTGCTCTGGAATTGCATCCCGTTTGTGAATCGCTTGGTCACGTCAAGCTGCAGCGAGTGATAGGATGAGTTAGCGAAGTTCCCTGTGAGGTTGGCTGCCGCAAACTGCGGATTGACCACGATGAAGTTTTCAGGCAGACCTGCTCTGCGCAGAAGTCCGCCAGCGACACCTGTGAAACTCGTCGTCGAATTGAGGAAGTTGGCGAAGGCTCCGACGCTGTTGTTTGCAAGCATCGCGGAGGTAGTGCTGAAGGACCTCACCGCACCCGAGCCTGTCCTCGTCGTTCCGTTGACGGTCCCGAAACCGGGAATGTTCAACCCCATAAATATCCTGTCGAGAAGCGGCGCATTTCCGCCCGCCTGGGTGATCAAAAAGGCTTCCAGTATGCCCGTCTCGAAGATATTCACTTCGTTGAAATTCGCTCCTCGAATCAGTTTCGTCCCCTTGCTTCCCACGTAGCGGACTTCGGCTACCGCCTTCCATCCCAGATCACGCTGGATAGAAACGCTCCAGTTCTGACTGTAAGGGGTGCGAAGATTTGTGTCGAAGCCGCGAACCGTCTGGTTTCGATCCGTCAAGGGAACGGTTGAGAGCGGCGCTCCCAACGGAATGAGCGGAAGGCTGACTCCGGCAAGGTTGAGGTATGTCGGCTGAGTGAATACACTCAGCGTGCGAAGTCCCGGCTGGTCTCCGGCCACTACGTCGACGATTCGCAAGGAATTCTTTTCGTATCCCAGGCCATATCCTGCGCGCAGCACTGTTTTGTCCTGGCCAAACCAGGGAAGCGCCCAGCTAATGCCTATGGCAGGAGCGAAGTTGTTCCAGTCGTTGTTATAGAGCTTCTGTGACTCATTGGGAGAACCCGGCCCGACAAGCACAACTTCCGTGAGAGACCCCGAGTTGGCGGCCCCTGCGCTGAACAGCGCGCTTTCGTCAGAGCCTGAAATGCCGAATATGCCGGCAGAACCTCCCCTGAGTCCGGCGGCCTTGCCCTGCCCTTCGAATGGCACACCGTAGAACTCGTAACGGAGTCCGAAATTAAGCGTGAGATTGGGCTTGATTTTGAAGTCATCCTTGAAGAACAGGCTGAACTCTCTCTGCTTCCAGGTTCGGCGTTTTCCCTCGCCCGCGATGAACTCAGGGTTCGAGCCGCCTGCCGAGTTGAATGCCTGCTGGACATTGGCTATCGAACCACTGAGCAATATGAGCAGATTCTGAGCCGTGGTGCCGTTCAACCCGATGCCGGGAATGCCGTTGCTGCCGGTGATGCGTTGCACGCCGACGCCGCCCGTGCCGAAGGTGGCGCGAGGTAATACGGTAAAGGAGTTGAAGCCATTGGTGCTGGCGAACCGAATCTCCACCCCTCCCTTGAGCGAGTGCCGCCCCTTGAGGAAGCTGATCTTGTCGCCGAACATATAGACGGGCGATATGCGACCCTGCGGATCGTTGCTTATGTTGATCGGGTCGCTCACCAGATTGAAGTCCGGCGCAAAAATCTCGCCGCTGGCTGTCTTTGGAAATATGTCCTCGTTTAGCTCCCAGGGCGCGAAGAACCTCACGAGCGGACGCTGAGCTCCGGCGTAAAACTCATTCACTATCCTCGGACCGAAAGACGAGACGAGTTGAAGCGAATGGAAGCGACTGTCGCCTCTGAACTCTCCGCCGGGCGCATTGGGCAAGGCCGGGGCCAGAAAACCGTTCAATGATTCGCTCCGTTCATTCGAGTAGCTGTAGTTGAGCCGATGATTCTCGTTGAAGTGGTGATCGATCCTGACGTTGTAGTTGTTGAAGTCGTCCGTCGAGGGACGAGACCAGGTGAAGCCTGCCGTGTTGAGTCCATCTCCAGCACGAAAGTTGTTTGGCAGCGGCATCTGGTCGAGAAACTGCGTAACCAGACCTGTCGGATCGAAGCCGCTTCGATTCGGATCACGTCCGAAAAGGCTGGCGGACTGAAGGTCTCCGGTCGCGGCGGCAGGTCTGACAGGGTTGCCGTTTGCGTCGACGGTCGGCACCAGCGCAAGCGCGTTCCCGTTGATTACGCCGGGGAAAAAGCGAAAGACGCCCTGCCGTGCATCCCGCGTCAGCACTGTTGCCGTCACATCGCCCCTGGCTCGCTGGCGCTGTCCTTCGTAGAGAAAGAAGAAGAAAGTCTTGTTCTTTCTGATAGGGCCGCCGATTCTTCCGCCGAACTGATTGCGGATCAGTTCATCGCGGGGATCGCCGCGAAGGTTGTTGTCCCATTCATTTGCGTTCAATGCGGTATTGCGGTGAGACTCGAACACGCTGCCGTGAAAGTCGTTGGTTCCCGATCGCGTGATGAGTTGAACGAAGGCTGATCCTCGCCCGAACTCCGCGTCGGCTGGGGATGTCGTGATACGAACTTCCTGAACCAGATCGACGCTGTTAAACACCGTTGAGTTGATGCCGGAGTTGATTCGCCGATCCATGACATCGATGCCATCGCGGGTGATACTGAGAGCGCCGATTCTCTGGCCGCCGAAATTATCGCCGAGCAATCCGCCCTGCGTCAGCACAAGGCCGAGCGCGTCGCGGGCGGGAAGCGGCAGGTCGGTAATCATCTGTTCGCTGATGACGCCCGTAACTGAAGTCGACTCGCGGTTCAACGTCGATTGGCTTCCCGCGCTGACGCTCACCGATTCAGTCACTCGCCCCGTCTCAAGCTGAAAATCCAGCCTTGCTTTTGCCGCGACCTCCAGCAAGACTTCGTTGTAAACGAATTTGTTGAAACCGGACTTCTCCGCAGTGACCTCGTATAGTCCGGGCTGCAGGCTGACAAACAGGTAGATGCCTTGCCCATTTGACTTCGTGTTCTGGGTGACGCCAGTCCTGATGTTTTTCGCAGTGACTACGGCGTCTTCAACTATCGCCCCTGCGGCGTCCAATAGGGTTCCGCCGAGGCTCGCATTCGTTCCTTGTGCGAACGAAACGCCAGTCATCAGCAAACACAGGATAACACCAGCAGCAATCATCGATCTTTTCATGTACGCCTCCTCCATTACTGGTTTGGCCTTTGATAGAGCGACTCGCCCCGGAAATTATCCGAAGTCAGATGGCACAACACCTGTAACGCGCGCCGCTCTCTCTCGGGCGGTTTCGAAATCCTCAGATTAGCTACCAGTCTAAAGTTGTAGTGAGCGAAATACGTCTCCTGCCAAAACGCTGAACCAACACTGAACGGCATTGCCCGCTGGCGAACTGATCGAGCCGCGGTTCGGAGTTGGCCGCGAAATTGCCTGCGCGTAGTTTATCCACCTCAGAGGTTGATTGCAAGGGTGTAATCTCCGAATGAGGCGCGAAAGATCGTTCGCAGCTAGGGCCATTTAATTGAGGCGTGGTCATAAATCAAAATGAGCAGATTCAACATTTACCCAACTTACGATATTGGGCAATGTGGCGGGCGTTTAACGTCCAATTTGCCGTGCCAAGTCTAAACGCCAAGTGTTGCAAACAAA
>DLHY01000109.1 GCA_002483445.1 Blastocatellia bacterium UBA7656
CTCGACTTTATCCAATTAAGAAGCCAGAGCAAGGCAGGAAACCAAATGGTTGAGTACCTCGCTCGGAATTAGCACTGAGTCTGGGTTTTCAGTAGAGTTCTTGAAATTCTCTACTCCCCAGCAATGCTTTCTTACCATTATCATACAATCGCTAAAGGTCGCCTCTTCTTTCTTGTACCAGGCTGTCTGGTTGATCGCCACTTTTCCTTCCCTTGCAATCTTCACCGCCATCATCGTCACCAGCGTGTACAACCCCAGTATCACTGGCGTCGCTCTCAAGATCGCTTTCTCTGACCATTGTCTCTGTGTCTCCATCCCCAAATGCGCCCGCGCTTCTTCAAAGGTCACTTCCACACTCCACCTCATCACGAACCATTCGATTATCTGCACAGGGCTGGCATCCAGCTTTGTGCAACAAAATGCTTCGTCTCTGAGTTCTCCTTGAGGGTCTCTCACCAACACATAACGCATCGCCACTGGCTTGCATCCAGAGGTGTGCCAAAGCCCTGTTCTGGAAAACACCTGCACTTTCTTTCTCACTCCCCCGTACCAGCAAACCTCAATCTCTTCCCAAGGCGTATCGCTACGCGCCGCCCACTGGCTGAGTTTTCTCTGGCGCGCTCCCTTCGCGGGTTTGCACCCTCGTTTGCTTTTGGGCTGGGCTGACGGCCAATGATAGAGGTTGGCATCGATCCTCAGTCTGGTCACCAGCGCCAACTTGTGATTGGGTTCGCCTGCGCAGGCCAAGGCCAACTTCACGGCAGCAAATGCCCCGTCTACTACCAGCACCACGACCCGATCTGGCAACCACCGGCTCACCTTCCTGGCAACTATCATCAGTATGTCTATCGAAGTCTTGTGCTTGCCTTTGGAGTTCTTCTCCTCTCCTCGACAAAGCACACTCATAAAGGGCAGCGCCCAGAGACGAGAGGAAAAAGGCAAGCGAACCATCACCATCAGTGAGAGCCACTTCAAGCCGAAACATTTGACGACGTGCTTCTTTGTAGAACGCAGAGGATCGCGATAGCATCCCTTGCCAGGGATCTTTTTGCCTTGCCGCCGTTCTATCGTGTCATCAGCGCCGATGACGATACTACTACTGGCAGGAAGCAAAGCGATGATAAGACCGAGCAGAATCCTGGAGGCCAAAAGCCCACTCCATCGAGTGCGATTGAGAAGGCGATGATAAGTCTGAAAGGTTTTCTCTTTGGCTTTGCCCAGCACGCGCAGACAGGCAGTGACGGTGCGTTTGCCAGGAGCAAGAATAGCTCCCAGCAGCAGGAGTTTGGCGTGTTCCCAGGTTGGCTTGGTAAAGAGGGGAGAGAAGGCTATCATCAAGTTCAACAGATCGGCAGGCAGTGTCAGCATACGAAAGACCTCTTGGGAAAGATTTATCTTTCTCAGCTTACACAGCCTGCTCTTATTTTTTCAAAGATCAAAATGGATAAAGTCGAGTGCAAGAGAAGGTATCTCATTAGCTATCTGTTTGATCTTGTCCATCTTCTGATCTCCTTTCTATCATTGCTGGTATTTGCCATCGCTGTTTGGAAGCTGGCTTTAACTCATTTCACACCCTGACACAATTCCTCTATGTGCGCCTTATAGACAATGATTCCTGCTGACAGAGGTTGATTGGTGTAGCTTTGAGCAGGAACTCCGACTCGTCTTGTGTCTTTCACATTTTTCATCTTCTTTCCTCCCAAAACCCTAATTACCCACAACCTCCGTGAGATATCCTTTTGCAAGCCTCCTCAACTGCAAAAAATGCTCTGCCTCGACAACACTGATCTGTTGAGTGATCGTGGCGTATGTCGGTGCTGGCAGCGATAAGGTTGTCGCTGCCTCGTTGAGTTTGTTTCGGAGTTCATCCACATGTGCTTTCTTGACATTGACCGTCTGAGCCAGCGGCGGCGGATCAGTCCAGGAGTTGAAGGCCGCATAGCCAGCCGCTTGCCTGATGAAATTGACTGCCTGTCGCAGTTGAGTCAGATGCACTTCTCTTATCGTGGCCCCTTGCAGTGAAGGATCGTCGAAAGTCATCGCTGCAGCCAGATCGATATTACTTGGCTGAGATAGCTGGTTATTTTGATCCACAGCGCGGACTCGATAGATGTAGGCAGCACTGCTGGCAACAGTGTCGTCAAAAAGAGTCTGTGTAATAGTGGATGAGACGATTGTAAAGCCGTTGTTGGCGGCGGCAAAGTTGAGGCTTCTTTCAAGTTGATAGCGTGCTGCGCCGGAAGAAGGAGACCATGTGATCCTGATAATAGTGTTTGATTGAGTCGTTGCGCGAAGGGAGCCGGGCGGCAGGATCGTGGTCGAAACATCTTCCTCCGTCGCTATGAGCCTTCCGCCCGCGTAGATATACTCCTTCGCCAGCGAAGGCTGCTGAGGCTGCGGCTCGGCGCTTCTCGATTTGATCACAGACCAGCTTGCTGCCGTGACTCCTGCGGCAATTAGCGCGAGCATAACAAGTATGGTCGCAATTTTTCTCCGCGATCCTTTCGCCGAGGCTGCAAGCTTGCTTCGTTTGCCGGATTTTCTCTTTGACATCACAGTTCCTCTATGCGGTTCACTGCGGGCGACATCTCCCGCTCGATGAGACACGGATACCTTTTCAGGCATAAGCTGATTGTGAGTCGGTCAGTCTTGACGGCGCATTACCCCGAACCGTTAGCACGGCGATCGGGTCGGGATTAGATACGTTCGCAGTGGGAGAAATTTCTACTCAGAGGCTCCTGGTTGAAATTCGAAAAAAGCTCTCAGTCCCAACTGCGTTTTATGCACGGGTTTGGAAACGTGGCTCAGAATACGCAAGTCAGATTTATATGTCAAGAAGTTTTTTTGTAATTTTCAGCTTACAGGCTGGGGGTAGGTAGCTCTACACTTAATCGCGGAGCTTGATGTAACGTCGTCAAGTCGAACGTCTTTTCAATAAGTTAAGATCGCGCCTCTGTCAGTCTTATCAACAGCCGTGCTGACAGCCCTGACGTAGAATCAACAACTTGCAGTCTGTTCACCTACGACCACGATTAAATGTGGAGCTAACGGGGGGTATGGCACAGACACTTATAGCGGTATACAGATGCATGAACAGGTTGAATACATCAGGATCGCGACCTTCTCATTAACACCGCGATTGATCACGGTGAAAAAGCGAGAGACCTCGACCTGAAACTGTTTTAACAGTTTTTCTGTCCGCGCAGATAATATCTACGCGCTTGGCGACCAGCCGACGAATTAAAGATCGGCGGAGGGAAACTGTTAAAACAGTTCTCTGTCCTTCGCGCGTTGTCTACACCGCGATCAATCGCGGTGTTAATGAGAGAGTTTCCTGTTCACTTATCTGATTGCCGCTATAACAAGTCGGTTTTTTACTATTCGGCGCGCGAATCAACCATTCATCCGACGAACTTGTACCCCGCTCTATGCACTGTGACTATGTGGTGAGGATTTCCCGGATCGTCTTCTATCTTCTGACGAAGTTTTGCGATGTGAGTATCCACAGTTCGAGTGAGCGGAAAACTGTCGTAGCCCCAGACAGCATCGAGCAACTGATCGCGTGTGATGACTTCGCCCTGATGCTCTATGAAATACTTCAAAAGCTTGTACTCGCGCGGCGATAACTCTATTTCTTCTCCATCCCTGCTCGCCTCGCACTTCTTGAAATCCAGCATCAGGTCGCCAAGCTGATAAATCTCTATCTTCTCAACTTTCCTCGTCGCCCTTCTCAGCACCGCTTCCACTCGCGCAGCAAGCTCCATGAAGCTGAAAGGCTTGGTCACGTAATCGTCCGCGCCGAGTTTGAGTCCTAACACTTTATCGATCTCCTGCCCGCGCGCCGTCAGCAGTATGATCGGAATGTCGTTGCCTTCTGCGCGAAGCTGCTTGCAGACGTCGAGACCGCTCACGCGCGGGAGCATCACATCCAGCACTATCAGATCGACCTCTTTTTGCGAGGCCATCTCAAGCCCGCTCGCTCCGTCGCGCGCCACCGCGACAGAGTAGCCCTCGTATTCGAATCCGTCGCGCAGCGCGACAGCCATAGCCTGATCGTCTTCTACTATCAAAACTTTCGCCATCAGGTTTCCTCCTCGTAAGACAGTTTTCAGTTTTCAGTTTTCAGTCGCTTTATTCTGACCTCAGATTTCTTATTTCCGGCTTCTGTTTTCAGAGGAATTTTTCATCATCCTGATCAATTCGTCCGGAAACAACTGAAAACTGAAAACTGAAAACTGAAAACTGCTCATACTCCGACCGGCACTTCTGTCGTCTTCTTCTCCGAAGGCGGCGCTTCTGTCGCCGGGATATGCTCGGCCAAAAGGTAAATCGTGAAGGTGCTGCCCGCGCCGGGCTTGCTGTTGAGAGTCAACAGCCCGCGATGAGCGTCAACTATGTGCTTGACTATCGAAAGCCCAAGTCCGCTTCCCTTCACGTCATGCACAAGGCCGGTGCTGACGCGATAAAACTTCTCGAAAATTTTATCTCTCTCCTCGCGCGAAATTCCTATGCCGTGATCGGTAACAGCTATCGTTATATACTCGTCGCGCTTGGCCAGCCTGACTGTGATTTCGCGGCTGTCGCCTGAGTATTTCACCGCGTTATCGAGCAGATTCAAAAATGCCCGCGATATGGCGTCCGTGTCGATTATCGCCGGGGGCAGCGGTCTCGCGGGGCCTTCCAGGATTATGTTGAAGCCCTGCTGAGTGAGTTGCACTTCGAAGGTCTTGAGCGCGTCCAGAATGACTTCCTTCACATCGGCTCTTTCAAGCTGATAGGTCTTACGGCCCGATTCTATGCGCGAAAAATCCAGAATATTATTGATGAGTTGCGTGAGCCTCCGGCTTTCAGTTTCTATGTACTCGCCGTACTCGCGGATTTTTTCAGGCTCCCGGACTCGCCCCAGCCGAAGGAATTCCGCAAACACGCGGATCGAAGCCAGCGGCGTGCGAAGTTCGTGAGAAACATTCGATACGAAATCTGATTTCATCTGCGAGAGCTTCATTTCGCGCGATGCCGCGCGCAGCGCCATAGCGATTCCTCCCACGAGAAGCAAAGTCATCAAGAGCGTAAGCGACAGGTTGAAGGTGAAGGCCCGACGCGCCCATTGATCTTCGGTCATCCGCCGCATACGTATGCCGAGCCGCCAGTCCTTGAACAGAAACGGGAATGCGCCTCCAACTTCGTAAGGCTGCCCTTCGAAAGGCTGGCTCGCCATCACCAGTCGCTCGCCGCCATCGAGCGCCGTCACGATCACGTCCCGGTATTCGTCGGGAAAAAATTTCTGCACGGACTGCTCGATTGCCGACGGGAGAACAGTGTTTTTGAAATAAGCCTCATCGATTACCATCCCCGCCACTCCGACCACCTGCTTCGAGCCTTCATCGATTATCGGTTTGACGATGACTCGATTATTGGGATCGAATTCGTGAACCGTCAGCGAAGGCGATTCCGGCGCGGTGTTGGTCATCCGATGAGCGAGCCACGGCGCGCAGGCCGCGTGCGCCGCGCTCCATTCAGGCGAGTCCACATCGTTTTCCAGCGAGTTGCTTTGCGGGTCGTAGAAATAAATGATGGCATAATAGCGATCTTCGGCTTCGGTGGTAGCCGCCACGAAGAGTCGCTTTGCCGCATCGGTGCGGCTCTGTTTGAAATGATCCACTATGATGTCGGATTGAACTATTCGCGGCTTGTATTGATCGAAAGCGCGGGGAGGAACGTTGAGGGTCTGGTCAGCGGCGGCGCGATAAAATTCGTAGGTGTCGCGGGCGACCATCACCAGGTACTTGCGCATGTACTCGCGGCGGGCGACCGGCATGGTGCGCTCCAACTCGACCAGCGACCGATATTGCATCGCCAGAATGATGAGCAGCGGAACGATCACCGCTATCAATCCGACTCGTAGAAAATGACGCTTGAGAATCCCCCTCAGCTTCAATACTCTTTCCTCTTTTTCAACTCTCCACTATACAACATACTTCAACGATCAGTGCGCTATAGTTGACCGCCTTTTTACAAATTATTCACACTTTTAACCGCTTTTTACAACGCCGGGGCTGATGAGGGAAGATCAAGGCTAAAAGGCTCGCGAAGGGACGCGAAGAACGAGGCTGCGCTGCAAGGCAAAATGAAAAAGGCAAAAACAACTTCTCGCTTTATTCGCAAAACTCCCTGCTCAAAA
Organism: Blastocatellia bacterium UBA7656; assembly: GCA_002483445.1. GTDB lineage: Bacteria > Acidobacteriota > Blastocatellia > UBA7656 > UBA7656 > UBA7656. The sequence continues at coordinate 6,182 of DLHY01000109.1, forward strand.
AACAAGAGTAGTAACCTCTCCTATCGCTACCAACTCTGCTTTCACTTTTACCTTTTGCCTTTTTATCGCTGCGGCACGTCTGACTTCTGCTCCTCGGCTTTCTTCTTCAAGTCGCCTTTCAAATGATCGTCGTACCACGCAACGATCCGCCGATGATAATCCTTCACCTCTTCGACTGTCGTCGTCGGCATTCCATGTCCGCCGTTCGTGTAGCTGACCCACTCGACTTTTCTGCCCAACCGACGAAGCGCGTAATACATCTCCATCGCCTGACGCGCAGGTACGTTATGATCCTGCTCGCCGGTCATCAGTAGCAGAGGCGTTTTGATCCGGTCGGCAAACATTATGGCCGAATGCTGAATGTATTTTTGAGGCTGCTGCCACAAAGTCGCCCCCAATCGATCCTGACTTTTTTCCGGCGCGTGAATGTTGCGAACTCCGAGGCGGGGAGAGTCGGTGTAGAAGCTCATCATATCGACCTTGCCCGAAATATTTATCGCCGCCTTGAAGCGCGCGGTCTGGGTGATGAGCAGATTCGTGGCATATCCTCCATAGCTCGTTCCCTGAACGCCTAACCTCTCGGCGTCGGCCACGCCCATCTCGATCAGCTTGTTTGCAGCAGCAGTTACGCCCTTTGCCCACGCTTCGCCCGGAAATCCTGTTTCGAAATTGACTGAAGGCTGCATCACCGCATAGCCATTCGAGGTCAGCACGTTGACGGTGCTGTTGAAGTTATCGTCAAAGAACTGCTCGTAGATGATGAACACCGTCGGATATTTTTTGCCCGCTTCGTAATCCGCAGGATAATAAAGCACTCCGTAAGACCGGGTTCCGTCGGCGTCGAGATAAGAGACAAGCTCCGTTCGACTGAGCTTCTTCTGCTTCAATTGAGGATTGGCTTCTGTGAGTCTGCGGACGTTGGTGAAACCGGCGTCGGCGAAATAAAGATCGGCGGGGCGATTGCCTTCTGCTGCCGCAAAGACCCAGGCGCGCCCGTCTTTCGAGAGCCTGAATCCCGAATACAGCCGCGAGTCTCTGAAGAGGTCTTCGAGCTTTTTAGTCTTCGTGTTGTAGCGCGAAAGCCCACGCTCCCATTTCGTCCGCGAAGAGTATGAGAGATAAATGCCATCGTCGCTCCATTCCGAAACCTGATAGCGCGGCGATTCCTTGTCTTCTTCAGGCATCTTGAGGAAAAGCTCGCGCGCTGCGGTCGCCGTATCGATGAGCCAGAGTCCTTCTTTATTAGAAGCGACGAGTTGATCGCCTGTGGGGCTTAGTCGAACCGTGTTGAATCGCTCTTTTTGTTTCTCTTTATCCGCCTCGGCTGGTTTATCTGAGGCTTCAGCTTTTTCCTTCTCTTCTTTTTTGCCCGTTATCTGTCGAGGCTCACGGTCATCAATCGAAGCGAAAAAGATGTTGCCGTCTTTCGAATAGGCATAGCGCCGACCATCCTTCGACCAGATAAGGTTTATGCCTTTGGTGGATTTAAGAATGATTCGCGCTTCGCCGCCCGCCGAAGGAAGGATGCGCACCTGATTCTCCGAGCCGAATATCACATCGTAGTCGGTCTTTTTCGTTATGTCTTCGAAAAAGGAGATGAACGAACCGTCTTCAGCAGGATTGTATGAATTGATTTTCGTCTCAGGGAGGACTTCGCGCGACTGAGCGGTTTTGAGATCGTAAGAGACTAGCGAGCGAAGCGCGCTCATTCTTCTCAGTTCGTCCCAGGCGAGGAAAGGCTCGCGGCTCGAATGCGCGACTACGGGGCCGCGGGTTTCATAGGCGAATTTTTCTTTCGCCTTCGCGCGCCACTCTTCCGTTCTGAGAGCGAGCAGAATACGCGCGCCATCCGATGACCATTCGAGGTCGGAGTTTTCGGCTGCGTAGCGGCCGGCAGGCAAATTTATCGAAGTGAATTTGTTCGCTGCTCTTTCCCATATCACAGGTTCGTATCGGTCGCCTCGGAGGAGAAAGAAAGCTAATCTCTCGCCATCGGGCGACCAGCGCAGCGAGCGCGCCTGACGTTTGTCGGCAAAGAGCTTTTGCGCTTTTGCAGATTGAGTATCGATGATCCAGATTTCTGCAAGCTGCGGCGCGATATAGGTCGGATCGCCGAAGCGATAATTATCGATTCCGATGCGGTCGCGCAGCGTCGAAGACTGAGCGGCGAGCCAACGGCCATCGCTGCTCAGATCACCGATGTTGACATTCACCACGTCGAGCATATCCTCGACGGTGAAGGCTCCGGCATCGATTCCTTTTGCCGGTACAGTCAAGAGAGCGAGAGCGAGCGCAAAAAATGCGCAGAGGACTTTGGATGCGTAACGCATAGTCGATTCTCTCCTGCGGGGATTCATTCCACTGGTTCAGAAGAGCCAATCTACTACCGGCAGGATGGCGAGTCAAACATCCTCGCATCTCTTTGCGATCTGTTGTCGTCAGCCAGAGCGAATGGCTCCGGTGAAAAAGGCGAAGACGAGTTGGGAGGATGAAAGCCGCTTATGAAAAAACTTCAAACGTGGCCGAGGTCGAAGGCGTCTCCCACACCCGCACCTTGTAAACACGGATGCGGTCGTCGTTGATCTCGCTGGCGACGCGGTGAAGTATGAAACCGGCTATGTGTTCTGATGAAGGATTCATCTCAGTGTCGAAAGGTTTAATCTCATTGAGATTTTGATGATCGAGGTATCGCATCACTTCGCGGGTCACCCGCTTGAGGCGGGTGAAATCGACTAACATGCCGATTTCGTCCAGTCGCTCGCCGCGCACGTAGACTTCCACTTTCCAGTTGTGGCCGTGCAGATTTTCGCATTTGCCCCGGTAGCCGCGCAGCGCGTGAGCGGCGGAAAATTCCTCTTCTATCATTACCTCGTACATTCGCATCTCTCCAGAGGTCAGAAGTCAGGAGTCAGGAGTCAGAATGCGCGCATTCTATCATTGACTCGCGCCTCCCGGTTTCATTCCTTAAAAATCAACATTGGCGATTCAAGCCTAAAAGACGAATCCGCAGTTGTCAAATTCACGGGCGGTTGGCATCAGGCCGCGCGCTACGTTACTATTAACGACTTGTTGCGACCAGTATTTCAGGTCGTCAGTGACAATGATGTGAAAGTAATAACAGGCCGGGAAGCGGCGGTCAGTGGTCAGATCGGTGGTCAGTTGTTTTATTCTGACTTCTGGCTCCTGACTTCTGACTTCTGACTTCTAAAAAGGCATAAATGACGCACAAAATCACTCTCATACCGGGCGACGGCATAGGGCCGGAGGTTACGGGCGCAGCCATATCGGTCATTCGCGCCACCGGAGTCAAAATCGAATGGGAAAGCTTCGTCGTAGGCGCGGAAGCCCTCACAAAATACGGCGACCCGCTTCCGAAAGACCTCATCGAATCGATACGCCGATCCAAAGTCGCGCTCAAAGGCCCGGTCATCACTCCCATAGGCACGGGATTTGTCAGTTCCAATGTCAGATTGCGCAAAGAGCTCGATCTCTATGCCAACCTTCGCCCCATTAAATCTCTCAAAGGGGTGAAATCGCGCTACGATGATGTCGATCTTATAGTCGTGCGCGAAAACACCGAAGACCTCTACTCCGGCCTTGAACACGAAGTCGTTCCCGGAGTGGTCGAAAGCCTCAAGATAATCACAGACCGCGCCTCGCGTCGAATAGCCCGCTTCGCCTTCGACTACGCCCGCGACGAAGGTCGAAAGAGAGTCACCGCTATTCACAAAGCCAACATCATGAAGATGTCCGACGGGCTTTTTCTCCGCTGCTTTCGCGAGGTGGCCGAGGATTACCCTGAAATCGAGGCCGACGATCTGATAGTCGATAATGCCTGTATGCAACTCGTCATCGATCCGAATCAGTTCGATATGCTGCTTCTGGAAAATCTCTACGGCGACATCATCTCAGACCTCGGAGCGGGACTTGTCGGCGGGCTAGGGATAGTGCCGGGCGCGAATATCGGAGAGGAAATAGCCGTCTTCGAAGCCGTTCACGGCAGCGCGCCGAGCATCGCAGGTCGCGGAATAGCCAACCCGTCCGCGCTCATTCAGACATCCGTCCTGATGCTCAAGCACATAGGCGAGCGCGATGCGGCGATGCGCATTCAGGCGGCGCTGGAAAAAATTCTCGCAGACGGTCAACTGCTCACCCGCGATCTGGGCGGGCAGGCCACGACGCTCGAATTCACCGAAGCTGTAATAAGGGCGCTCTGACGCCCCGGCGCGTGTTCACTCTTTGCAAAGGATTAACAAAATTTCATGCAGATAACGGTCAGCGATGCCGATCTGGAGCGAATCGATGCGGATGCGCTCGTCGTGCCTGTCTTCGAAGGCGACAATCCGAGCGAAGGATCGCTTCAGGAACTTAACAACCTCTCTCGCGGGCAGGTCGCCCGCCTCTTCGAGCGCGGAGAAATCGATGGCAAGCGTGATCGCTGGGCGTTGCTGCACAACGAAGGCGCGGCGCTCCTGCTTTACGGCGCGGGAAGAGTCGAAAATTCGGCGATCAGCCTGCAACGCATGGCCGGAGGCGCTGCACGAGTGATCGCTCCTCGCGGAATGAAATCGGCTGCGTTTCTGCTCGACGAAAGAATCGATCTCCACTTGCAGACGCGAGCGATAATCGAAGGCTTAGAGATGGGCCAGATGGAAGGCAACCTCTACGCAACTGATCAGCGCAAGCGCAAAATTGAACGCCTCATCCTCGCAAGCAAACAAAGTTTTGCTTTCGACGACGCGATCAGCGCCGGCGCGGCGATGGCTGAAGCTGCCAACCTGGCCCGTCGCCTCGGATATGAGCCGGGAAACGTGATGACTCCCTCGGAGCTTTCGCGAAGAGCCGAAGAGATGGCTCTAAGCGAAGGTCTCAGTTTCGAGTCGTTCGATGAAACGGAAATAAAGCGAATGGGGATGGGCGCGATAGCCGCCGTCTCGCGCGGAAGCGATGAGAGCGCGCGGCTGATCGTGATGGGTTACAACCTCGATGATCAGACGAGCGAGGAGTTGACGGCTCTCGTAGGCAAGGGGATCACTTTCGATTCAGGTGGAATATCGATCAAGCCCGCTTCGAACATGGACGAGATGAAATACGATATGGGCGGAGGGGCTGCCGTCATAGGAGCGATGCAGGCAATCGCGCGACTCCGACCGCGCGCCCGCGTGCTGGGAGTCGTCCCGGCAGCCGAAAATCTCCCGTCGGGTCGGGCCGTCAAACCGGGCGACGTGATCAGAAGCCTCAGCGGGAAGACTATAGAAGTAGTGAACACGGACGCCGAAGGCCGCCTCGTGCTTGCCGACGCGATCACTTATGCAATCAGCCGCGGGGCCACTCGCATCATCGATGTCGCGACACTCACGGGAGCCTGTGTCGTCGCTTTGGGCGAAGCGCGGGCGGGAATCCTGGGGACGGATCAGGCGTTGATCGATGCGTTGATCGCGGCGGGCGAGCGAACGGGCGAGAGGCTCTGGCAACTCCCTGCCGATAATGAATACGGCGATATGATCCGCAGCGACATCGCCGACATAAAAAATACGGGCAATCGATTCGCGGGAGCCATCACTGCCGGGATGTTCATAAAAAATTTCGCGGGCCGTCTCCCGTGGGCGCACCTCGACATAGCAGGCACCGCATGGCTGGAGCGCGAAAAGCCTCACCTTGCGCGAGGCGCGACGGGGTTCGGCGCGAGGCTGCTGGCGGATTTCATCGTCAACCCTTAGCTTGCGGGAATACCCCTTCCTCTTTAAGGTATAATCGAAGTGGTGGTCAGTGGTCGGTGAAAACAGGGAATATAGCTACTCGCTTGTTGCGGTATTTGTAAGAAGAAGGCTTTGCGAAATGATCGATATCAGGCTCAACAGCAGTCTTCAAAAATGAAAAACAACTGACCACCGACCACTGCTAATGACCACTGTTTTCGGGAGGAACCAAATGCAGGAGACTTACGACATACTCATAATCGGCGCGGGGCCAGCGGGCCTGACCGCAGGACTTTACGGCTCGCGCTCGAATCTCAAAACCATCATTCTGGAAAAAGGCATCGTCGGCGGCCAGCTAAACAATACCGAGGCCATCGAAGACTACACGGGATTTGAGCATATCAAAGGCCCTGAGCTTTCCTCTTTGATGGAGAACCACGCGCGTAAATTCGGAGTGGAGATTCGCACCGGCATAGAGGTCAAATCCGTGCGCCGCACGGGAGACACGTTCGAGGTGAAGACAGACGGCGGCGAGACTTATCACGCGACTACGGTGATCGCCACAGCGGGAGGGACGGCTTCGAAGATAGGCGTTCCGGGAGAAGAAGAACTCAACGGACGCGGCGTGAGTTATTGCGCAGTGTGCGACGGCGCATTCTTCAACGGCCTTGTCATCACGGTCGTCGGAGGAGGAGACGCCGCTGTTGAAGAGGCGAATTACCTGACGAGATTCGGAACGAAGGTTTATCTGGTTCATCGCCGCGATGAATTTCGCGCGCAGAAGATTCTTCAGGATCAGATTTTCAGAAACCCCAAGATCGAAGTCATCTGGAATACGGTCGTCGAAGAGATCAAGGGAGACAAGGAAGTTGATAGCGTCATTTTGAGGAACCTGAAAACTGATGAGCGTTGGGAGCATCCTACGCAGGGCGTTTTTATTTTCGTCGGCTTCAAGCCAAACACGTATTTTCTCGACGATCATCCAAAGCACGACGACAGCGGCCACTTGATAACGAATGATCGGATGGAGACGGACATCCCGGGACTTTATGCAGCGGGCGATTTGCGCGCGCAGTTGGTTCGCCAGATAACGAACGCTGTCGGAGACGCTACCGTCGCTGCGCTTGCGGCAGAAAAGTACATCACGCATCTTCATCACATCAAAGCGACCGGAGGTGCGTGAAGGCGGGAAGAAAGCATGAGCAGGCATCTTCTCTCATTAACACCCTGCTTTAGCTGGGTGATGAGCGACGTTTCGTTGTCTTTAACCGTTTCAACGGTTTTGTGGTCGAAAACGGTTGAAACCGTTGGGAAGAGCCTTGCGCTGACACACACCTCGATGAATCGAGGTGTTAATGAAAGGTTTTTTCCCCTCCATTAACCAAGTGATTACCAAGCGCGTGGGGGTAGCAGCATGGCTGTCAGCACTGTAAAACCGGAAACCCTGAAATCGGCTCCCGCAGCCGGTTTCGGGGTTCAAATGTTGGCTTTCGCGGAGACGCTTCTGCTGGCGCTCTGGCTTGGAGGTATGGTCTTCTTCAGCTTCGCTGTAGCTCCGAGCGCGTTCAGCGCGCTCCCCTCGCGGCATCTCGCCGGAATGATCGTCAACAGCACTCTCGGCAAAATCGAAGTCATCGGTCTCACGGTCGGCCCGCTGCTCCTTCTTGTTCAGGCTGCCTTGTGGCGCGCAAGATCGAGTGAAGGCCGCGTGAAGATCATTCGCCTGTCTTTGATCGCGGTGATGATCGCCTGCGCCGCCCTGTCGCGCTTCTGGATCAGCACGGCGCTGCGCGAGATTCGCAACAGGATCGGCAATATCGATGAACTGCCTGTGATTGATCCTCTGCGCGTCGAGTTCAACGATTTACATCAATACTCCGTCGCGCTGATGGGCGCGGCGATGACCGCAGGGATAGTGGTTTTATTTCTTTCAGTGAGATCATGGCTCAGACGATAAGTAGCATCGCGCCGTGTCCCTTGTGCGGCGAAGAGATAGACATCTCCAACCCGCGCGTGACCGCGAAATGGCGCGATGTGTTTTCTCATAGCGACCGCTGGGCTGAAGTCGCAACAGAGTTTCACTCGTCTCGTTCGATTGAACGAACGGCTCGCGTGACTTCGATGACTGCGACGGAAGCCCGCCTCGTTCTTCAATTCCTCTCGGCTGAAATCTGCGGCTGCCGTCGCGTGACCTGCGTTTCCTGCTTCGACGACGAACGAAGCGAGCTTTAGCGCGCCTCTCAAAAAATTGCGCCGCTCTTTCCTCTCACACTATATGGCGTTTCGTTTCCGCGCTGACTGAACCATTACATTTCGCCTCTCGCCCATGTTAAGATTCGCGCTCATGAAATTGTCTTTCGCCTTGATCACGCTCATGGCTCTTGCCGTCGCTCAGGAAGGGCATACGCTGTTCGGAGATTTCAAGGTCGATGAGAGTCAGGCTGATCCCGCCGCGCCGATAACTTTCAATCTGATACTCTACACCAGAACGGGCCAGGTCATAGGCCGACAAACGATCACCAACAACGGGCGTTATCGATTCCTCGGTATTTCAAACGGCGAATATTTCATCGCGGTCGAGCTTGCGAATGAAGAAATCACGCGCATACCCATGTTGATTCAGGAATTCAGAAAGACAGATATTCGTCGCGACATCGAACTCGAATGGCGCGGAGGCTCGAAAAAGCCAGCGGCGGCGGGAACGGTTTCGGCTGATGCATTCTATGAACGCACGCCGGAAAATAAAGCCAGATTCGAAAAAGCTCTCGAAGCGATGCGAAGAAAAGATTATAAACAGGCCGCGTCCTTGCTTGGCGAAATAGTCGCTGCTGACCCGAAAGACTTCATCGCGTGGACTGAGCTTGGCACGGTTCATTTCAAAGAAAACGATTTGGACGAAGCAGAGGGAGCCTATCAACACGCGATTGAAGCGAAGCCATCGTTTCTGCTCGCGCTTTTGAATCTGGGCAAAGCGCGAATCGCAAAGAAGAATTTCGATGGCGCGATTGAAACTCTCGCCGAGGCCGTTCGCCTGCATCCGCAGTCAGCCGAGGCGAATTACTTCCTCGGCGAAGCCTACCTGCAAATCAAAAAAGGCTCGAAAGCGGTGGGCTACTTTTATGAATCGCTGAAGCTCGACCCCACAGGTCACGCAGAAGCGCATCTGCGACTGGCCGCGCTCTATAACGCCGCGGGGCTGAAAGAAAAAGCCGCAATCGAATACGAGGAGTTTCTGAAGAAGAAGCCCGATCACCCGGATCGGAAAAAGTTCGAGCAGTACATCAGAGAAAACAGGAAGTGAAAGCAGGGCGTTCACGTCGGGGCTATTTATAAAAATGGTATCTGTAACAGCCACAATGTTATAACAATCATCAAGTTTGCTGCTACGTAAACCGCGGGACCGAACTTCCCTGGAATGATCGGCAAATCAGCCGCTCTTGCGAACGACCGTAAAATGATTTTGCCATCAACAAAAGGGCGTTCCTCAGGAGGCTCAGCATCAGCCAGTCTTTGATAATAGCGCAATTGCAATAAATCACTTATTTCTTCGAAGAGCGCGTCTCCCTGTTTTCGACTTGTCTCAAATATCACTGCGGCAAACCACGCTGCAACAGCGAGGAGTGATGACAGAGATCCCATAATCAACGAGTATTTGCCATGAAGCACCATACTCCTAAAAAGAGGATACATAAAAGCAGCAGCTATCAAAGATACAAGATTCAAGGCAGTGAAGAGGAACGCCATCAGGCTAAGGTAGCGCAAGCGGACGCTAATACGTTTGAGTTGATTTAATCGGGCTTCCAGTGATGAAGGAGATTTCTGTTTCCTTATCAGGCGATTCTGTTCGTCTTGCGTTTTGCTAACCATCGCTTCTCTCGCCTATGGCGGTCAGCAGTTCGCCAAGCAGATGTGATCGCGTCCGAATTCGATCCGCTTCGTCGAACGTGCCGGACATAGCGCCTTCCCCGTAAAACTTATGGAACACGGAACGAAAAATTCAGCGAGGTCACGCCGAATACTGCCGGAACGACGAGAACCTTACTTAGCGGCCTCCGCTAGAACGACTTGCTATGCAGCAAAACTGCGGGACTCAATAATCCCATCAAGAAGGCTACGATCTCAGGGCAATGCCATTAAGTTAAGCCGAAGTTTTAGCGATATCCTTTGGAGTGCGGTGACTTGTCACCGCTTTTGTGTTGAAGACGAAAGCTGCGACAAGTCGCAGCACTCCAAAATCATTCGCGAATTCCATTGAGATTCACACTAACTTAATGGCATCGCGCTCTCAGGTTCCTCTTTCTATTCAAGTTTGGCTTTCGCATGGCGAATAGCGTTGAGTATGACTTCTCGATCAGGGCTATCAGGATAAAGCTCCAGATAGTGATTAAAATCTAGCACTGCTCTCCGAAAGTCACTCGACGCATAATAGGCTATGCCGCGCGAACCATATGCCATTGCATAGTTTGGGTCTAGTTCTATAGACCAGGTGTAATCAAGAATCGCTTGATCTAGATTCCCGAATTGGTCATGGGTTATCGCGCGGTTGTAATAAGCTATTGCTGATTGAGGTGCTATCTCAATGGCTTTAGTCAATTCCAGAATAGAGAGTTCGAAGTCTCCCTGCTCTCTGTGAGCAAATCCTCGATTTGAATGATAACTTTCTTCTGAGCCTAATTCGAATTTTGCATCTTTGTTGGCTTGGATTATGGCCCATTCAGCACTACCGCAGGGTTTAGCAAACACTCCGCCAGGGTCATTTCTCCATTTATGATCGCATGTGCATTTGGCTTCTTGTTTCTCTTCCAAGAGGATGTGCTCGCCGCAAGCCCAACAAAGTACAAGAGCGGAATTACACTCCCGGCACTTTCCAGCAGTTAATAGCGACCACATATCGTCAACTACCATTCCACCAGAACGATCAAGAACTATACAATCATTCTCGCATACAGGGCATAATAGCCACTTGTCTGGGACAATGAAATCGAGTGCTTGCTCAAGTGTCCATAATCGTAAGTCCAAACCTACAGCATCAGCCTTAATCTTTGCAGGTTCAGTCCAACCATTTGAGGCCACTATGACGCTCTTGTTAGCGCCAACCGCAACTGCCAGGGATATCACCTCTTCAATATCTTTAATATCTAATTTGTCCTTTCGGAACTTGGCATCAACAAGAATACCAAGCTTGTGGCCCTTAGCCTCAATTTCCAAATAAACATCAACCTGCCGAGGATGACGCGTAGTTTTATCTGGGAGTGTGATGCTCTTGTGGACAATCCCTATCCCCTCCATCTGAAGGTACATTTGGCCAACTGCGTCTTGATACTCTTGCCAGTTCAATATTCATTCTCCGAATTTCGAGGCCGTACTACGTGTGGGTATGAAGACAGATTCACTCCGAACCGCGCTCCCGCAATTTCTCCCATCTCTCACGCAGGCTTTCCATCATCGCCTTGAAGCGCGCATCTTCGCGCACCGAGTCCCAGTTGTGATCCGCCATGAACCAGGGATAATTTTCGTTGCCCATCCGAATAGCAAGAGAGAGCCATTCAATTGCCTGATCAATTTCACCGCCAAGCGCGTAAAGCACGCCGAGCCACTCGGCGAAATCCTGATCAGCCTGCGCTATAGCCCGAACTCGTTCATCGACCAGTTCGAATGCGCGCGCGCGTTCGCCGCGCGCCATGTAACACATGGCGAGAAGCAACCTGAACGAATAGAGGTTGGGGTTTTCAGCCAGAGTTTTTTCAAGCTCTGCGGTCGCCTTTTCCGTCTCGCCCTCAAGGTGATCGATCATCGCGCCGTAGATGCGCAGCAGCGCGTGATGCGGTTCGAAGGCCAGCCCTTTGTTGATCTCGGCCCTCGCATGTTCGAAATCGCTCTCATAACAATAAACTCTCGCGCGATTGTGACTCGCCACCACCACATCGGTCGGGCTGATCTTCAAATAACGATCCCACGCATCGAGCGCGCGCTCGTACTGACCCGACAGCCGATAAACATAAGCCGCAGCCGCATAGACTGAAGGCTCGTTGGGAGCGCGGCGAACCAGTCGGCGAATCTCGCTGCGAGCTTCATCCGCATTTCCCTCGATCAGAGAGATGTAGATCATCCTCACTCGCGGCTCAAGGAGCTTCGAATCCAGTTCCAGCGCGCGGTCGAATGATTCTTTCGCTTTCGCGTAGTACTCCACTCCGCCCATCCCCTTGAGCACATAATTCGAATAGCACGCGCCGAGGCCGCTGTGAGCCAGCGCGAAATCGCCGTCGAGCGCGACCGCTTTTTCAAACATCGACACGGCGGCTTCGAGGTCTTCTTTATGAAGCGTCTGAGTGATGAATTTGTAGAGCAGCGTGCGGCCTTTCAGGTAATTTTCATAAGCCTCGGCGTTTTCGGTCAGAGACTTGACCATCCGCTCCTGCTCTTTGGCGCTCGTCCTCACGCGCAATCCTTCAACTATTTTCGTCGAGATGGTGTCCTGAAGGCTGATGATGTCGCGGGCATCGACGTCTATCTTGTCGCTCCACATGATTTCGCCCGATGCGACATCGATCAGTTGCGGAGTGACGCGAAAACGATCTCCCGCTTTCATGTATCCGCAAATCAGCACGGCATCTACGGAGAGTTGATTTCCGACGACGCGCGGATCGACATCCTTGTTTTGATATTGCGCGATGTATGAAGACGGGCGGACTACCAGATCGCGCAACTGGGCAAGCTCGGTGATGACGCTGTCGGCGAGGCTGAAGCTGTAGAAATCGTTTTCGGCGCTGCCGGAAAGATTTTTGAACGGAAGTATTGCGATGGCTTTTTTGTCACGCGACTGCCACATCGAAGGCGTGATGTCGGGAGTCGAAGTTGGCGTTTCGCTCGACTCTTCTTTCGCCGACGATTGAAAAGCGCGCTGCACCAAACCGCTCACACGCCCGAACAATCCCTTCTTCTTAACCTGTTTCGAAGCCTGAAGCGATGCGGTCTTATCCGTAGGCAGCGCGCCCTGCTGCGCGTAGTGGCTGCGGACTAATGCGCGCAGGTCTTCGAGCAACTGATCGGCTGTTTGATAACGCGCCGCTTTGTCCTTCTCCATCGCCTTGAGTACGATCTGCTGAAGGCGCGCGGGGGCGTTTGGCGTTATCGGCGCAGGTTCGTCGTGAAGGACTGAGTGCATCACATCTACCGATGTCTTGCCCTTGAAGGGAAGCCGCCCGGTCAGCATCTCGTATATGACGACGCCGAGCGAGAATATGTCCGAACGCTCATCCGCCGCCTCTCCGCGCGCCTGTTCGGGCGACATATAACTGGCCGTCCCGAAGGGCGAGCCTAGCTGAGTGAGTTCGCCCGTCTGAGCATCGGTCTGATGAGTGAGTTTGGCCAGCCCGAAGTCGAGAATTCTTAGCTGGCTTCGCTCGTTGAGCATGACGTTGGAGGATTTTATATCGCGGTGCAGCACATGCTGATGATGCGCTTCGGTGAGCGCGTCGGCGAGTTGCAATGAAAAATCCATCGCCTGATCGAGCGGAAGCGGATGGCCGCCGATATGTTTTTTCAAAGTCTTTCCATCGACGTACTGCATCACGAAGAAGAGATGCCCCTCTGATTCGTTGATCTCATAGACGGTGCAGATATTGGGATGATCTATGGCGGAAGCGGCGCGGGCTTCGCGCAGAAATCTTATGCGAGCTTTCTCATCTCCTATCAAATCGGCTGCCAGAGCCTTTATTGCGACTGTGCGGTTGAGTTTGGTGTCGCGGGCTTTATAGACGACTCCCATTCCGCCCTTGCCGATTTCCTTGAGTACCTGATAGTGAAGAATCGTTTTGCCGACCATTAGCTCACGCCTGAGCAAACAACGCGCAAGACCGAACGGGATTCATTTCTGAACGTCGTTTCAGGCTTGTGAATTGATTATACACTTGGCCGGATGAGGGGCAAACGAAAATGGAGTCGATGCGCTCGCCTCTTCCTCACACGAGTAGCATTAATTTTTCAGCAGAAAGGAATGAACCACAGATGAACACAGATAAACACGGATAGGATGAGAAAAGAAGGGGCAGATAAATCTTCGGCTTTCTCTATCTGTGACCATCGGCGTTCATCTGTGGTTTTCTTTTCGGCCTCTCTTTCGAAAACTATCATCGCGCTTCAACTCTGTAACCGGCAGCGTTGATAGTCACCGTCGCATTCAACACGCGCGGCTTCGCCCAATCGGGCGCTTTCGGCTGCCAGCGCAACTCGACCCTATCGCCTTTCCTTTCGACCGACACATTGCCGTGAATGATTTTGTTATGGCCGTTCTGATCGATTTGAAAAGCGACTGACGAAGACGCGGCAAGACTGAGTTCGGGCGTGAAACTGAGTCGCATCGTTTTCGTTCCGCTCGTCATCGCCACAGACCGCAGCGCCAGTCCTTCCTCAGTTCTGCGCGCCTGCAACCCGAGCAGACTCCCGCGCGACGATGGCCCGGCAACTTCATTGATCATCATCTCATCGCCCTTGCGCGACGCGATGCGCAATCGCCTTTCGCGCCCGCGATCATTCGCAATGATCCACTCGCCGCCTTCAGCAAGTTCTTTCGGAGAAGAGGTCACGCGCCAGTTCTCCTCGCCCAAAGCCAGCACGCCGATGCCTATGCCCTCGGCATAAACTCCGCGATAAGGGACGAAGTAAGGCGGCGCGGCGATCTCAGCCCAGGCCGCGGCTTCGTTGACGCGATTGCCTATCTGCGCGGCTGTTCCTTCTCCGGCTGTCGAGCCGAGGTCGCGATAAATCACCAGCCACCCCGCGCCGCCTTCCTGTGGCGTAAGCCCCGCGCCGCGTTCGGAAGCCGGAACGGCAAGCGTGAATCGCCACTGAATTTTTTGTCCGCGCTCGTCATTGAAGCTGAATTCATGGGCAGGCAACTGGCCCAGTCGGTTCGTCGCCTGATAATCGATCCGGGTCAGGCGAGCTTCAACGCCTGCGCGAGTGAGCGCAGCGACCTTCGCTTCCGAGTTGCAGTAATTGACGCGCCGCGCCGACTGCTTTTCGGTGAGCGTCACAGTGTATACCTGATTGCTGATCGCGGCTTCGATGCGCGAATACTGCGGATCGTCGTCGAGCCATTGCATGAAGTAATGCGGCACGTATTCATACTCCATGATCGCTGGCACTACGGGAAACGGATTTGTTTGAGCCTCCGACGATTGCGCGCTCGTTTCGGGCTGCCCAGCAAGCGCGCAGATGAAGAGGAGAAAAATCAGTATGAGGCCACTGCGTTGCTCAGTTCGCATAAGTTATTTCCTTTTTTCTTTCTTCAAACTCTCGTTGAAGAATCGCAGCACTTTCGGCCACGAGTCGGCCTGCGCACGGGCATAAGCTTCGCGCGTGCCGCCCATCAAAAAGCGTCCGCCGGAGTTGGAGCGCGCCGAGGGAAGATATGATGATCCGATGGCGTGGCCCGCTCCTTCGTAAACCAGATGCTCGTAAGGAAAGCGATGATTATTTTTCTTCAATCGCTCGATGACCATCTCCGACATAATCGAAGACGGCCAGAGTTGATCATCGCGACCGGAGATGAGCAGCACAGGGCCGTTGATTTTTTCGACAGCGATGGCAGCCTTCTCGACCGCCGCTTGGTCTTTCAATCCTTCGACGTACAGCGATCCGATTTTGATAGGCTTGCTGAAATCCTGAGACAGAAAAGCCTGGGTCGTTTTCATATTCGCATAAGGCAATTGCTCCCCCTTGTAAGTCCAAGACGAGCCTCTGCTCGACCCCGTCTGTCCGATTCCCTCCCACACCAGCCCGCTCGGAACATAAGCCACGACCGCCTTCATCTCGGGAAAAGTCGCGCCAAGCAGCAGAGCCAGTTCCCCGCCCTTCGAGCCGCCCGTCACAGCCATCCTTGCGCGGTCTACGCCAGGTTGCGAGGCCATCCAGTCGATTCCTTTTTTCAAATACTCAAGCGGGATCAGTTCGAGAGTTTTCGGCAAGCCTTCCAGTCCGAAGTAGGCAAGCGCCAACGCCGCGTAACCGTGAGCCGCAAGCAATGCGGCTCTGGTCTCAGATTGAAGCCCGCCTTCCGACCCGCCAAGCACCAGAATGGCAGGACGCGCGCCGCCGCCCGCCGGTTCGTAAAATCTTCCGACAAGCCCATTGTCTCTCACGTCTCGCGCCTTCACGTCGGGCGCGGTATACAATCGTTTGAGACTTCCTGAAGCGATGATTTTCCCATCCGATTCCGCATCGAATTTCATCGTCAGAGGTTCGAGCAAAGATCGCGGCTGAGACGGGGCTGTTGATTGACCGGCGGTCATATCCATCGACCAGAAGAGGCCCATCGCATCGACGCCGCTGTAGCTCCCTTCGGTCGGAGCCTGTCGGCTCAGGTCGATGATACCGGAGCGGTCTGCCGTGAAAACGGCTCTGGAAGCCCATTCGCGGCCCGTGCGGTCGATCATCGTCGCTTTGATAGCGACCGTTTGACCCGAAGCAAGCCCTGTGACCCGGATGCTGACCCTTTCATCAACGAGCGCAGTGTCCGGCTTGATGTGAATGACTGTCGATGTTTGCGCCTGCGTCGCTAGATATGAAAAGAACGACGCGGCAAGTATGAGCGTCATAAATCTGATTGCGTGCTTTGTCATAATCTCTCCTCCAGGAGTCAGAAGTCAGAAGTCAGGAGTCAGGAGTCAGAAGTCAGGAGGTTACAGGTAACAGGCCCGGAGATTTCCCGCCTGTTCCCTGTCACCTGTTCCCTGTTCCCTACACCAACCACTGCTAGAAACTGAATCGCGCTCCGATTTCTATACGACGCGAGGGCGCAGCATTGTTCGCGCGACCGAAGAACGGAGAATTCAGCACGCCATCGATGCCGCCGAGGTTGGCTCGATTGAGAAGATTGCTTGCGCGCACATTGAGCGTCAGTTGATGGCCGCGATCATTTTTGCCTTTGCCGCCCATAGCGAAAGTCCGGCTCAGATTCATATCCATCGCGGCGTTGAAAGGATTCGTGCCAGCATTGCGACCAAGCGTCCCGTTGATGACTGAAGGATCGAACGCGCCCAGATGCGTCATTACCGCTCGCGGATCATTCGCCACAGCGCGATTCGGTCGATCATTGAAGTTGCCGTCGCCGTTGTTGTCGCGTCCTGTGGTGATATTGAAAGGAGCGCCCGTTGCGAGATTGACCTCAGTCGATGCGCGCATCTTCCACGGAAGATTGATCAAGCCGACGACGAAAACGCGATGGCTGGCCTGCCAGAAGGGACGCGCCCATTCGCCGTCTGCGTTGTAGCTCGATTGCGCGAGCAGAAAAGGATGATCGGCGTCCGTGCGAAAGTCGAACCACAGATAGCCGGAGAAAAAATTGAAGTGACGATTGCTCGATTGATTGACTCCGATGAAAAGCACGCGACCCGTCAGGCTTCCGCTCGATTCGAATTGCAGAATATTTTCTTTCACGCCGAACGGTCGCGGCGCGCTCAGAGGATCATCGCCTTCATTGATGATCGGAGCGTTGATGTTGCGCGAGCGAATCGATCCCCAACTGCGCGACCAGTAATGACTCATCTCGATCTTCCACCCGCGCGACAACTGGCGCTCGAATCCCGCCTGCGCCTGAAATGAAACGGGCGGGCGCAAATCTGCGCTGATTCGCCTCACTGTCGGAATCGCTTCGACCGCCGCGCCGCCCTTGAAAGGATCGGGAAACGACGGCTCATCGATGATTATCTGCTCCTGCCGGTTTCCGTCGAGTCGCAGAGTTTCAAGCGCGATGGGAAGCGTGATGCGGTCATAAAATAAACCGGCGCGAGCGCGCAGCACCCAGCGGCGTTTCTTGTCGGGCGAATAACCTAAGCCGATGCGCGGGCCGAGGCTCACTCGATCCGAAGGCGCAGTCTGTGATTCGTAACGCAATCCGAGGCTTATGAGCAAATCCTGACGCACGTGCCATTCATCCTGTAAAAATCCTGAAATCATCCACTGACTTTGCTCGACGAGAGGATCGCCGCGATTGATCAAAAAGCGCGTCGGCCTCCCGCCTGCAAGATCGAGCAGCGCGCGGCGGTACTGCTCAAGCCCTGATATGTTCGTCATAACAGGCTTGCCGTCATCATCAGCGATGATTTCTCCATCGTCATCGAGCAGAGGCGCGATTGCGCCGCCGAATATGAAAGTACCGTTGAAATTATCGGCGCGAGAATCTGAGACCCGCCTGACGGTGATCTGCGCGCCGATCTTCAAGCTGTGATTTCTCGCGACGATGGAAAGATTATTTGTCAACTCGATGCGCTTTTCGGTCTGGGCTATTGATTGCGCCGCGGAGCCGCCGCTTGAAAATGCGCCCGACACCGTGATGGCAGGCGCGCGGGAAGTGGCGCGCTCGGTCGTGCGAGTCGAAGTCAGCGCGAGTCGCGCTTCATTGAAAATTGATTTTCCTATGATCGCCGTCTCTGCAAATCGAAGAGCGTGACTTTTGGCGCGACTCGTCGAAGCGCGCTCCGGCAGATTAAACCCTCCCGCGCCCTGATTATTTGAGCGATCTTCATTGAAGTCATAACGCGCGATGAAAGTGTGAAACTGATTGAGTTGCCAGTCGCCGCGCAGAGAGCCTATCAACAGTCGTTTGGGAGTCGGCACGTTTGCCACAAAGTTCGAAGGCTGAAAGTCGGTGTCGAGTATCACTGCGTTGACGGTTGCGGATTCATTGATGTCGCGCGCTTCGAAATCAATCAGGAAGCCTGCGCGTTTGCGAACCAGAGGGCCGCCGAGTTGCAGTCCGTAGCGGCGCGTGGTTATGGGCGCGCGCTGGCGGGCGAAAACATCGCGGGCATTGAGCGAAGAATTATTAAAGTTGAAAGCCGCCTCTCCGTGAAACGATCCGGCTCCGGGTTTGGTGTAGACATCGATTCGCCCGCCGCGATAAGGAGGCTTGTCGTACTCGGCTGAGAAGATATTGGAATTGATTCGCACTTCGCGTATGGAAGATTTCGGCGGCAGTCGGCCTTCATTCGAGAATCCATCCACGGTGACTGTGGCCTGGCCGGGCGCGCTGCCTGAAGACGTGGCGAGCAGTTGCAGAAGGTCGCTCAACCGGTCGGGGTCGTCGGGCAGAGATTTCAACACCTGCTCCGTGAGAACCTGAGCGCCCGCCGCGCGCTGCGGATCGAGTGAGACTTCGCTCGGATCATCCTTGACGCTGACGGTTTCTTTTATCGAAGGGTAAAGAGTGATCGCTAGACGCTGCTTCGAATCGCTCAACGTCAGTTTTTCTTCATGCGGGGCGAACCCTTCTGCCTCGATTTTCAAAGTGTGCGCGCCCGCGGCGAGTCCCGTGATGCGAAATCGCCCGCGGTCATCCGATACGGTTTCGCGCGTCGAGCCTGCGGACAAAATAATTTTCGCGCCCGCGATCACGTCTCCGTGTTGGTCTTTCACTTCGCCCTCGAACTCGATTACGCGCGACTGCGAACGGGCGAGAGCGAAGGCCAGGAGTATGACCAGCATGGCTAAGGGGAAGCGGCTCGACATGATTTTTTTGTATCGTCTCACGTCTTTGAGGAATACATCTCAGACGCAAGCGGTTCAATTTTCTTCTCAGGAGCGGTGTCTTTTTTCTGTTGAACGGCCACTATCAGGCCGTGAGCAGATGAAGGAACATTTCCTGATGCCGTCGGATTTTGCAGGTACTATAGAGGGCTTCGAATGTATGAACAGCGAGAAGGGTATAAACCGCAGAGGCGCAGAGAAGTCGCGGAGGTACAACAGGCTGGCAGCCTGTTGACACTCTGAAAGCATGAAAATTCGGGGAAGCAGCAGGCTGGCAGCCTGCTGTACATTTTCGGAGGAGATATCTTCTCTGCGTTGGCTCTGCGTCTCTGCGCCTCTGCGGTGAAGCTACCTCCCGTTGACACAGACGATAGTTGCTGTCGATAGCCTCGATTGAAAACAAAGTCTTCAGCCCCCCAGCCCGCAAAATCCGGCGGCATCAGAAAGTTTCACAAACTCGACAAGCGATCAGCCACAGACAAGAACGGCGCGCTTCCATTTCTGCACCGAGTTTATCAGAAAGAATGATCCGGCTCGTTGAAGTTCTGCTTTGCGAATCACTCTTTCGCGCACTCGGCCTGAAGCTATGAGTTCATCGCGAAAAGTTCCGGCAAGCAATCCGCACTCTCGCGGCGGAGTCCACATCTCGCCCCGGCTTTCGATTACGATGTTGGCAAAACAGGATTCGGTCGCTTCGCCTCTCTCGTTCCACAAAATCACGTCGTCGCAGTTTGAACGCGCTCGAAGCGCGTTTTCATAAACATCGCGGTGCGTCGTCTTGTTATAGATGAACGGATCGTTGATATTGATCGGCTCGCGCGCAAACATCACTCGCAGTACCCGATCATCTTCTTCCCTTATTCGGTAAACCTCTGTTGAAACCCCGCCATCGTTTGCAACCAGAAGCCTGACCTTCCATCGCCCCTCGCTGTGATCGCGGCGAACGCGATTGAGAGCCACGATGATATCTTCTTCGTTCCAGGTGAAATTGAAGTAGCTTGCTGATGACTGGGCGCGTTCGAGATGTCTTTCGAGCAGGAAAAAGTTTCCGCTTTCGAGCAGAAGGGTTTCGAGTATTTGAAACCGCGGGCGGCGCTGATCGAGGAATCGGGCCTTGAGCAGGCATTCGTCATACTCGCCCTCGGCGGTCGAGTCATAAGTGACGCCGCCTCCGACGCCGAAGGTCGTTTCGCCAGTTTGAGCGTCAATTACAATCGTGCGAATGGCGACGTTGAACAGAGAGTCCCCGCCCGGAAGGATCAAACCAATGCTTCCGGTATAAGCGCGGCGCGGAAACCGCTCAAGCCCGTGTATGATTCGCATCGAGCTAATTTTCGGCGCTCCGGTTATCGAGCCGCACGGAAACAGCGAGCCGAGTATTTCATTCAAATCGACTTCAGCGCGGCAGATCGATTCGACTGTTGAAGTCATCTGCAAAAGAGTCGGGTACTTTTCGACTTCGAAGAGGCGGCGAGTCTCGACCGAACCGGTGACAGATATTTTTCCGAGATCGTTTCTGATCAAATCGACGATCATGAGATTTTCAGCGCGATTCTTTGCAGAAGCAGCGAGGTTTGCAATCTGCCGGTCATCTTCTTCGAGCCAGCGACCGCGTGGCATAGTCCCCTTCATAGGACGGGTGATGAGTCTGTTTTCACGTCGCTCGAAAAAAAGTTCAGGCGAAAGAGAGAGAATTTTGTAGCGGCCCGTGTCGAGAAAAGCCGAGTAGCGCGCGCCTTGAGACGCGCCGAGTTTTCTGTGCCAGCTTCGCGCATCGCCAGTGAATCGACAATGAAGCGGGAAGGTGTAATTTATTTGATAGGTGTCACCCGCTTCGATGCGGCGGCGAATTTCGTAAATCGCTTTTTCGTATTCGCCTTTCGATATCGCAGGCGCCCACTGTGAAGCCGTGTAGTCGGCAGTCGCGTTATCGTCAGGCTCTCCTGTTTGATCGAACACAGCAACCCACGCGAGAGGAAAACCCTGTGTGTCGTGAACTGTCATCGATTGATCGAACGCGGGCGCGGCTTCGTAAGAGAGCATCACCGCCGCCCATCGTCCCTGCCGCGCTTCGGCTTCGGCTGCGGCGATCAGAGGCTTGATTTCTTCAAGCGAGTGAGCGGTGAGAACGGCTTGCGGGCGTGTGAGCGCAGCGCGCCACAGCGAGCGCGTTCCATCGAATGATTCGAAGAGGGCTTCTGCCATGATTTTGCTATTGAAATCAATCTACTCATAAGTGAGCCAGCGGTTCAAGCAATCGCGCTGGGGGCGCAGGCATCCTGCCTGCCAGTCTCACGCACTCAGCCATCTGATTAAGCCTGAAGCCTTGCACGCTGGAAGCGCGCGCCCCCAGGAAGGTTGAGCGCGGGGGCGTGGAGTTGTATGCTATCCGACCGTTGAAAGGAAAGAGTATGAAAATCAAAATCATCGTTTTCGTATTTTGCGCTCTTGCTCTCGTGACAGTCGGGGTCGATGCTCAACGACGACAATCGCCTCAGACCATCACCATAACCATACTTCAACTCAACGACGTATACGAAATTTCGCCCGTTGATGGCGGAGAAAGCGGCGGGCTGGCGCGCGTGGCGACTCTTCTGGATCGGGAAAGAAATCGCTCGCCGCATAATCTCTTTTTGCTTGCAGGCGATTTCCTTTCGCCCTCTCTCGCCTCGAAGGAATTCAAAGGCGCGCAGATGATCGCTTCGCTCAATGCCATCAAGCTGGATATAGCCGCGCTCGGCAATCACGAATTCGATGTCGATCTTCAGACGCTCGATCAGCGCATAAAAGAATCACAGTTCATCTACCTTGCGGCGAACGTCGTCAAAAAAGACGGCAAGCCGATTGACGGAGTGAAGCCATACATCATTCGCAATCTCGGCGGCGCGCGTGTCGCCGTCTTCAGCCTGTTGACCGCAGACACCGCCGCGAAATCGACTTACGGGAAAGAGATCAAAGTAGCCGACCCGATCACTGTCGGCAGAAGATTGTCCAGAAGGCTTCGCCTTGAGGGCGCGGACATCATAATCGCGCTCACTCACCTTTCGATGTGCGAAGACAAGCGACTTGCGGCAGAAGCGGATGTCGATTTGATAGTCGGCGGACACGAACACGAGTTGCTGCAATCGATGGCGGGCCGCGCTCACATTTCAAAGATGGGGTCGGACGCGCGCAATCTCGGTCGCATGGATTTGCATCTTTCTCGCACGGGGCAGGGCCGCTATCGCCTCAAAGACATGGACTGGCGGAGCATCACGGTCGATAACAACGTGCCGGAGAATGAAGCGGTAAAAGCGGTCGTCGATCAATGGGAAGGCCGGTTGAAAGCCAAGTACCCTGATCTCGATGAAAAGATCGGACAGACTGCGGTGGAGCTTGACGTGCTGGCTTCTAATCTCAGGCGCAGCGAGACGAACTTCGGAAACTTTCTGGCCGACGCATACCTTCAGGCTTACGAGCAGGCTGACGCCGCTTTGGTCAACAGCGGAGGGATTCGCTCTGATCGCGCTTACGGGCGCGATAATGCGATGACCGATCTTACGAATCGCGACATTCGAAGCATACTTCCTTATGATAACGATCTGGCGCTGGTCGAGGTGACGGGCGAGCTATTGAAGAAACTGCTTGAGCATGGCGTGAGCGAAGTGAGCAATGAAGACGGAAGGTTTCCGCAGGTCGCGGGTCTCGCCTTCAGCTATGACGCGGCAAAGCCGGTGGGAGGGCGTGTGAGTGATATTAAGGTCGGCGGTCAGCCTTATGATCCGCAGAAGAAATACCGTCTGGTAGTGAACTCATTCACATTCGGCGGCGGCGATGAGTATGACTTCACGGGCGCGACGAGGTTGAGCGAGAAGGGCAAAGAACCTCTTGAAAGAAATGTGATCGTCGATCAGATCAAAAAGAAGACGCCGCTTTCGCCCCGGAAGGAGAATCGAATCACTCCGGCGGGAGAGCAAGCGCCCCCTCTCGACCCGTGCGCGCCTCAACCACGTCGCAAGGCAGCATGAGGTTCAAGGCAAAATGCAAAAGTAAAAAGGCAAAAGAAGGAAGCGCACTAAGGGCAACTCTCTTCGGTTGCGGCGGCTTCCCTACTTTTTCATTTTGCTTTTTTACCTTTGCCTTGCGCGTCACGCTTCAGGCGTATATCCGAGCACGATATCGAACCGCGCAGCCAGTTCGCCTATGCGCGACTCTTTGATCGGAGCGAAGTCGACGATTATCGATTCACGGGCTTTGATGTCGCGAATGCTTTTGAGTATGGAGTCGCGCTCGTTTCCCGGCTCGCCTTTGATGTAGCACTGCGTGGTGAATTTGTCCCGCCCTTTCATCTTCACAGCGAAGTGAATGTGCGGCGTGCGACCCGGATATGGAACAGGCTTGATGGTGCGGAACAGGTATTCGCCGGTCGAGCCGGTCAGGAAACGACCGAACCCCTGAAAGTTCGCGTCTCTCTTTTCACCGTTGACGCTGCCCGTGTGAAGATAAGCGCCGTTGTTATCGACCTGCCAGATTTCCACGACTGCGCTCCTTATGGGCTGCCCGCGGCTGTCGAGTATGCGCCCGCTCAAATAGGTGACTGATCCTATGGCAGCGGTGATCGTATCGTTGATTATCAGCAGGTCGTTATCCGTGTCGAGCGGCATTCGGTTCGGATAAAACGGCCCTTCGGTCTGCCTGGGCGTCTGGATCAATTGATCAGCGAAAACGTCCGACGTAAAGAAAGCGGCTGCCCCGGCGGCTCCGGCTGCAAGGCTTCCGAGGAAACACCGACGGGTGCTGAACGATTTGTTTATATTCATACCCGGAATCTCCCTGTTGATCTGTGAACTTCGCTGCGACTGATGATAAAGGAGCAGAAGCAGTGCAGGCAAACGCGCGGCTGGCTCCGCTGACGTTTTCTTCAAACATCCTGTTTGAGCAAACGGGCGTGCCGCATACGATCCAGAAGGCCGGGGCGATTGCTGTACTGCTCATAGATGCCGTTGATTCTGGTTTGGAACTTGTCCGATTGGCCGAGATACTCAGCCAGGTCGCGAAGGTCGACGAACAACTTTATCGCATCGTCGTAAGCTTTCGGTTGCTTTTTCGCTATGAGAGCGAATATCTCGTCCCACAGTTGCGGCTCTCGTTTGCCCATCTCGGTGAGCTTTTTGATTCTGGCTTTTTCAGCTTCCTGCCGCTTCTTTTCCTTCCGCAGTCTTTCTTTTTCAGAGGCGGCTGCGATCAACTCATCGACCGTGCATCGGGGATCGGGCGACGCAACGGATTTCGATTCATCGAGAGAAAGCTTGCGAAGTCTCGCGGCAAGTTGAGCGTCGAGGTTAGGCTCGCCTCTCACGAGCCTTACGAGAAAATCGTTTCGCTCCCCGTCTGACAATCCGGCGATCAGTTTTTCATAATCCGGTTCGGCTGCGCTCTCATCTTGAGGGCTGAGATCAGATGCGGCGGCGATAAAATCTTCATCGACCTCGAATAGCTCGATGAACTTCTTCAACGGGCGCGACAGATTCTGAAGACCGGCAGGGACGGGCGGCTCAAGCTGTTCGTCGTCTTCGAATTCCGGCTCAAGCGATATGGCTTTGAGCCACGCGAGGTAGAGAGCGCGGAAGTCTCCGCGCAATATATCCTGTCGGAGCAAAACGAGCGAAGAGAGCCAGCCTTCGCCCTCTATCCAATCCCCCCAGTCTTCATCGTCGAAACGAATATCGAGAAGAATATATTCTCCGGTCACGCGGGCCGATATCATGTCCCCGACGCAGTAAGGGGCGATCATTTCCGTGTCGATGACGGATCGCGGCAATCGAAAGGCGAGCCGTTTGGTTCCCCAGTTGGCCAGGTAGAGCATGGCATCGAAATAATTCAGTAAGACCTTTTTCGCGTCTCCGCGAAAGTCTCCATAAGAATAGGTGAAGACTGCGTGGTGAGGCGTGAGAACGACGCGGCTCGACAGGCTGGCGATGTAGGATTGTTCCTTTTCGGTCAAGGGCCGATCAATGGCTTGAAACTCGTAGTACTGATACTCGCTCATAGATGTCTGTTTCCCGCAGGCGAAGGTCGGGAGCAAATCGGATGGCCGCTCAATGTCAGTTGCCCGAATCCTTGCCCTTCTTCTTTATATGCTCCAACTGCGTCTCGTAATACTCTATATCGTGTTTGGCTTTCATTACATCCGCTTCCACGACGCTGCTTTCCGTCCCATGCTCTTTGCACATGTTATTCAACTCTGTCAGATATGCTCTCAACTCTCTCAGCTTCTCCTTGTATTCGGCTCTCTGCCTCTTGATTACTTTGCGCTGACTCTTCATGAGTTTTCTCCTTTGATATACTGCCAACGGGCATAATTTGCGCTTCTGGCAACGGGACTAAAATCGTACAACAGGCTGGCAGCCTGTTGGGAAACGCGGCAACAGGCTGGCCGACGGTTGTACGATTACGACCCACAAAAGCGCAGTTTATGACCCTGCTGAGTATAGAAACGGGTCTGAGTTGAAGAGGAGTCATTGAGGCCGTTTCCAACGAAGCCCTGAAAGGATGAAAAGCAGGCGACGGCTCCAAATAACAGACTCCTGACTCCTGACTCTGGACTCCAGACTTTTTTCGGAGGAGACAATCTATTCCGACATTAACTTGTTGTCAATGATGGGTTATAGTGCTGCGACAGTCCGCCGCAAGGTCACATCATACTTGCCAGTGGGGTGAGGCCAGTAGACTGAAAACAACTGACGAGAGGACGACTCGATAATGACGCTTCTGTTTGCCTTTCTCATTGGATTTTTTGGCGGGCTGCGCTCGCTTATGGCTCCCGCAGCGACTTCCTGGGCCGCATATCTGGGTTGGTTGAAACTTGAGCGCCCGCTCTCCCTCATTGGCTCAATCCCTTCGGTCGCGATTTTCACCCTGCTCGCAGTAGCGGAGCTTGTGGCCGACAAGCTGCCGAAAACACCCAGCCGCACTGCGCCTCTGGGTCTGATCGCGCGTATCGTGATGGGCGGGCTGACGGGCGCCTGCGTTGCCGCTCAGGGAGATCAAGGAATACTTGTTGGCGCTGTGCTTGGCGCTGTCGGCGGCGTTGTCGGATGTTTCGCAGGCTACAGGGCGCGCACACGGCTCGTGAAAGCGTCGGGCAAGCCCGATATCTACATCGCCCTGCTTGAGGATGTCGTGGCCGTGGCTGGCTCTCTTTGGGTAGTTTCGCGATTTTGAGCTATGCGCCCGATACCGCGTCCGCTACAATGCTTCGCGAAATCATAAAACTTTCATAGAAAATTTCTGATATCATCCGACTGCGGCGATACCTCGTTCAAGCTGTCGAGCCGCACAGAGAAGTTCCTTCATATCATGGAGCTTCGCGCGCTGGCCTCCGTCCGGCAAATCCGAGGGTCTCGTCCAGTCGTATTCTCTATTCTTCTCAAGAGTCCCGGAATACTTCAGATCATTTCATTGAGGTGTTTGTTATGACTCTAATAAAACTCCGTGTCGCCTTCTGCATAAGCCTGCTTTTGTCCGGTTCGTTTGCCGCGCAAAGCGACAATCAAGCTCGCTCGCTCGAACAGGGCAAGCCTGTCCAAAGCGAGATCGCCGCAGGTCAGAGCCATCATTATCTGCTCGATCTTGTCGAGGGTCAGTACGCTCGCGTCCTGTTGGAAAAGAACACGGCAGACCTGATTCTCGCCGTGTCCCGGCCCGATGGCGAGAGAATAACCGAAGCGAAAGGAGTGCCGCCCGAAGAGGCGCTCGGAGTAGTCCTCCTTGCGCACGTTTCCGGAAAGCACACTTTGGAAGTGCGCTCCGTTGCTAAAGATGGAGCCGCCATTCGTTACAAGTTGAGCGTGGCGGAACTGAGAGCCGCGACAGAAGAGGATCGCAATCGCGTTGCCGCTGCGAAGGCTTACACGGAAGG
Source organism: Blastocatellia bacterium UBA7656 (assembly GCA_002483445.1). Taxonomy (GTDB): domain Bacteria; phylum Acidobacteriota; class Blastocatellia; order UBA7656; family UBA7656; genus UBA7656. The sequence continues at coordinate 33,308 of DLHY01000109.1, forward strand.
GATGCGGTTGCTGGAAAAAGGCGACCAGCAATCCCTCAGAGAAGCAATCGAAAAATACAAAACGGCGATGTCGCTCTTCAAGGCCGCAGGCGAGCGCAAAGACGAAGCCTCTATGCTCGGTTACATAGGCTATGTTCATCAGCAGTTGAAGCAGTGGGCGGAGGCGATTGAGTCATACACGAACGCGCTCGCGCTTCATCGCGCAATCGGAAATCGTGAGGGCGAGGCTGTGACGCTCTACAACATCGCGAGGATTTATGACTCTTCAAACAATAAGCTAAAGGCGATAGATTTTTTCAATCAGGCGCTCGATGTCTATCGCGCGACGAACGACCGCCGGGGTGAAGCGGTGACGTTGCACTTCATTGCTTCAGCCCACTTTTCATTGAACGAGAGCGCCAAATCGCTCGACTTCTACGCTCATGCTCTTGCGGCTTACAGGGCGACTGGAAACCGGCAGGGAGAAGCGCAAGTGCTTTCTTCTATCGGAGGGGTTTACCTTGCGCTGAATGAAAATCAGAAGGCGGTGGATTTTTACAATAGCGCGCTGCCACTCTATCGCGCAACGGGCGACCGCCGCGGCGAAGCCTCTGCTCTTAATGGAATCGGTAGATCTCACTCTGCTTCGGGCCAGTATCAGAAGGCGCTCGACCTCTACGCCGAGGTGATTTCTATTTGCCGAGCTATTACTGAGCGCGCGGGCGAAGCTTTGGCGTTGAGCCACACTGCTGGAATCTATAGCGAGTTGGGAGACTATCAGCGCGCGCTGGATTTCTATGAACAGGCGCTCGCCGTTTATCGCGCCTCTAACAACCGTCGCGGCGAGGCGGTTGCGCTGCACAACATCGGACGTATCTACATATCGTTGAGCGAGCCTCAAAGAGCGCTTGACTGTTTCAATCAATCGCTCGCGCTCATTCGCGCCTCCGGCGACCAGCGTAGTGAAGCTTCCGTGCTCAACGGCATCGCGTCGGCTTACGTTTTGATGAACGAGATTCAAAAGGCGCTCGACTTCTACAATCAGGCGCTCGCGCTCAATCGCGCGAGCGGCAATCGACAGGGGGAAGCGGCAGCGCTTAACAACCTGGGACGCGCACACCTCTCACTGGGCTACACCGAGAAGGCGATTGATTTCCACAACGAAGCGCTCAAGCTCATCCGCGCCGTGAAGGATTCAAGGGGCGAAGCGCAAATGTTATATAACCTCGCCCGCGCGCATCGGGCTGCCGGCAATCTCGCTCAAGCCCGCTCCGATAGTGAATATGCGATCCGAATAGCCGAGGCGCTGCGCCAGGGAGTTTCCGGCGACCAACTGCGCGCTTCTTTCTTTGCGTCAGTGCGAAACTTTTACGACCTCAACGTTGACCTCCTGATGCAACTCAACAGGCAGGACCCATCGAAAGGGCTCGACTCCCTCGCGTTTGAAACGAGCGAGCGCGCCCGCGCTCGCAGCCTTTTAGAACTGCTGGCCGAAGCGAGAGCAGATATCCGCCAGGGCGTCGAGGCGACTCTGCTCATGCGCGAGCGAGGGCTTGGTGAGTTGATAGGTGCCAAAGCCGAGCGCCAGACCCAGATGCTCAGCGGCAAGCACACTGCTGAACAAGCAGCGGCAGCAGCTAAGGAGATCGAATCACTGCTGACCGAGTATCAGCAGGTGCAATCGCAAATCCGCTCCACAAGCCCGCGATATGCCGCGCTAACTCAGCCGCGACCCGCAGGCCTCAACGACATTCAACGCCAGGTGCTTGACCGGGATACGCTGATCTTGCAATACGCGCTGGGCGAAGAGCGCAGCTATCTGTGGGCAGTCTCGCCGACTTCACTCACCAGCTACGAACTGCCCCGTCGCGCAGATATCGAATCGGCGGCGCGGCGGTTTTATGAACTGCTGCGAGGACGCGGCGAGGCCGAGACGCGAGGACGCGGGGAGTTGGAGGAAGCATCTCACCAACTGAGCCGGATGCTGCTCTCTCCGGTGGCCGACCGCCTTGAATCGAAACGATTGGTTATTGTGGCCGACGGAATTCTGCACTACATCCCTTTTGCCGCTCTCTCTGTCCCTGAGCCGCAGAGTTCCGAGACACGGAGAGAGACAATCGTCGAGTCCCCGCGTCCGCGCGTTCCCGCATCCTATGTTCCTTTGATCATGAGGCACGAAATAATAAGCCTTCCATCGGCGTCAGTGCTTGCCGAGATGAGGCGTGAGTTAGAGGGGCGCAAGCCAGCTCCCGGAGCGGTCGCAGTGTTCGCCGACCCGGTCTTCAGCACCGACGACACCAGGCTCAAATCACCAGGCAAACCACAGATGGATGAGCGATCTCTGACGCGAGACCTCGAACGCGCAATGCAAGATGTGGGCGGAGCAGGGTTCCCGCGCCTGCCATTTTCAAGGCGAGAGGCAGAGGCAATAATCGCCTCAGCCCCTCGCCAACAGTCAATCAAAGCTACGGACTTTGAGGCCAGCCGCGGCGCGGCTACAAGCCTCGACCTCAGTAACTATCGCATCATTCACTTCGCCACTCACGGGCTGCTCAACAGCCTTCACCCGGAGCTTTCGGGAATAGTGCTATCGATGGTTGATCAAAAGGGGCAACCGCAAAACGGGTTCCTGCGATTGCATGAAGTCTACAACCTGAAACTCCCTGCCGAACTCGTTGTGTTGAGCGCGTGTCAAACGGGATTAGGGAAGGAGGTGCGAGGTGAAGGATTGGTGGGGCTGACGCGAGGGTTTATGTACGCGGGGGCGGCCCGCATAGTGGCGAGTTTGTGGAAAGTCGATGATGCTGCGACGGCGGATATGATGAAGCGATTCTACAGAGGGATATTCGTCAAGAGGCTGCGAGCAGCGGCGGCGCTGAGGGAAGCCCAGATCGAAATGTGGAAAGAGGAGCGATGGCAATCGCCTTATTACTGGGCCGCGTTCGTATTGCAGGGCGAGTGGAAGTAACGCCCGGCGCGGAGAAAGATGGATGTGCAATGGGGAACATCAGAAGTTACAAAGAGCTTCGGGTCTATCAGGCTGCGATGGAAGCAGCCATGCGAATCTTTGAATTGACAAAAAGATTTCCAGCCGAAGAAAAGTTTTCTATGGTGGATCAGATGCGACGCTCGTCGAGGTCTGTATGCGCCAACATCGGCGAAGCCGGACGCAAACGGCGATACCCGGCGCACTTTGTCAGCAAATTGAGCGACCCGGAGAGTGAAGCCGAAGAGACCCGTGTGTGGCTTGAGTTTGCGCGCCGCTGCGGTTATATGACAGAAGCTGAGGCGCAGGAGTCGGATGATACTTACGACAAAATACTAGGCCAGTTGGCGCGAATGCTGTCCGAGCCGGAGCAGTGGACTATCCGATAATTCGCCGCGTCCCCGACTCGTAGTCGAGTCAACCGTCTCTGCGTCTCCGCGTCGATCAAGACATGATATCTCGAAAGAAAAACTGGACATTGACCCAGGATGCCCTGGATAAACTGCTGGCGCTCTTTGACCAGGAGCCGGAGCGCGCTGGCGTGAAGTATGAGCTTATGCGAGGGAAGCTCACGAGGTTCTTCCAGGGCCGCCGTTGCAGCCTCCCTGACGAACTGGCCGACGAGGTGATGAATCGCGTAGCGCGCCGCGCCCAGGAAGGAGAAGAAATCCGGCTCGATACGCTTGCAGATTACTTCTATGGAGTGGCGCACAATGTATTGAGAGAGTTCCTGCGAAGTCCCGAAAATGCTTTTTCGTCGCTCGATGTGTCGCTCCCCTCCGCGCACCTTTCAGTGAACCCTGACAAGTTGGAAGAGCGGATGGCTGAAAAATACGAGTCCGAGCAGAGGCTCGAATGCCTTGAGTCGTGCGTGGCGAAGCTGCCAGCAGAGACGAGCAATCTGATCGTTTCATACTACGAAGAAGAAGAGGGCGCTAAAATCAGAAAACGTGAGCAACTGGCCGACTCAATGGGGATACCCATTAATGCTCTGCGGATTCGCGCTCACCGTATCCGCGCGAAACTGGAAAAGTGTGTGACAGAGTGCCTCAACCGCTCATCGGGTCATGAAATGGATTGAAGATTTTCGCAATGACATGTGGAGGGCAGCCTTGAAGACGCAAAACGAAAAAGATGAATTGTTCGTGCGCTACCTGCTCGGCCAGTTGAGCGAAGAAGAGCAACGGCAGGTCGAAAGAGAATACTTCAACGACGACGATTTTTACGAGCATCTGGAGGTCGTTGAAGATGATCTCGTAGACGCTTACGTCCGCGGAAGGCTTTCCGCATCTGAGCGGGAGTATTTTGAAAAGTACTTCCTGAGCTTTGCTGATCGCCGCGAGAAAGTGGAATTCGCGCGCGAGTGGAAGTCGTTCGTTTCCGACAAATCATCAGCAAAGCCAAAGGAGAAGGCGAAGCCGAACTGGCTCAGTTTTTTCCATAATCGCTTAGTTCTGATTCCTCTGGCCGCATCGCTGCTTCTTGCTCTTGGCGGTGCGTGGCTGGCGGTTCAGCTTATGCGGTTGAATAACGAGATCGATCAGATGCGCGCTGAGAGAGCAGCGCAGGATAAAACCGAGCGGGAGTTGCACAATCAGGTGGCCGACGAGCGCCGCCGCAGCGAGGAACTCCTCAAGGAATTGGAGGACGAGCGCAAGCGCAAAATAGAAGATCGTGCCTCCCAGCCGTCTCTTCCCATAGTAGCTTCGTTCATTCTCAGCCCCGGTCTGATCAGAGGAGGAGGCGAAGCCAGAAAACTCGCCGTGCCCCCTGATGCAACCGAGATCAGATTGCAGATTCTTTTCGAGACCAGCAATTACTCCAGCTACGCGGCGGAGCTTCAGACCATAGAGGGACGCCGCGTTTGGAGTCAGCGCGGTCTGAGGGCCAGAGTGCGAGGCGAAGAGCGTTCAGTTATTGTGACGATGCCCGCCCGTGCGCTCAGAGACGAAGACTATATCCTGACTCTTAAAGGAATCACCCCCGCGGGCGAGATAAGAGATGTCGCCGAGTATGCCTTCAGGGTCGTAAAATAACATCCCCTTCGCCACCATAACCTGCTCTTTTCCCCTTTGATCTCTCTCCGTGTCGCCGCGTCCCCGCGTCGAGCAAGCTGCGTCACTCGCCTGAGACGGGTGAAATGTTTTTCCGAATAACTCAATAGACGAATGAGGGATGAAACTCCCGGCGACCGGGAGCCTCGAATGGCGGGGCTGACCTGGATCGTAAACAAGGTCTTTGACAAGACAGACTCGATTTTAAGACTAAGGAGTATTTTGATCATGACACGAAAGATATTTGCAGCAGCGATTTCAACATTAGCTATAACGCTCGCATTTCTGGGACCGATTTCGAACACCGCGAATGCGCAAAACAACCTGCCGGTGATTTTCAATTTTACGCCGCTGAACGCGCCTCCGGGCACGCTCATTTCAATATCGGGCAGAAACCTGGGCGGTGCCGTCTCGGTGAGGTTCAACAGCGCGAATGCGCAATTCAGAGTCATCACGTCTGATTTCATTCAGGCCATCGTTCCTGTTAATGCCGGCACAGGGCCGATATCTGTGACGACACCGTTCGGCACGGCACGCAGCGGAGCATTCTTCACCAGCGCGCAGCAGGGCGGAGGGGTTGAAATCTTTTTCACTTCGCCCGCAGCCGGACGTGTGGGGACGCAGGTGAGCATAACGGGCAGAAACTTTGCCACCACCGGCACTCGCGCAGTGCTGTTCAATGGAGTGAGGGCGAGATTCTTTGTTGTCTCCTCGGATCGGATCATAGCCCTCGTTCCTCAAGGCGCGACGACCGGCCCCATAAGAGTCGAGGGAGCGACCGGCATAGCCACGAGCCGAGGCTTTTTCAACGTGGTTCGATAACTCTTCTCATCACCGGAGAAACCGGGAGGCCCGGATCGTTGTCGATCCGGGCTTTGTCGTCTATGCGCGCCTGCCGCCATTCGGGGGGCGAAATGTTTTTTCGAATTACTCAATCAGTAAGTGAAGCAGGAGGAAGAATCCGCGCGAAAACAATGATCAGGGAGGATAAGAAAATGAAAAGGGCTGTTGTAGTGTTGAGCATTCTGGTTGTGGCGATAGCGGCGATTGTGTTGGCCCCGGCTTACCTGAAGCGCAACTCCGTATCGGCAACGAGCACTGCCAAACTCATGATCTCCACACCCTTTCCGGTGACGAACGGACAGGTACTTTCACAAGCTGTCGTTAATGCGCTCTTTCCGGGAATTCAACCAAAAGCAGGCAAAAAGACCACGATCAACGGAGACGCCGATTTGGCGATCTATAACCGCACCAATCTATGTCCCGTTCCATCGGTCGCATCATTCATCGTCCGCGTAAAAGACAACAACACAGGAGCGATACTCGCAGAAGTTACCGGAAGCGTTCCGCCTGGGGATGATCGAAACTTTTCGGTTCGCGACCTGCTCCCCCCGCAGGTTTTTGGCGCGGAGGGAGTCGTTGACGTAAGGGTTGAAATAGGGCTGTTTCCGAAGGACTTCACGACTGCGAATATAAGATACCGCCAGCTCTCAGCAAACGATGCCGCGGCGAAAGAATTCTTGCAGTTCCTGTTTTTTACGATGCTCTTCAGCGACCCTGAAGTCTTGTAAGTTGATCCTGAGTTGCTGAGTCACGGATGACTCGCCGCCATTGATCGGCCTGTCATCAGGGCCACCGCCCACGGGCGCATCCCGCTCTCGACAGGTGAAATGTTTTTTCGAATCAGTCAATCAGTCAGTGATAGGGGAAACTTATGAAAAAGAAACTGACGATTCAGGTATCATCACTGGCTCTGGTATTGCTGATGGTTCAATCGCTCATTCCGAGAGATGTGAGCGCGCGGGGCAATCCGACAACACTTGAAAGCCAGCAGGAAGCATCAGCACAGTTGGCGCCTGCGGCAGAGATGACCTTCAAGGTGACCAACACCAGAGATCAGGGTCCCGGCTCATTGAGGCAGTCCATCCTGGACGCCAACGCCAACGAGGGCAGTGATACGATTGTCTTTGAAATCCCAGGAGAAGGACCGCACACAATCAGCCCTGCATCCCCCCTGCCTGCTATAACTGAAGCTGTATTTATAAATGGCGTGACCCAGATTGACGCTTCCGGCAACCTCCTGATCGTGTTGGATGGAAGTAATGCGGGAGAAAACGCGGATGGATTGACTATACGAGGTGCGAACCGTTCCAGAATCTCAGGGCTTGTAATCAACCGTTTCAATGGAAGCGGGATCAGGGTGGACGGAGACACCCTTGGTGCTGTAATCGACAACAATTACATCGGCACCGATTCCACAGGCACAGTTCCGCTCGGCAATGGCAAAGGCGTAGAAATTGTCCGCTCCGTTGGCACCCAGGTGCGTGGCAACGTCATTTCGGGCAGCGTCACCGACGGCGTTTTAATCCAGGGTGGCTCATTTAATCGAGTTTTGGGAAACCTTATAGGCGTCCCAGGAGATGAAAGTGAAGACCCCGATGGCGTGATGGGCAACGGGAGAGACGGCGTCAGAATGTCCGGTAGCGCCAATAAAAACACCATCGGAGGAGAAAAGGAGGAAGACGAAAATGTCATATCAGGCAATGGCGGTAAAGGAATAAGAATGACCGAGCGGTCGCAACTAAACGAGGTGCTCAACAATAAGATAGGAACTAACCATCTCGGAACCAAGAAGAATCCTAACCGTGCCGGAGGGATAGGCATCGAGGATTCAAACGACAACACTGTAGGAGGCGAAGCGCCCAAAGAAGGCAACCTTGTATCCGGCAACATCGGAGCCGGCATCAGCATAGATCCCGGCTCTATGGGGAATAGAGTGCAGGGCAACAAGATCGGCTCCGATTCATCAGGCACCAAGAAACTCGGTAACACCAGCGAGGGCGTCCGCATCGAGGGCGCGGACAACAACACCATCGGCGGCACAACCCCCGGCGCGGGCAATATCATCGGCGGCAATGGCGATGGGATGTCGATCATCAACGCAAGCAACACCACCGTTCAGGGCAACTGGATTGGCACGAATCCCCTCGGCGACAACCTCGGCAATCTGGGCGCGGGCATAGGGCTGGCAGACAATTCGTCGAACAACAAGATAGGAGGCCAGACTCTCACGGCAGGCAATTGGATCGCCAATAATCGATTCGGTATCATTGCCTTTCCCGGCACCTCGGGCAATGCTTTCCTCTTCAACTCTATATTCGACAACACTGATCAATCGATCCTGCTTGCCAGCAACGCCAACCGAGGGATACGCCCTCCACAGTTGACCTCAGCCACGGCTTCAAACAATGAAACCATAATCCGCGGGAGCTTCTCCGGTCGGCCCAACAGCCAATTCGGGATCCAATACTCTTTGAGCTCGAAGCTCAATCCGCTGGAGGGTAAAATTCCGTTCGGCAGCATCACCCTCACGACCAACAGCGCGGGATTGGCCAGCGCCGACGCGCGGGTTCCGCTGCACGTTCCCAGCGGACTATTCATCACGGCGATAGCAACGGACCTGGCCACGAACGACACTTCAGGGTTCGGGAGCGGCGCTCAGGTGACAGGCGCGGACAAGCCCGACCTGAAAGTGGAAAAGAGCGGACCCGAGAGCGCCGGGTGCAGAGAGACCATCACCTACACGATCACCGTCACCAATGTAGGCACAGCAGCGGCCTTCTCACCCACTATCATCGATACATTGCCTGATTGCGTGGGGGATGAAGTGGAGGTGACTACATCGCAACAGCAGGCGACCTCCTTCGCTCAGGTGGGCAATAAGGTGATAACCTTCGCGCAAAGGCTTGCTCCGGGCGATTCTGTGACGATAACGGTCAAGGCCACTTTGACTGAAAAATGCGCAGAGACTATCACCAACTCAGTCACCGTGGACGCAGAAGGAGATACGAATTCCTCGAACGACTCGGACGACGCCAGCACGAAAGTAGAGCAGTGTCCAAAAATCACCAGCATGACCACATCGGGGAAGAATGTTGTTGTGAGCGGCCTCAGATTCCAGATGGGAGACAAGATAGAGATCAACGGGATGCTGCTCAACACGAAGTTCAGGGGCGATAACGAACTCCTGGCGAAGAAAGGAAAGAAGACGCTTCTCGGTTGCGATCAAGCCAACCCCGGAAGGACGAATGTCATAAGGCTGATCAGGCCGGGCGCCTTCCAACCGATACAAGACACATCGGCGTTCGCCACCTGTCCATAAAATCGGGGGAGCGAGGGGCATAACTGCTGGAAAGCTTTTTCAATCTGGTTCGATAAGCCATCTCAATCTCTGAAAAACCAAACGGCCCCGGATGGATGATCCGTCCGGGGCTTCGTCGTCTGTGCGCGACTGCCTGCCTCGGACAGTGAAATGTTTTCCGGGATTACTCAATCACTAAAGAACGAAGCTGATCATGGAGGAAATATGAAACGACACCTATCGCTCAGACTTTTCATTGCGATGCTGCTGATCTCAACGATGCCGCTTTCGGGTTTCTATATCGCTTCGGCTGACGGCGCATCACAACAATTAGACCAACGCTTCTCCGAGTGGTCGCGCGATCTGGAAACAGGCTGCTTTGTTTATTATGAAAACAACGGCGAAGCCTCCTGCCGTCCGGCCAGCCAAGAAGAAGCGATCACACTCATGGAGCGCGACCCTGCATTGCCGCTCAACCGGATCACTACAGAAGGTGAGTTCCTGCAGGCGGCTGGAATGATGAACATCATACTTCGCGGCACTCCCCAACTCGACAACTTCCCGCAGGCGAAAAACGCTTTCCTGAGAGCCGCCGCCCAGTGGAGCGCGCTCGTGCGGGCCGATATAACTGTAGTAATCGATGTCGACTTCGGCCCGACTCGCTTTGGCGTCCCTTTTTCGCAGGAAGTGCTGGGCAGCGCCGATTCTCAGCTACTCGGCAGCGCGGATGGATACCGGGATGCCCGCGCCGCGTTGATCGCCTCGGCAGGCAGCAATGATGAACTGGCGCTTTATAACTCGCTGCCTCAAACGAGCGTCCCGACCGATATAGGAAACACATCACGACTCTTTGCGCCCTCGGCGGCGCTGCGCGCTCTGGGGCTGATTAACTCTGTTGCTGATCCCGATGGTGAGCGGGCGCAGCTCGGCCCTCCTCCTTCGATAGGCTTCAATTCCAGTTTCAACTTCGATTTCGATCCGAGCGACGGCATCTCTGCGGGTCAGATAGATTTCGAGGCAGTAGCCACGCACGAGGTGGGACACATCCTGGGGTTCACATCACTGGCAGGAGCGAAGGAGTTGAATGCTGACAGGGATGTATCGCTCTCGATCTGGGACGTGTTCCGGTTTCGTCCCGGCGCTGCCGCGGCTGCTGTGTCGCCAGCCGCTTTCGATACGGCGCAGCGAATACTCTCATCCGGCGGTGAGCAGGTCTTCTTTGCGGGCGGCGGTGAGTTGAGGCTTTCGACCGGGCGACCTAACGCGACGGGCGGAGATGGATTTCAGGCCAGCCACTGGAAAAACAACAGCCTCACGGGAGTAACGATAGGAATTATGGACCCTGACATTGCGCCCGGCGAGCGACAAACGATCAGCGACAACGATCTCAGAGTTCTCAATGCGATAGGCTATGGCGCTGAACAGGCCGACGAGGGCGGGCCGAGATTGAAGAATGTCACATTCAACGGATCGAGGCTGACGATCAAAGGATCAGGTCTTACAAGAGATGTGCAACTCGTTGTGAACTTCGTTCAGGTCGCCCCTCCGCTTTCGATCAAAGGCAACAGCAAAAAGCTCAAGATCAACGGCACTCAAGCGGAGTTCAATCTCCGAAGCGGGGCAAACATTGTGCAGGTGATAAGGGGCGGACTGCGATCCAACATCGCGGTGCTCAATTTCTGATCGCAGAACCTGCCGATACCAAATCCAAATCAATGACGAGGAGTCGTGGATGTACAACAGGCTGCCAGCCTGTTGACACCCTGAAAGCATGAAAATTTGAGCAGCAGCAGGCTGGCAGCCTACTGTACCTGTTTTAAGGAGAAATCATGAAAAAGAATTCCAGTATATCGATATCGCTAATGGTTATCACACTGTTACTCATTCAACAGCTTCTTACACTTCACACAGCCGCGCAGACTTGGGTCGAAGAAGACGAGATGGAGATGACAGCAAAACTGAGCGATCGGATAAGAGTGCGCGCTGCGGGTCAAAGCAATAAATGGATCAGCCTCAACGACGGTCGCGAGATGATGACAGAATACACGGGGAAAGAAAGCGTCGTTCAATCGTTGGAGCAAAACCAGGCCCGCGCGCTTTCTCTTGCTTCGGATGATTTCGACGAAGACGGAACAGATGATCTTGTATGCGGCTACGCTGCTCCCACAGGCGGTATAGTGGCGCTGCATCGGGGAGTAGCGAAATCACCTGCGACCATGAGACCAGGTGAGACAGTTCTCGCCGATACGCCCTTCATTGCGCCCGCGCGCGTTTTCGCCTTAGCGGAAGCCGCCGACTTTTTGGTCACAGGCGATTTCGATGCGGACGGGAACCGCGATGTAGTGGCCGCGCCCAGGGAAGGCGCATCGCTCTACTTGATGAGAGGAAACGGGCAGGGAGGTCTGCGGGCTGCCGAACGAATCGAGTTGCCGGGAGCGGTGACAGCGATGGCCGCAGGCGAGATCAATCGCGCAGACGGGCTTGAGGATTTAGCAGTCGCCGTCACTGTACGTGATGGATCGAAAGTACTCGTTTACGAAGGACCGAACGGCGCTTTGCGCGGAGAGCCTGAAGTCTTGTCTCTCTCCACCCGTGTCACATCGCTTGCGATTGGGCAGTTGGATTCGAGCTACGAATACGACCTTGCCATAACAGCGGGCAACGAGTTGATGATCGCGTATGGGCGAGACCGCAAGCTATCGATGGACAAAGAGACGCAGTCCAAAGTGTCTGATGTCTTCATCAGTCGGCAGGATTTCTCATTCGAGATCGCGGCGGTTGCGACCGGAGAGTTCATCCGCGAAGGGTACCAGACCGATATAGCGCTGCTCGCGGAAGACGGGCGAGTGCGATATCTGAGGCGCGGGGAGTTGGGACGCGGAGACGAATCGGGACGCGGCGAGTGGCAGGTGGTGACCGAGGCGGTTGTGACTGAATCAACGCAAGCCGACAACTCACCTTCGCCTCGGTCACTGATAACAGCGAATATATCGGGCCTTGCGACTGATGATCTGATGGTGATAGACCGGGCCAGCCGGAAGATGCGCATAATCAGCGGAGGTCCCGGCAGTAAGCTTCCACTCCACACCACCACGTCGCTTGAGGCGGAGGATCAGCCGATGGCCGCGTTACCCGTGCGGATGAATGGCCGAGCGGTTAATGGCTTTGTAGCGATAACAGGCAGCCACAGCGCCCCCGCCCTGATGCTGACTCCTGCGGCGATAGTAACGATCATGGTGACGACGGAGAAAGACAATGGCAACAACGATGCGCCTATCCCAGGCTCGTTGAGAGACGCGATAGTCAAGGCTAATAACGAGCCGCCCGATTCCAGCCTGATTTTCATCAAGTTCCAAAAGGACATGCGTATCGAGGTTTCAGTGCCTCTGCCGACGATTAGTCGTAAGGATGTGGTCATTAACGGGCCTGAGAATCAGAAGCAGGTCACGCTGGAGAATGTCGGCACCAGTCAGGCCGCGCTGTTTATAACGGGTGGTAGTAGCAATGTTGGAGGACTAACTTTCTCAGGCTTCAGTACCGGGATCAGGCTGGAGGGAGGAGGAGAGAATTTCATCGGGTTTAACTCCATCAGCGGCGGCAGAATAGGAGTTGAGATCGTAAACTCTGACGACAACTCAGTTTCGCAGAATACGATCACGAATGCTGACTTTGCTGGCGTCCGTATCACTGGCGAATCTAAGGAGAACGAAGTTCAACTCAATACGATAACCGAAAATAAAGCGGGCGCGATCATAGATGGGAATGCTTCCAATAATACAATCGGGGGGTTCTTTGTTATCAACTTGGGCAATGCCATCCTTAGGAACGATGTTGGCGTTCTAATCGGCGGGCGAGCGACGGGGAACCTCGTGCAGGGTAACGTGATCGTAGACACCAGCCAGGATGGGCTTCTCATAACGGAGGAAGGGGCCTTCAATTTTATCGGAGGGTCAACGCCGCAACTAGGAAATAAAATAATCGGAAGCGGAGCAAACGGTATCCGTGTCGGGAGTCAGGCAGCCGAGGGCGCCAAGATTCAAGGCAACTTCATCGGCGTTAAGGACGACAGGACTCCCCCGCCCGCTTCCGGGGAGGGCAATAAAGGCGACGGCGTGCGCATCGAGGGAGCGCCCAATACCGAAACCGGCGGGACGAGCAGAGGCGCAGGCAATACCATAGGGAAAAACAAAGGCAACGGCGTCAGCATCAATAACGTAAATACCGGAACGACCCTAGTGCAGGGCAACAAGATCGGCACTGACCCGACGGGCGCGACTACTGACCCCGATGGCAGACCCGGCAGCGGCGACGAGACTGGCAATCAGGGCGAGGGCGTAAGCGTCTTCAACTCGACCAATGTGACGATCGGAGGAAAAGACCCCGGAGCTGCCAACATCGTCGGCGGCAATGGCGATGGGATGTCGCTCATCAATTCCAGCAACAACACCGTTCATGGCAATTTCTGGGGGACCAATCCCCTCGACGATGACCTGGGCAACCGGGGCGCAGGCGTGGGGCTTGCGGGCAATTCCTCAAACAACAAGATAGGCGGCGATGTTCTTGCCGCGGGCAATACGATAGCCTATAACCAGACGGGCATCCAGGCTGGTCCAATCACCGTAAGCAATCTCTATCTCTTCAATCGGATATACAGGAACACCTCGTCGCCGATAAATAACAATGGCGGGGCTAACAGAGGGATAGGGTCTCCTCAATTGATCACGTCAGTCGCCTCGACAAGCGACACGCGGATAGCGGGCAAGCTCTCAGCTCAACTCCCTCCCAGCCGCAGTTTCGCGGTCTTCTTTTACGGAGGCCAGGTCGAGATTGGTCGAAACACCGGTCCCGCAATCCCGATAGGAGGAATTATAGTCAACACCGACAGCAGCGGCAGCGCCAACTTCACAGCCCGGGTTCCGGTGCCGATCTCCGCCGGGCTTAGCATCACAGCGATTGCGACCGACGTGAGGACGAACGATACATCGGAGGTTTCCAATCATGTCCAGGTGGCCGGCACTGCCAGACCCGACCTGGAAGTGACAAAGAGCGGGCCTGCGACCGCCAATTGCAGAGACAGTATCACCTATACGATCACAGTCACCAATCGCGGCACGGCTGCGGCAGTCGGAGCTTCCGTCATTGATATATTGGACGCTTGCCTGGCGGATGAAGTCACGGTGACCTCATCACAGGAAGGCTCGGTCTCTTACCCCGAGGTTGCCAACAAGGTGGTCACTGTCGTGCCAAGACTCAATCCAGGCGATTCTGTGATGATAACTGTCATGGTTACGGTAACCGAAATCTGCGGAGATAGCATCGTCAACCTCGTCAGAGTGCAGGCGGATGGAGACACCAATACCACAAACGATGAGGATGATGTCCTCACGAATGTGGATTGCACAAAAATAGATGGTATTTCTGTGCAGGGCAAACATGTGACAGTTAGCGGCGCCGGATTCGTGAGGGGAGACAAGATAGAGATCAATGGAACGCTGCTCAACACGAAGTTCAAGGGCACGGACGAGCTACTGGCGAAGAGAGGAAAGAAAGAACTCCTCGGCTGCGACCCGGCCAATCCCAACAGGAAGAACGTCATAAAGCTGATCAGGTCTAGTAATCCCAATCAACCCATACAAGACACGTCAGCGTTCGCCACCTGTCCGTGAAAGACTGGGGGAGGCAGGCCGCAGGTTGACAGGCGGATGTCTGCTCTTATGACGCGATCTTTCTATGCCTCGCCCGCCTCCTCGCGCGGCGGCGGGCGAGGCGGTGTTATTTACTTCATTACATCATAAGGAGAAACTATGGCGATCAATATCAGTTCGAAGTCCGTTGAGACCACCAAGCGACGAGACCCTGTGACCGGACGAGTGTTCTTCGTGACCCAGGTTTGCGTCGAGTTTGAGAATACCGAGACCACTACGGAAGTGGTCGAGATCGATATCAAGGCGCGCGCCAAGCGTTCGAAGTTCGAGGCCAGAAAGGTCATTGATGTAGTATGCAGAAAGAATAATGTGACCATCGACCCGCGCAAGAATTTGCCGCTGGGTTTTTGCAATGGCTATAAAAAGATATGTTGTGATGTCCCTGATAATATCGCTGCTGATGTAGAGAACTTCGGAGGGGATTACGTGGTTGTCGTCGGACGCACAAGAGGCGGCGACGGAGATGTGAGCGACATCATCACCACTGCGCCCATATCTTTGCCAACCAGAGTTTCGATAGGCCCTGGCCAGCGTCTGCGCTACAGCGACATTGTGGGGGTTGGTCTTGAGGAGGTCGAGGAACTGGCCTTTGATTTTGCCTGTGATCTTCCCCCCGGCTGGCAACTCAGGTTTATGGACTCTCCTCCTGCCAATGATTATCCCGCAGCGATACTCTTCGAGGTGGAGGCGCGTCCCGGCGCTTACGAAGGTGAGATGGCCACACTGATAGTGCGCACTTACAGGCAAGGCCGGGAGGATGTCCGATTGATGGTCGAAGAGAGCAGCTTTCAGTTCGCTGTGGGTTCCCAGCCGGCTTGCTGTGTGTGCAGCGGTGATCAGGATCAATCGGCATCGAACTCCGCATGAACCAGATGCCGTTCGCTCGCTATTACTGATCCGCGCGGGCCGGGTTAGGCCATTGCAAAAGCGTCCTCGCTGCAGCCAAATACATCACATCGAAAGTTGATGCCATCCTTGTGAGTCCTGTAGAATGAGGTCTTTGCTAATGACTCGGATTCTCATCTATCAGGACTCATCTTTAGATGGCTATAAACAAAATCACCATTCGCGGGGCGAGGCAGCATAACCTCAAGGATGTCTCTCTGGAAATTCCACGTAACTCTCTGGTCGTCGTTACGGGACTGTCAGGCTCAGGCAAATCATCTCTCGCATTCGATACCATCTACGCCGAAGGTCAGCGCCGCTATGTTGAATCGCTTTCGGCCTACGCCCGTCAGTTCCTCGATCAACTGGAAAAGCCCGACGTCGATGCTATCGAAGGACTCTCGCCCGCAATCTCCATCGAACAGAAGACCACGACTCGCAGCCCGCGCTCTACGGTCGGAACGGTGACTGAAATTTATGACTACCTCAGATTGCTTTTCTCTTCGATAGGCGTGCCGCATTGTCACAAATGCTCCCGGCCCATCTCGCGGCAATCGATAGACCAGATCGTTCAGCAACTATCGACGCTCACGGAAGGCGAGCGCGTGATGATACTCGCTCCCCTTGTGCGCGGGCGCAAAGGCGAATTCAAAAAAGAGATCGAAAAGCTCTCGCGCTCAGGCTTCACGCGGGCGCGAATCGACGGCGAGATTCGTCAACTCGATGAAGAAATACGTCTCGACAAACGGCGCAATCACACTATCGAAGTCGTCGTCGACCGACTGCTCATCAAGCAGGGCGTTCAGAAACGACTCGATGAATCCGTCCATCTGGCTGCCAAGCTCACCGACGGGCTTGTGCTTGTATCGATCATCGATGGCGAGGAGCGACTCTATTCGGAAAAGATGGCCTGCCCCGACTGCGGCATCTCGGTTCCTCAACTTGAGCCGCGCTCTTTTTCATTCAACAGCCTCTACGGCGCGTGTCCTTCGTGTCACGGCCTCGGCACGCGAGATGAAATCGACCCTGCGCGCATAGTTCCCGATCCATCGCTTCCCATAGATCAGCAGGACACTTTCCCCGCAGACAGCGCGCTCAACAACTATCTGCGCGATGTGATGAAATCTCTCGCCGAGCAATCAGGCATCACGACCGACAGCCCCTTCGCATCTCTTACTCAAAAAGCGCAGGACGCATTTTTTCACGGGTCGAAAGAACGGCTCATGCTCAGGTATGGAGCCTACGAGTACAAAGCTGAATGGAAGGGAGCCATCGCTTACCTGAAAGACCGCGCCCTTTCGTCGAAGAATGAAAGCGCGATTTCTGCATTCGAAGCTTTGATCTCGCAGGTCACCTGCCCTGAGTGCGCAGGACGCAGGCTTCAGGCGGCATCGCTTGCAGTTCGAGTCGCGGGCAGCACTATTGCCGAATACACTGCCCTGCCGATCTCTGAGGCTGTGGGCGCATTCGAGCGGATCGAACTCGACCGCCGCGAGGAAAAAATAGCCGGACTCATACTGCGCGAGATTCGCGACCGGCTGGGGTTTCTCGAAACTGTAGGCTTGGGTTACATCACGCTTGATCGCGCATCGTCGACGCTTTCAGGCGGCGAGGGCCAGCGCATCAGGCTCGCCACGCAAATAGGCTCGCAACTTCGCGGCGTGCTTTATGTGCTGGATGAACCTTCCATCGGCCTTCATCCGCGAGACAATCTCCAGTTGCTCGAAACGCTCGAACACCTGCGCGATCTGGGAAATACTGTGCTTGTCGTAGAGCATGACGAAGAGACTATTCGACGCGCCGATCATGTCATCGATCTCGGCCCCGGCGCGGGCGCGCATGGCGGATACCTCGTCGCTCAAGGCACGCCCGGTCAGATAGCCGCTTCAAAGGAATCGCTCACGGGCCGTTACATCGCGGGTGAGCTAAAGATAGAAATCCCCGCGACGCGACGCGCGCCCAACGGCAAGGCGGTCACGGTGCGCGGCGCGAGAGCCAACAACCTGAAAAATATCGATGCCATTTTCCCGCTCGGCATGTTCATCGTCGTCACGGGCGTGTCGGGGTCGGGCAAATCGACTCTCGTCGAAGACATTCTCTATCGCAGCCTTGCGCGCAAGCTATATCGCAGCCTCGACGAGCCGGGCGAGCATCGCGCCGTAGAAGGGCTGGAACACGTCGATAAAGTCATCGAGATAGATCAATCGCCCATCGGTCGCACGCCGCGCTCTAATCCTGCAACGTACACGGGCGTGTTCACTCCGATCCGCGAGCTTTACGCGATGCTGCCTGAATCGCGCGAGCGCGGCTACAAGCCCGGGCGTTTTTCATTCAACGTCAAGGGAGGTCGCTGTGAAGCGTGTCAGGGCGACGGGATGAAGCGCATCGAGATGAATTTCCTGCCCGACGTGTATGTGCTGTGCGATGTATGCCGCGGCGCTCGCTATAATCGCGAAACTCTTGCCGTCCGTTACAAATCGAAATCCATCGCCGAGCTTCTGGACACGACCGTTGAAGAATCTCTTGAGTTGTTGGAAAACATCCCGCAGATCAAAACGAAGGTTCAGACCTTGATCGATGTCGGGCTGGGTTATATCAAACTCGGGCAATCGGCGACTACGCTTTCAGGGGGCGAGGCGCAGCGGATCAAACTGGCGAAAGAATTATCGAAGCGCGCGACGGGGCGCACCCTCTACATTCTCGACGAGCCTACGACGGGCCTGCACTTCGAGGACGTGCGCAAGCTTCTTGACGTGCTGCATCAACTCGTATCGCTTGGAAACACAGTGATCGTAGTCGAGCATAATCTCGACGTGATAAAGAGCGCGGACTGGATAATCGATCTCGGCCCTGAAGGTGGCGAAGACGGAGGAAGGGTCGTAGCTGAAGGCACGCCTGAAGAAGTGGCGCGATGCCGTCGGTCTTACACGGGTCAGGCTCTCCGCCCGCTCGTCAACGGACATCGCAAATAGAGCGAATGCTGATATAATCGAATTCGATTATGCAAACCTTTGATCGAATAACCGTCAATCCAGCGCGCATGAACGGCCAGCCCTGCATTCGCGATCTGCGGCTAACGGTCAAACGAGTGGTCGAGGCCGTATCGATTTACCCCGACCGGCAGGAATTGAAGCGCGAATATCCGGAGCTTGAAGATGAAGACATCAGACAGGCTCTCGCTTACGCGGCTGCCGTGCTGGAAGATAAAGCGATTGAATTGCCCGCTGTTCTGTGAGATTTTGGCTGCTCACTGCACACCTGTACACAACCCGCGATAACCTTCAACTACAGGCCCAGCCGAAGGCGAGTTGATCTTTGTGAGTTCTGCATTGAGTGATGTGGCCGCAGCCCACATCACCGAACATATAAGGAAGATTGTCTTCCGAATCGATTTGAAAAACGAGCCTCATCCTCTCGCCGCAAGTCGGGCAGTCAGGATACTCGACACCCTGAACCCAATGCGGCCAGCCGCCAAGCTTGTCGCCCGCTCGCGGAAACTCCTGCTCGCTCCACTCGTCGCTTTCTTCTTCGGTCAACTCAACGCCCTGCTCTTCGATCTCCTCATAATTCGGATAATCGTCGACTTCCTTCCACCCCGTGATGAGCTTAGGAGGGAAGCGACCTTCTATTTCAGGAATCTCGATCCTGCCCGCGTTGCCCGTGAGTTGAATGATTCTCAAAAGCGCGCTTTTAGCAAACGGGAAGTAAGCCTCGCATTGATCTTCGCACAACGGGTTGGCACTGGTGCAATAAAACATTTGAAGAATGCCTTTCCCAAATTCTCCACGCGCAGGATCGGGCAGTTTATCAAGGTTGAGTTGAAGAAAAAGCTGCATCGGCTTGCCGCAGTTCGGGCAAGCAGGCCACGTCTGTCCCTCTGCAAGAAAAGGCGTGCCTGAAAACTTTGACGCAGCCGGTTCTCCGTCGCCCTCTTCCACTATCGGAATCCATGCCTTTCGCGCGAGCGGCTGAATGTTTGAAGGAATATCTTTCATGTCTATTCTCCTCTTCCGAGGTAGCGCAAGCTGGCAGCTTGCGCTACAGGGTTGCTGAAATTTCGCAGCGTTCGAGTTTATCGCCGCGCCCGGCGATAAGCAAAGCGTTGCCTGTGTCTGCAATGCGCAGATATACTAACCCGCGACGATGAAAGAACGCATTCAACAGATCGCAAAAGACAGTCTGGAAACAAAGAAAAAGTTTTTCGACTCTCACTCGGACGAAGTAGCCCGCGCGGCAGAGTTGATTCTCGATTCTATTCGCAAGGGCGGAAAAGTTCTCCTCTTCGGCAACGGAGGCTCGGCGGCTGATGCTCAACATATCGCAGCAGAACTGGTCAATCGCCTCAACTATGACCGCCCGCCTATCGCGGCCATCGCGCTCACGACTGATAGCTCGATTCTGACTTCCGTCGGAAACGATTCGTCATTCGAAGAACTCTTTGAAAGGCAGTTGCGCGCTCTGGGGCGGGCGGGCGATGTGGCCATAGCGATTTCGACGAGCGGCAACTCGCCAAACGCGCTTGCGGCAGTTCGGGCCGCGCGTGAGATGGGAATAAAAACCGTCGCGCTCACGGGCCGTGACGGCGGAAAGATCGCACCCCTGGTCGATGTCGCGTTGACGGTCGAGGCCGCTTCGACGCAGCGCATTCAGGAGACGCACATAACCATAGGCCATATACTGTGCGAACTGATCGAAGAAGAACTTTATCCCAAAAACGGAAAATGAAATGTCGCGTTACCGTTTCTCTCCTCTCGATATTTCGGGCCTTGCAACCTATCCGCTGGCCTCGCGAGAAAGCAAAGTGACGGCGGATGATTTCGCGCGCCCCGCGGCAAAGGATTCATCGCTCAAAGAGTTTCTCGACTCGCTGCCCGATATACTTGCCGCCCGCGACCTGCGCGCGCTCGCCGCGTTGATTCGCGAAGCGCGCAGGTTGAATCGAGCGATCATCATTGGATTGGGCGGACACGTTATTAAAACCGGCTTGAGTCCCGTGCTGATCGATCTTATGAAAAGAGGATTTGTGACTGCGTTTGCGATGAACGGCTCGGCGATGATTCACGATTTCGAAATCGCGATGGTCGGCGCGACCTCTGAAGATGTTGACGCAACTTTAGGATCAGGCAGCTTCGGAATGGCTGAAGAGACGGGCCGCATAATCAACGAAGCCATCAATGCGGGCGCAAGCGAGCAACTAGGAATGGGCGAATCAATCGGGCGGCGTCTTTTTGAAATGCAGACGGCGCACAAAGAAAAATCGATTCTCCATTCAGCTTATGAAGCGCAGGTGCCTGTGACGGTTCACGTCGCGATAGGAACCGACATCATTCACATTCATCGATGTGCGGATGGCGCGGCTACGGGACAGACCTCGCTTCAGGATTTCCGACTGCTTTGTTCTATCGTGAGCGAACTCGACAGGGGCGGAGTTTATCTCAATCTCGGCTCTGCGGTGTTGCTGCCGGAAGTTTTTTTGAAGACGGTGACGGTAGTGAGAAATCTCGGCCACGCGCTTGCGGATTTCGCGACGGCGAATTTCGATTTCATCCAGCACTATCGCCCCGTGACGAACGTCGTTCGTCGGCCTGTTGCGGGAAGCGGGCGGGGATTTTCCATCACCGGCCATCACGAAATCATGATCCCGATGCTTGCGGCTTTGATTCTCAGCGAATAAAAATGACGTAAACGCTAATCTGAGATGGGCCAGTTGACGATGTTTATTTGATTCTCGCGAACACCGTAGTACTTTATTCGACGATGATCGGCCAGAATGACTTTGCCCATGCGCGCGTTTCTGGTTTTGAATTCAGCCAATCTGAACAGAAGGCGAAGCCAATGGGGGAGTTCATTGACGGATTCGACAGTGAGCTTCAAGCACACGATACAATAAGCCGGGTTCGCCGGGACTCGACGCCAGAAGTCTATATGATTGATGGTGATGAATGTTGGCTGTTTGACTC
The DNA here is from genome assembly GCA_002483445.1 of Blastocatellia bacterium UBA7656. Lineage (GTDB taxonomy): Bacteria > Acidobacteriota > Blastocatellia > UBA7656 > UBA7656 > UBA7656. Next base: position 55,018 of record DLHY01000109.1, read on the forward strand.
TTTGCAGCAATGAGGGAACAGCTTCATCTTTGATGACAGTTCCCGGACGCAGATCGTTTATGAAAATCACTGTTCCACGATACCAGCGCGAGATAGCTTCTTTCAGTTCCAGTCCTTTCAAATGTTCGTCAAGGACTATCATGCATGTTTGGCCAGCTTTTCTCCGTCGCGATCAAACAGGCGCGCAGCAAGTTCAAGAGCCTCCTGAACGGCTTCGACCGGAATTTCATATCCGCGCGCTACCTGTTTGATGGAGCGACCGGATGCAAGCAGATTCAATGCGTGTCGAACATCGATGCGAGTGTATTTGAATGTGGGCCGCCCTCCGCAGATTCCCGGCGCGGAAACTATGTGCTGACCAATCGGATAATATTCGTAAGGCTCTCCGCCGATGATTTCTCGCGATAGTTTTCTCGATGCGTTTCTCACTGCCTTCACACCTCGCAGCCATCTTATCAACCGGCTTCGATTTCATCCAGCACTATCGCCCCGTGACGAACGTAGTGCGGCGGCCAGTTGAGGGAAGCGGTCGCGGATTTTCCATAACGGGCCATCACGAAATCATGATCCCGATGCTTGTGGCTTTGATTCTCGCCGAAGATTGAAAAGGGATAAATCAGTCTGAATCGATAGCAGTGACGCCCGGATGAGGCTTTGGGAATTCGAAGGACGCCATCCGGGCGTCATTAGTCGTATCATCGACTACTTGCGTCCTCCAATGCAGGCTAGATACTCGAAGAGGCATTCCTGGGGATCACGCCCGCTCGTCAGGCAGGAATGATATTCGTCAAGGCAGAAGTCTGTCGCCTTGGAATCCTGAGCTTTTGCGGCTGGAGAGAGTATGCCCGGCAGAGTGAGCAGCATAAATGCTCCCGCCAGAAAGATCATGCGTAGAAACATCTTTCTTTTCATTTTATCCTCCATAAGGATATAGCTACTGGCCTGCATCCAACAAAACAGGCCATCAAAAACTCGCAGGGGCAGAGGAAAGTATTCGTCTTTCAGCCACGACCCGAAAGCGTCGGCAACCTCGATTGCTCGTCGTCGGCTAGAGGGGTCTTTGATTCTCTTTGCCGGCTATGCGATACACGTTAGGGAAAATGCTCCGGATACTCGCTTTCGCGGGGCTGAGGTTTTCTGCCTGCCCCACGAAAAAGTACCCCGAAGAGGAGAGGTGACCGAGCAACCGGGCGATCACTCTCGACCTGGAAGCTTCATCGAAATATATGAGCACGTTTCGGCATAAGATCATATCGAACCGTCCCGGCACGCTGTATGTCTCGTCGTTGAGATTTACACGTAGCCAGCGAATCACGTCGCGCAGATCGCGCGAGGCCATCATCTTTCCCTCCTGGCTGCGCCTGCCGCGGAGCATGAATGTCTTCAGATACTCCGGCGGAATCTCGTCGGCTTTTTCAATGCCCCAGGTAGCCGCTCGCGCCTCATCGAGCGCGCGAGTCGAGATGTCTGTCGCCAGCACCTCGATCTCCCATCCCGCTGATGGCTGAAGATGATGCAACAATGTCATGGCTATCGAATAAGGCTCTTCCCCCGTCGAGCAGGCGGCGCTCCATACCCTGACGCGGCGCGGCCTGCGCCCGACTTCCGACTGAGACACCCATTCGGGGATGATATGCCGTTTGATGAAGTCGAACTGTTGAGGCTCGCGAAAAAAACGAGTCTCGTTCGTGCAGATACTATCGATGAGGCGGATTCGCTCTTCCTCATCATTTGGGGCGACCACGCGCCGGTAATAAGCTCCGAAAGATTCGAGTCGCAACTCCCTGAGTCGCCGCGCAAGCCGCGCCACCAGCAAAGTCTTCTTCGCATCGGACAGGTATATTCCGGTCTCGCGATGAATCAACGCCTGGAACAGGCGGAATTCCTGGTCTGTGATGGCAGGCACAGCGCTCGGACGGGGATAAAAGAATGAATTCAATGCGAAGTCGCTCATGTTTTACAGTATTCCTTTGCCGGTCAGTAAGCAGGCATCGCAGGAGTAGAGAGACTGGCTTCCTCAGTTTGAAGCGAGCAGACAGTCAGCAGTTCATCAATGGACAGCACTCGATCAACGTCGAGTATCAACACAAACCTGTTGTCGAGCTTGCCCATCCCCAGCAGGTAATCCACGCGTATTCGCGTTCCGAAGGCCGGGGGCGGCTCTATCTCCCGGTCTGCTATCTCGATCACCTGACTGACGGCGTCGACGATGATTCCCATCATAGTAGGCTCTCCCTCCAGGTCTACCTCGACCAACACTATGCACGCCCAGCGGGTCAGGGCAGTCTCGGCGAGACTGAACTTCACCGCTAGGTCTACGACCGGCACGACGATGCCTCTGAGGTTCATCAGCCCTCGCATACAGGGAGGCATAGTGGGAAGTCTGGTTATGTGGCCGCACTCTACGACCTCTTTCACCCGAGGTATAGGAATCGCGTATTCCTCGCCTGCCATATAAAAGCCGAGATATACGGTCTGATCGACAGGTTCATTGATCTCCTCCATGTCCCGCTCCTCTATCAGAACCTCTGAAAATCGCGCTCGTCCGCATCGCTGACCGAACGTCTGCCATTACCCGAAAGACGAGATCGCGCAGGCGAATTGAAATGGTGAGATTGCTGCAAGACGCTCGCGGTTATTTTGCGCAAATCCCGTTCTGTCGAAACATTGTGACTGCGCTCAACCCTGACCGCGTCTGTGCAGAAGAAGTCCATCAACTGCTGGAGTTTGCGCGCCTGCATCTCCATCTCTTCAGCCGTACTCGACAGTTCTTCGGATGCCGAGGCGTTGCGCTGGGTCACATGGTCTATCAACCCCATGACTTTGTTTATCTGGGCCACTCCGAGGGCCTGCTCATTGGAAGCGGTGGCGACTTCGCGGACCAGATCGGTCGTCTTTCTTATGGACGGGACCAATTCCGTCAGAAGCCTCCCCGACCGCTCGGCAATCTGAACGCTTGAGGCTGATTGTTTGATTATGTCCTTTGCGGCTTCGCGGCTGCGCTCGGCAAGCCTTCTCACCTCCGCAGCCACCACGGCAAATCCCTTTCCCTGCTCTCCGGCGCGCGCGGCCTCGATTGCCGCATTCAGCGCCAGCAGGTTTGTCTGATAGGCAATCTCCTCTATGATCGAGACCTTCTCGGCTATGGCCTTCATGACATCGACGGTTTCCGTGACCACCTTCGCGCTCTCTTCGGCAGCCTCGGCTCCTCTGAAAGCCATCTGCTCCATGTTCCGGCTGTTTTCGGCAGTCTGGTTGATCGAGGCGACCATCTGCTCCAAACTGGCCGTCGTCTCCTCGACGCTGGCGGCCTGCTCGCAGGTGTCTTTCGATAGACCCTGAGACGTGGCCGACACCTGGGCCGAAGCCGCTGAGAGAGCGTCGGCCTCAGCTATGACCTCAGCTATGACCTGAGAGAATTTTTGTGACATGTCCCTCATAGCTGCAAGCAACTGTCCGCTCTCATCCGTCGAGGTCGCTTCAATCTTTGCTGACAGGTTTCCCTGGGCCAGCAGGTTGGCGGCTTCTACCGCCTCCTTCAATGGCCCGGTGACTGCGCGGGTGATGTAAGCGGAGGCGATGATGAGCACTGACAGGCACAGGATTATGATCGCCGTCATCAGGAGGGTCGTAGTCTGTTGAGACCTTCGGGTCGCGCTGAATGCGGACGCCACTTCATCCTTGCTCCGGTTGGAATTCGAGGTGAGCTTTGCGCTGATCGTGGCATGAATCGCATTCATCTGATCCATGGCCCGACTCAGTTCTTCCCCGGTCTCGCCGTTGATGAGCCTCAACGTAGACTGGCGGGCCTGACTGTAATACTTCTGCATTTCGAGCCTGATCTGCTCAAGGTCTTCTGACCTGTTTCCATCCAATCGTCGCAGAAACCTGTCGGCCAGCGCGTCGGTTTCAGACAGAATGCGGGTATCACCAGCAGCGCCGCCATACTCCAATTGCCGGTGAATCCCCGTGAGCATATCTTCCAGGTCCTTGTTCAATTCGAGCGAGGGATAGTAATCGGTTTCGACCAGCGTAAGGAGCCTTTCATTCTTCTTGCCCACTACGAGGGCGACGAGAAGTACGAGTAGGAATCCCGTCGCCGCCAGCGATTGCAGGAGAAGTATCTTGTGCTTGAATCTCAGGTTCTTGAACATAGATGCCCCTTAAAGGGTCGAAATCATTCCTTGAGTTTGAAGGTGAAGCGCACAATCCCTTCTATGCCGCCGGTCTTCTTGAACTGCCATTGTTTGGCGGCATCAAGAGCGACCAGGCGAAACACGCTGTGGCCGCGAATGAATTGAGCGCCCATAACCTTCCCGTCGCCTGATACCTTCAACTCGACGATCACAATCCCCTCGATCCTGTGCTTTTGCGCCAGAGTAGGATAGTCAGGCTCCACGCGCTTGACCGCATACTTTTCTATATTGCGGTCGCCGTCGTCTATCGAGAGCCAGTGCTTTTCGGCGTAGCGCGCGTCGTCGAATCCGGCGAGCGGCGATGTGTTGAGCGAAGCCAACGCGACTATCAGCAATAAGACAAGCCGCAGCCGCCTGGACTGTGCGTTTTTAGAAAAGATTGACATGGGTCTCTCCTCTTTCAGAAAATGAACCTGACTACCAGTTGAATGAGACGAGGCCCGCCTCCTCCTATGCCAGGCACTCCGCCTGCCGCGTCCTGGGTTTTTCTGGAAAGCCCGAAGAAAGGATCAGTGAGTTTTCTTTGCGGCAAAGCCAGATTCGTCGTGTTGAGCAAGTTGAAGACTTCGAATCTCGTCTGCATCTTGAGTCGCTCGCCGAGGGGCGTCTGCTTGAGGACGGAGATGTCCAGATTGTGGTACCCGTCTCCGGTGAAGGTGTTGCGACCAAGAGTGCCGAACTGTCCGACATCGGGGATGAGCGCGACGGGTATTTTCCGGACAGGGTCTAGAGGAAGGTTAGGATCGAAGAACAACTGGCCATCCTTTTTTATGATGGCTCCAGGCACATGGTTTGGCCGGGCATTGAGGCTGGCCGTCAGCGATCTGTCAAATCCGAGCACGAGGCTGAAGGGCTGGCCGGATTGGAAAGAGGCTGTCCCGTTGACCTGCCAGCCTTCAACCCACCGGTTGCCTTTCAGAGGAATCTCGTAGCTGTAGCCGATAGTGACTCGTTGACGAATATCGAAGACCGAGAGTCCTCTCTCCTGGTCGATGTCGTGGCTGTTTTGCGGCCCGCCTGTGTCTCCCGTAAAACCGAGTGAATCTGTAGCGTTGTCTATCGACTTGGACCAGGTGTAAGCAGACAGTATCGAGAGCCCGTTGCTCAGTCGCTTGGTGAATGTGGCCTGAAACGAGTGATAGATCGAGGATGCCGAGCTTTCTTCCTGGAGTATCGCGGTCACGGGAAACTCCGTGAGCTTGAACAACTGTGTGGGCCGGCGGGCAGTGATATTTGCCGCCGTCGAGAGCGGCCTTCCGGCAGCGTCAGTTCCCGGAATGAAGATCGCCTGATTGATGTCGCGCACACGAGTGAGCTTCGTGGACTTGGTGCCCACGTATCCCACCGACAGCAGCATATTCTTTCCGAGGTCGCGCTGAAGTATGAGGTTGAAGTGCTGCGCATAAGGCGTCCTCATATTCTCGTCATAAGTTTTCGGCGAAACCGAAGTGAAGGTTTTCACCAGCGTGGCCGGGTTGAACAGTTCGGATATTTTCTGACCTGGCAGCGCAATGCTCAGGGCAGTCCACGGATCCCCGACCTGATTGAGGTTCAAGTTGACTGCGGTGGTGAAAAGAATGTTGTCGTAGTAGATACCATAACCGCCGCGCAAGACCGTTCGCCCGTCTCCGGTTATCAGGAAAGCGAAACCCAGGCGCGGCGCGAAGTTGTTATGGTCTCCTTTGTAAAGCCCCGATTGGGTATCGAGACCGGGCGTGAAGAAGCCTCGCTCGATTGAGAAATTCGTCAAGCGATGAGTGGGGCTCTCAAGCACCCCGCCGAGTTCGTACCTCAGTCCGTAATTGAGCACCAGGCGACTGGTCACCTGGTAATCGTCGTGCAGAAACAGAGCCAACTGTGTCTGCCTCATAGGCGTGTCTACATTGCGCAGATTGATCGAGCCTGCAGCCGCGACTCCCTTGACCAGATCAGCAAGCGGGCTTATGCGCGTGGAGATGCCTGAGAAGGAAAGCGTGCCTGACCCCGCAGTGGAAATCGATTCGTACATGCGAAGCAGTCGCAGGTCGCCGCCGAATTTTGCGGAGTGACGGCCTCGCACGATTGCGAAAGAATCAGCCAGATGGAAATTGCCCATCTTGAAATGAATCGGATAAAGGACGTTGTTGCCTATCCTGGAGATGCCCGATATGTTGATGTCGAACAACCCCGTAGGCGTGGTCACGTGCTGAAACCCCAGGTCGGAAGGGCTGATGGCGTCTTCCGGGCTGAGGAAGTTGAAATGCCTGTTGTAACCGAACCTGAACTCATTGATCATCCTCGTGCTGAAATGGCGCGCGTAGGTGACGGCGAGGTTGTGAGTCCGCGCGTTGCCGTTGAGTCCGAACCCCGGCACGGTCGGAGGCAGCACGTTTGAAAGAAAGACGTTGGTGATGATCGGATCGAAGAGATCGTTGTCGGAAACGAAGTAACGAAGGGTAATCTCGTCGTTGCCTCCGATCAGGTACTCCGCTTTGAGCATCGCGAAATCGTTGCGCGCCCTGATGGTCGGCGTCGCCAGATAGTTTCCGAACTCGCTCTCGGTATTCGGATGAGGGATATATTTGTCTATGATGAGCGCCGCAACCGGATCGACCGGCACTTGCACCACCTGCCCTGTCACAGGATTTTTGAATATCCCCTGTCGCTCCTGTTCGGTGGGTACGTTGGAGAAGTGCGGATTGCCGGACCGCAGTCGCTGACCTTCGTAGCTCGCCAGGTAAAATACCCTGTCCTTGACGAGCGGGCCGCTCAACGTACCCCCGAACTGATTGTTATTGAACCTGGAAGCGTCCTTGCCCGCGAGCTTCTCGAAATGATTCGTCCAGTTGAGCGCCTTGTTGCGGAAGAACTCAAAGAGGGTGAAGTGAAGATCGTTGGTGCCCGGCTTTGTAAGAATGTTGATCATTCCGCCGGAGTGGTAGCCGTGTTCGGCAGAACCGAGGTTAGTGACCATTTTGAATTCCTGCACGGCATCAATCGAGACCTGAGCGGAAAGGCTGTTCGACAGCGAATTGTTATTGTCTACTCCATCGACGAGGAAAGTGAGCGAGCGGTCGCGCTGTCCGGCGACGGCGAACGGCCCGTTGAGTATACCGCCTTCTGCTCCGCCCTTGAGCGAGGCGGTCGAACTGACGTTTGCCACCAGCGTGCCGAGTTGGAGAAAATTGCGCCCGTTGATGGGAAGATTGGAAATCTGCTTGTTCTCGATCACCACCCCGAGAACCGAGTTGCTCGATTCCACGAGCGGCGCGTTCGAGCTTACGACATCGATTCCTTCGGCAGCGCCTTCCACAACCAGATCAAAACTCACCTTGACCTGCTGGTCGAGGAGCAGAGTAACTTGCCTGAATGCCTTCGCATAGTCATCGGCCTCGACTGTGATTTCATAAGAGCCGACCGCCAGCGAGGGCAGTCGGTAAGCGCCTTCCGAATCCGTTTCGGCCATTCGCGTCTGATTGGTGTTGAGATTCCTGGCAGTGATCCTGGCGCCCGAGACTGCTTCGCCTGCCTGATTGCGAACGACTCCGGCAACAGCGCCCCCTGTGGCTTGAGCTACGGAGATGTGGGGCAGGCTCAAGGCTAACATACAAGCTACGATCAACGGGGTGAGAATTCTCTTCATGGCTTTTATCTCCTCTCGATTCCTTCTTTTTGCCGCTCTCATCAGGGGCAGACTCTTGTTTTCTCAGATCGATCTGTAATGCAGGGCAGACTCTTGAACGAGGGCCGGAATATCGAGGACCAGCGCGACCCGTCCGTTGTCGAGCACGGTCGAGCCGGAAACGCCTACGAGTTGTTTGAACAGCTTGCCCAGAGGCTTGATTACCACCTGGCCCTCGCCGTAGAGATCATCGACGGCAAATCCCGCCTGCCCTGCTTCGTGCCTGACGATTATGAGGCTCTCGCGCTCCGGCGGGTCTCCGCTTATACGGAAAAGTTTTCGCAATCGGACATAAGGCACAGCCTCTCCTCTCAAATTGATCAGCCCGCCGGGTTCTGCCGAACGAACAAGTTCGAGGCAGCCGGTGACCGAATCGACCGGGATCACATAAGTTTCATCTCCGACGCCGACGACGAACCCATCGATGATGGCCAGCGTCAGGGGAAGCCTTATGGTGATAGTCGTGCCTTCTCCGGAATGAGTGCTGATCTCAACGGAACCGCGGATGGCTTCGATATTCCGGCACACGACATCCATTCCAACGCCCCGACCGGAAATCTCGGTCACACGCTCGGCGGTTGAAAAACCGGGCTGAAGGATGAGGCGATGTATGGCTTGATCTGTAAGGACTGACGGGTCGGCGATGATTCCGCGCAATCGAGCCTGCTCGATGATGCGGTCGCGGTTGAGACCTGCGCCATCGTCAGAAATCCGGATTATTATCTGGTCGCCCTGCTGATTCGCCCGCACGCTGATGCGCCCGCAAGGGGCTTTTCCTTTTTGTATGCGCGCCGCAGGCGTTTCGATCCCATGGTCGATGGCGTTTCTGATTATATGCGTGAGCGGGTCTCTCAGATGCTCAGCCACAGACGTGTCTACTTCCGCCTCGCCGCCTTCTACGACCAGCCGGGCGAGTTTGCCAGTCGCTTCGGCCAGATCTCGCACAGTGCGCGTGTACTGGCGAAAGATGGGACTGAGCGGCACCATCCTTATCTTGAGTATCGAATCCTGGAACTCCAGGAAGAGGCGGTCGATGGCCTCCACTGGTTGTGCAACCTCTTCCCGGTTCTCCAGTCCGCAGGCGCCGAGAACTTGTCTGAGCCGCCCCCGCGCTATGATCATCTCGCTGGCCAGGTTCAACATCCGATCCAGCTTGCCGGTGTCGACACGGAGGCTTCCACGATGATCGGCGCGAGCGAGGGCGCTATCGAGTTTCTGAAAAGCTGCGGGCGCGGTCGGCTCGGTTGAATCATCTTCGATCTCCATTATGCGGGCAAGCAGAGCTTCTTCTTCCGGCAATGCGCGGTCGTCTCCGGCTGCGGCCCTGGCAACGATCTGCCTGAGACCGTCAACGGCAGGTAATAAAAGAGCGACCGATCTTCCTGTAGCCAGAAGCGATCTATCCTGCAAATGCGCGAGAGCATCCTCGAAGGCATGCGCAAAGTGAGCGACCGAATCCATCCCCATGCAGGACGAGTTTCCCTTGATGGTGTGAGCGATTCGAAAGATCGTTTTGATAGCCTCCTCATCGCCGGGGTGGTCTTCCAGAGATATCAATACCTCTTCCATCTCGCCTAAGTGCTCCGCCGTCTCAGCCAGGAAAGTTTGGAGAACATCCTTATAGTCCATACTTTTTGCCATCCACCTTCGCGATTTTCTACAGCGGCTTTACCAGGCACGAGCCATCGTGTGTATTGAATATGACCTTGCGACCATGATGGCCGCCCACATCCTGTCCAACTATGGCGATGCCCTCAGCCCGGAGCAGATCGAAAGCGATCCTGGCATTGCGCATTCCGAGGTGATCGCCTGCGTTGCGCAGCGGCTCCATCACGCAGGCCCCTCCGAAAAACATGGCCTGGAGATTACTCTTCCTGCACCCCAGAGCCAGAAGCTCGTCGAGCAGGCGAGGAACGGCGCTGGCGCCGAACTTGGGTGAATGCCTTACACCATCAGGACAGCAGGGAAGCTGGAAGTGGTTAGCGCCTCCCATTTCCAGAAGCGCGTCCCACAGGCACACAGAGACGCAGGAGCCGAGTATGGTGGTGATCGTGCATGGCCCGGTTGAAACGAATATGTGGCCCGGAAGCAGATAAAAGGTCGAGCGATTGCCGGATTGAGGAAGCATCCCGACCGACACCTTGCCGGTCTCAAGCACACAGGTTGATTCGGAAAATCTGGCCTGCATTTCTTCTCCTCATCTCGCGCTTCTGCGCGCGGTACAGTAGAGCGCGGCGGCAGCTTGCGTCGCTAACAACTCGAACAGTTTCCTGTCCGATTCATCAAAGCCATTCTTCTGCTGGAGGAGCCTGAAGACTGCGATAGTTCCCATGATCTCGTCGCCCAGCTTCAACGGAAAGCAGGCCGTCAGAGGCGATTTTTGAGTCAATTTGTCGAGCGCGCCCTTTTCGTCGAGGTAGGCTTCTCCGGTCGAGGCCACCCACCCTATCAGGCCCGACCCCAGGGGTATGCTCTCAAAGGATTCCGGCTCCAGCCCGAAATGCGAAACGAGCGACAGTGCGGAGCTATCCTGGTTCAATTCAAAGATGCCCAGTTCCTCGGACCCTATCAGGTTGATGATGATTTCCTTGATTGCGTCGAACACCTCCTGGCGGTCGAGCGTGCTGTGAAGACGATAGCTGGCGACGTAGAGGTTCGTGAGGTTGGCGCTCTGTTGCTCAGCTTCCAGATACCGCTCGACGAGTCGGCGGTTTTCGGCTTCGATTTCCTTCAACTGGTTTCGCAAACAATCGATCTCTCCCTCTTTATGATCGAGCTTGTGTTGCAGAATCAAATTCTGTTGTTGAAGTTCCAGGTTCTCGTGTTCGAGCGAGGCGGCGACCCAGCGCAGCCTTTCGATATCGGGCAGCAAGCCCTGTGTGATGTCCTGGGACGGCGCGCTATCGTTGCCTGCGCTTTGTGTGAGAGATTCTTCGCTGTGCATAATTTTTCGCCTACTCGCCTAGAAAATTCCTGATCTTGGAAATAAGCTCCAGCCTATCGATTGGCTTGGTCACATAATCGTTGCAGCCGCTGTGAAAACCCGCCTCCATGTTCTTCTGTTCGCTTCTGGTCGTCACCATTATGATAGGAATTGCCCTGGTAGCTTCGTGCTGGCGAATCTGCCTGCAGGCTTCGAAGCCATCCACTTCAGGCATCAATATGTCCATGAGTATGAGGTCAGGTTTCTGAGCGACTGCTTTCTCGACAGCCTGCTTTCCATTCCTGGCTGTGATCAAGCTGTATCCTTCCTGATTCAGGATCATTTGCTCGATCATAAGTATGGTGTCTGCATCATCGACCAGCAGTATTCTCTTAGTCAACATCTCTCTCCTGAAAATTTGCGGAAAACTACCCGTCCGGCCCGTAGCGGAAAGCCGGTTTGGTTGACAATTTGTCTTTGGGCCTTTGTTTCGCGAGGGGACGCCTCATGCGGCTCCCTGAGAACTGCCCCGATCCGATAAAACTTCTTTCCAGCCTGCGTCGAGGCTTTGTTGGAAGATGCAAACCGATGACCATTGGTAAGAGGTATCACACAAACAGAGATGTGTAGATGAACTCTCCAGTCTGTCGCAGGAGTGTGGGGACAATCACCACATAGCCGGACAGAAGGCGCGGCGCAAGTCAGCATCTATAGCTCACCATAGAGTAATCCGCGAAATAATTCGCCGACGCCGCGAGCAGGTCAGCGGAGTGATTATTACCTTTTCACACAGACTGTGAAAAGAAAGGACTATGTGATAAAAATCGCGGTCGAAGGACAGTCGCGCGCGGCTTCTTCGTCATTTTTTTGTCGGGATGCGCTGTCTGGCGTGCAGGCGGCGTGAGAGTGTTATAATCTGTCTGACTGTTTTTATGTTTTCTCGCGCGAGTATAAGCCCCCTTGATCCTGAGTCATTTCGACTTTAATCAGTAAGGACGGCGAAGCCCGCTTTTCGTAAGAAGGCGGCCGGATAATGAAGCAAGTATTGCCCGTTGACGCGATCATCTCGCACTATCGAATCATCTCCCCGCTGGGCGCGGGCGGGATGGGAGAAGTCTATCTCGCCGAAGACACTCATCTGGGTCGAAGAGTCGCGCTCAAGATTCTGCCGCCTGACTTCACAGGCGACGAAGATCGCCTGCGTCGCTTCGAACAGGAAGCTCGCGCCGCTTCGTCTCTCAATCATCCCAACATCATCACTATTCATGAAGTCGGCCTGGAAAACGGACTCAGATTCATCGCCGCCGAGTTCATCGAAGGCGAAACCATCCGCCAGATTCTCGCGCGAGGAAGCATAAATATTCGCATGGCGATAGATGTCGGGATGCAGGTAGCTTCGGCTCTGGCAGCCGCTCACGGAGCCGGAATAATTCATCGCGACATCAAACCTGAAAACGTGATGCTCCGACCCGACGGCTACGTCAAAGTCCTCGACTTCGGAGTGGTGAAACTGACTGAGCGATTCATCTCTCAGCACACAGGCCCGACGAATTCTGCAAGCGAGATCAAAACCGAAGCGGACATAGTGCTTGGAAGCCCAAGTTATATGTCTCCCGAACAGGCTCGCGGGCTTCAGGTTGATGCGCGCACAGATATTTTTTCGCTCGGCGTGCTGCTCTATGAAATGATCGCGGGCCGACGACCCTTCGACGGGGAGACGCTCAGCGACATAATAGTCTCGATACTTGAGCGTCGACCGCAGCCTCTCTCAGAGTGCGCGGCGGATGTATCTCCGAGGCTCGAAAATCTGGTAAACCGCGCGCTGGCTAAAAAGAGAGAAGAACGTTATCAAACCGTAGATGAAATGCTCAAAGACCTGCGCCGCTTGAAGCAGCGCGCGGACGTGGAAGCGGGAATAGAAGAATCCTTCTCACCTGACATCAAAGCCCAAAAGACCATAAGCGACGCCGATCCTTATGCGACGATGAAATATACCGCCGACGAGAGCGGTTCTTTCAGTGATACTCGCTCGACATCGAGCGCCGAATATATCATCACCGAAATCCGTCGGCACAAAAAAGCCTTCGCCTCGTCGCTTGCCGCAATCGTCATTGGCATAGTGGCGTTGATTTATTTCATGCGCGGAGACAGCCGCGAGCCTATAAACTCAATCGCGGTTCTCCCGTTCGTCAATGAAAGCGCGGACTCGAATATCGAGTATCTATCAGACGGCATCACCGAAACGCTGATCGCTAAACTGTCCGAGTGGCGCAGCCTGAAGGTCATGTCGCGAAACTCCGTTTTTCAATACAAAGGCCGGGACGAAAATGCCCGCACTGTAGGACGCGATCTCAACGTGCGGGCGGTGCTGACAGGTCGCATAGTTCAGCGCGGCGATGAGCTTCAAATAAAGATCGAGCTTGTAGATTCGAGCGACGGAAGCCGATTGTGGGGTGAACAGTACAATCGCCCTGTGTCCGACCTGATATCGGTTCAGGAAGAGATAGCGCGACAGGTCAGCGAAAAGCTGCGCCTGAGATTGGCAAGCGAAGACGAAAAGCGCGCGAGCAGACGCTACACGGATGATACTGAAGCTTATCAGCTTTACCTCAAGGGCCGTTATTACTGGAACAAGCGCACGAAGGAAAACATCGAAAAAGGCATAGAGTATTTTCGTCAGGCGACGGATCGCGACCCGCTTTACGCGCTGGCCTACGCGGGGCAGGCCGACTGTTACGCGATGCTGACCGAATACAGTTCGCAGCCGCCGAAAGAAATTTTTCCGAAAGTGAAAGCTGCGGCGCAAAAGGCTCTCGAAATAGACGACTCGCTTGCGGAAGCGCACACCTCGCTTGCCGCGGCTTATGAATACGAATGGAACTGGACGGAGGCCGAAAAGCAGTACCGGCGAGCTGTAGAGTTGAATCCGAATTACGCGACGGCGCATCACTGGTACGCGGTGTTTTTAGGCGCGCGACTCAGACACGATGAAGCGTTGCGCGAGATGCGATTGGCGATGGAACTCGATCCTATTTCGCTCATCATCAACACATCGATGGGGAGGCTGCTTTATGGGGCGCGGCAATATGATCGGGCGATAGACCGGCTTCGCAAAACGCTTGAGCTTGATCCTCGATTCGCCGAAGCGCGATTTCATCTGGCGATGAGCTATGAGCAGAAGCGGATGTACGGGGAAGCCATCGCGGAGTTTGAGAAAGCAGTCGAGCTTTTCGAGGATGAGACGATGATGGCCTGGGTCGGGCGCGAATATGCGTTGTCGGGAAGAAGAGGAGAAGCCGAGCGCGTGATAGCGCGACTCAAAGAGATCGGGCGTGAGAAATACGTGTCGCCTTATCCGATAGCTACCGTGTATGCGGCTCTGGGAGCGAAAGACAAGGCATTCGAGTATCTGGAGCGAGTTTACGACGAGCGATCTTATTATGTGGTGTGGCTCAACATCGATCCGGTATTCGACCCTTTGCGCGAGGACGCGCGCTTTCAGGATTTGCTCCGCCGCATTGGAATCGCGCCTCAGTGACAGCTATTTGCAGTCACTGCTCATCGCATCAATCGACCCCGATGCTCAATTCCTGTTGGCCTGAGCGCCAGAGAATGAAAACCCCGCCGTTGCCATTCTCGCGAAAAGTGATTCGATTTATATGCCGCAATGCTTTGGCATGTTGTAGTTCTTCAACCTTCTGCCTGCGAATGTCTAGGAATAGAGTCCTGTTTCTGCTTCGGAAGCACACCTGAGTCAAATCGGTATTTTCGGCATACGCATCGATCTCTCGAAATTCCGGCGGGCAGGCTTCCATCAGCGCCTTCCATAGAGCTTTTCGCTTTTCACTCTCATCGGATTGAAGTTTAGCGGTTTTATCATAAGGCGATGTGGCAGTGGTCGTCACAATCGCGGATATGAGGAGAACCGCGAGGATCAAGGCGATGGAAAAACCGAGTCGCTGAATCGTCATAAAATACTCCTCTTCACGCCACTGTCAGGCAGCAACCAGTCGATTGTATTTGCCCGTGGCGAGGAAGTATCCGCAGGCCATCATCATCACGCAGAACAGCCACAGCGCGCCGCTCGGCGTCGTCGGAAGTATGGTAATGGATGCCAAGACAGCCGACGGGAAGATCAGAACGAACGACCACGCAAGCCATCGCGCTAAAAACTTCCGCCTCAGCGCGGACACGCCCACCCACATCGAGCCGATCATGATGAAGTTCATCCCCATCATGTGTACTGCGTAAGCTGTGTTGGCCAGAGGATTGGTTCCGGGCGTCGGTGTGGTCAATCCGTTCTGATGCCAGGTCCACGTGTGTATGGCATCGCCCGGAATCACCATGCAGAGTCCCGCGAGTATGATCCAGTAGCCTTTCGTTTGAAGTCGGCCCTGAGCATCTCTCATCTGGCCAGACAATCCGACGAGGCCAGCAAGCATAAGCAACAACGCAAGGGTGTATGCGCTGCCATAGGCCATCCACAATCCCGGAGGAGATGCGAACTGTAGCAGGCCGCCGAGTGCATCCTGAGCGGCTTTGACCCAAGCGGGTTCCGGGACGACAGCCCAGCCGGTCATGTACTTGATGATGACCATGACGGGGGCGAGAAGTAATCCCATAGCGCCGCCCGCGATGGCGACGTACCCGATGAAGGAATAACTTTTTTTCATGCGCATTCTCCGAAGTTGATCTGAGGCTCTGGTTGCTGTCTGACATTTACTTGCGCGTCTGTCGGCAGCCCGATCTTTTTATACTCATCCGACAGACACGATGTATTCTGTCACTACTGAACTTCGTTCTCGCGCTCGTCGCGCAGGTTCGAGCAATTCGCGCACGGTGATGATGAGTTCATCGACTGTTTCAGGAGTGAAGGACGCTTCGCCATCCGCTGGACAAACCCATGCATAGACATTCGGGATGCGAACTGAAACGCCTTCTTCTTTATACTCGAAAGTCGTCGGTCGCCATTCCTTCGGAATTTTATGCTCCCCGCAAATAGGAATTGCTTGCTCGCTCATACTTTTTTCTCTGGCTTGCGCCGCTGCACAATGTCTGATTCAGGTATATATCAAACGTCCTTTAGGCTCCGGTATAGGCCGCCCCAGTTCCTTTGCCGTTTCGATCCACTCTCGAATTATCACATCTACGTTAGCGAGGGCTTCCGCATAAGTTGCCCCGTCTGCCGCGCAGCCCGCGAGTTCAGGGACTTCGGCAATGAAAGCCTCATCTTCCGCGCTCCAGTAAATTACTATTTCATATTTGTAGTCACTACTCATCGCTTTCTCCTGTCAGCTTATAACGAAGAATCACGCCGCGAACTTGTTTCACCTGATAGGCTTTAGCTTTTGCGCCTCTTGGCTGAAGATTGAGGATTTCCTCAACATCCTCTTTTGTGAAAATGTGATGGCTGCCTCGTATGCGCTCATCAAAGCCCAGATGACGCAACAGGCCGCGCAATTCATCGAAAGAGACATTTGAATCTGAAGCCCCGCGCAGAACCTGAAGCAATGTTTTGTCATGTCTGGCCACGCGGCAAATCTAGCATATTCGCTTGCATCTACTCCACTACGGGCAGCGATTCGCTTTTCACCTTCTATTTCCCGCTGCTCTCATCCGCACTGACTTTCAAAGAATAGTAGCTCCCACGCCGCGAGCCTGAAACGGTTATGCGCCCCTCAAAGTTTCCGCTCCTGTAATCGAAGTAGAACTCATTCGATTCCCGATAGCCGCTTCCAGTGACAGAGCCGCCGCTCGCTTCGATTTCTTTTTTGATCTGCGTCTTGAGAGCTTCCATAGACTCCCGCTCATCGAATCCGGCGTCGCCCGCTTCGTTAATCATAAAGCCGCTTGCGGATGAATGATGGGTCTCTGCACCGCGCTGTCCGACCATGCCGCTGATGCCCCCGATACCACCTGCTGGCCCTGAATAATTTATGGCTTCATAGCCGGTACTCCTGGCTGATTTCTCCAGAGAGAACGCAGACAGGAATTTGCTTTGCGGCATCTGCCTGAACATTCCGCATCCTCCAGCGGCAAACATAGCTGCTGTTGTCAGCGCAAGTAAAGTTCTCTTCGTGTTTTTCATTTCGAGCAACGAAGTATAGTAAATACTTGCCCAAGAAACTCGGGCCTTGCAGGACAAAAGTCGACTCGATCCAACTAATGAGGCAGTCTACCTTCGCGCGAAGCTGAACGCTCGCGATAGCCTGCCATCCGAGTTGCGTACCTGCAGCACAACCGGCTGCGCGCGTGGCATCTTCTTGCAGGACTTTTTGGCGATCAGGTGTCTTGTCGCGTTCTCATCATCGTTTTTGGTCTTCTGAGATTCCCCGTTCATCATTATCACGGCGCCAGCATCAAAATTCCTGCCAAAGATAAACAACTTCTTGCCGCTGCACTCCGCGCCAGTGATGATGATCGCGTCGGGGGGCAGAGTGGTTGACTCAATACTTCGGAAAACGCTGCTGGCATAGCCGCCTGTAAACAGATAGCCCTCCGCGCTTGCGACGATTGTGCTGACAGAAGGGTTTTTCAAGCCCGTGTTGACTTCAGTCCATGTATCACCTTCGTTCGATGAGTAATACACTCCATTAAATCCCGCGGCGATTACATCGCCGTTTGAATTTATCGCGACCGAAAGGACTCCCCCTATGTTTGATAGCCCCTGATTGACGCGCGTCCAGTTTTCTCCATTGTCAGTCGAGCGAATAACCCCGCGCCCAAGCGCCGCAACGAAGATATGACGGTTTGACTCGTTGATGGCTATCGCCGGAAACATCTCATCAGGAAGGCCCGTGTTCACCTTTGCCCAGCTTTCGCCATTGTCCGCAGATCGAAAGAGTCCCTGATTAGTGCCAGCCAGTATAGCGCCGGTCGATGTTACGGCAAGCGCCCACACTTCAGAGATGGTCAGTCCATTGTTTATTTTCGTCCAGCTTTCGCCATTATTAGTAGAACGGAATATTCCTTCGCCTCCCTTCCGCGTTTCGGCATCGCCCGTCCCTGCAAAAAGATGTCCCTGAGAATTGACGGCGATTGAGGCGATTATCGGGTTCGCTAAACTGCCTGTGAGTTCTTCCCATGTCCTGCCATCATCGGAGGAACGGAAAACTCCTCCCTTCTTTCCTATACAACCGAGCCCAGACCCGGCAAGGAAGACTCCATTCGGAGCGGCAACTAAAGCCTGCACGCACGGAGTTTCGACGCCGAGATGTGTCCAACTGTCGCCGAGATCGGTAGAACGAAATATCCCTCCATCACCGACAAAGACAGTCCCAGCGGAGTTCAGGATGATCGCGCGAACTCTGAGACCAACCAATCCCGTGTTGGCAGGCTGCCATCTCTCTCCGTTGTCGGTCGAGCGATGAATCCCCGTGGAATGGCCCACGAAGACTTGGTCTTTAGAGTTGAAGGAGATCACCTTGGGGTGGCTCTCGGCCAATCCCAGTCCTGAGTTAATCTGAATCCAGTTTGCTCCGTTATTCAGTGAGCGGAAAACTCCGTTGCCTCTGGTGGCGGCAAAGACGTGTCCGCGGGAGTTTGTGGCGACGCACTGAACGCCTGCGCCGCGGTTGCTCAATCCGGTATCGTTCCAGATTACGCCGTCTGTCGAGCGGTAAACACCCCCGCGATCGATTCCCGCGAACATGTTGCCGTTCGGCGCTGTGTTCAGACTGGCGACATCGATTCCATCGAGGCCCGTTTGAATCCAGGTCTCGCCTCCATCGGTTGAGCGGAAAATCCCTTTCCCTATAGTCCCGGCAAAGATGTCGCCAGTCGGGCTGACATTAAGAGCAGGCACCGTAATACTGGCAAGGTTCGGGCTTACCTGAGTCCAGCTTTCTCCGTTATCTGTCGAGCGGAAGATGCCGTCTCCCTTGAATCTCTGAATGTATTCCCCGGTTCCTACGAACAGGTGTCCATTGGAATTGATGGCAAGCGATGAAACCGTATATCTCGGATCGTCCGGCGACCCGGTATTGGTCAGACCCGTATTCATCTGAGTCCAGGTATCGCCATTGTCTGTAGAGCGGAAGACCCCGTCGAAGAGGGTTCCTGCGAAAATATGGCCTCCACCACTGGAAGCGATAGACAAAGTGTGCAGCCGCCTCAAACCGATAACTGTCCAGCTTTCGCCATCGTCTGTAGAGCGGAAAATCCCGCCGCCATCAGTTCCGGCAAAAATATGGCCGTTCGATGCGACAGCGATTACCCAAACGCCGGCACTGTATGGGCCATTGCTCTGCTGCCAGGTAATGTTCTGTGTGAATACCAGACTGGAAGTAGATAACACCGCGAGGCATAGGGCGCACAGCCAGGGGCCACGAATTCGTTTCATATCGCACTCCCCTTTTTCGGTTTCTCACTGCTTTGTTCAAACGGCGGCTCTCCATTTGCGCGAAGCCGCCTAAAGTTTACTGATGCTCCCGCCGGATGCAAGCCAGAAATAACCCTCGCCATCTCCTCTTACACTCTGCGCTTTCTTTCGCTGATCGAGAATAAACTGCGCCTTCGCCTTGTTCTGCGACACGCGCAGGTATTCGCGCTTGAGAGATTCCATCTCATCTCGCTCCCGCGCGCTCAAACTGCCCTCGCCATCTTTCCTCAACAACACAGTGAACCGTCGCTGGCGTTTCGGCGAAAGAAAGCCATTCGCTATGGCCTGCAAAGCCTCATCGTCGAGCAACGTCATTCGCGCTAAATCCGTCGCCAGTTCAGGCGTGAAATCATCCGACATCGGAGGCAATGCGGCCTCAATCGCTGAGACGATGACATCTTCAGCATCGCATCTGGCAAGGCGCGCTGTTCGCTTCACTCGTTGATAAAGTGACCCCGGCAAACGCAATTTCAACTCTGTCGCTCCCATAATTCGCTCCTTTTACTCTCCAAACAAACTGCCCTGATCTATTGAGCGCGTGGTCGGAGGATAGTCATATCCTAAATGCTCGAATGCCCGACGAGTCGCCATCCTCCCGCGCGGCGTGCGATTCAAGAATCCTATCTGGATCAAATACGGCTCATATATCTCTTCTATCGCGTCGCGCTCTTCGCTTATCGCCGCCGAAAGCGTTCCTAACCCGACAGGGCCGCCATCGAATTTGTCTATGATGATGCTCAACAACTTGCGATCTACTTCATCAAGCCCATATTTATCGACTTCCATTTTATCCAAAGCATCGCGCGAGACCTCATCCGTTATCCGCCCATCGAACCTCACTTCGGCGAAATCACGAACGCGCCTCAACAACCTGTTCGCTATCCTCGGCGTCCCGCGCGACCGACGCGCTATCTCATCCGCTCCGCTCTCTTCGAGATGAACTCCGAGAATCGAAGCCGACCTCAAGGCGATCACTTTCAAATCATCAGGCCCGTAAAAATCCAAGTGCAGCGGAATCCCGAACCTCCCGCGCAGCGGAGCCGTTATCAATCCCGCGCGTGTCGTCGCTCCAACGAGCGTGAAACGCGGCAGGCTGATCTTGATCGATCTCGCCGACGGCCCCTGCCCGATGATGATATCTAATTGATAATCCTCCATCGCCGGATAAAGCACCTCTTCAATCGCGGGGCTGAGGCGATGAATCTCATCGATGAACAATACATCGCCTTCGGAAAGATTCGTGAGCAGAGCCGCAAGGTCGCCCGCTTTTTCCACCACCGGCCCTGCGGTGGTTTTTATTTCGCTCCCCATCTCGTTCGCCACGATCATCGCAAGCGTGGTCTTGCCAATCCCCGGCGGGCCGTACAACAAAACGTGATCCAACGATTGACCGCGACGGCGCGCGGCTTCGATGAAAATTGACAGATTGTCTTTTACTTTCTGCTGGCCGATGTACTCGCGCAGCCACTTGGGACGCAGGCTCAACTCGAACTGCTGCTCATCGGTGTCCTGCGCATCGCCTGACACTACTCTCTCTTCCGACATTGAACACTCTCCGGATTTGCAAGTAGGGGTTTCTAGCCGGAGAGTTTACCACAGATTGTGTGCGCGTCCCCAGCCGTTACCAAATTTTGTGGGCGGCGAGTATAATCTCCGGGAAGTCGAGAGTCTGGAGTCTGGAGTCGAGAGTCGTCTGACTGCAGACTCCAGACTCCAGACTCCAGACTAGCCATGTCCAGATTTCTGCACATAGCCGACATCCATCTTGGCATCAGGCGATACAATCTGCCTGATCGGACGAACGATTTCTTTCGCGCGTGGCAGGAGGTCATCGAGCGTTATGCCATCGGGCGTCGAGTTGATTTCGTTCTGATCGCGGGCGATCTCTTCGACCGCCGCAACGTAGACCCGCAGGCCGCCAATCACGCGATGATTATGCTCCGCAAACTCGAAGCAGCGCGCATACCCGTCCTCGTCATCGAGGGCAATCACGATTCGCACGAGTTCACTTCGCGCTTTAGCTGGCTGAGGAGTTTTTCTCAGTGGGGATACATAAAACTGCTCGAACCCGAATGGACGGACGGCACGCCCTCGCTTACTCAGTGGAATGACGTTGAGGCGCGCGGCTCTTACATCGATATCGGGGATGCGCGCATATTCGGCTCTATATGGTTCGGCACAACCATCGGTCAGGCTTTGCCTCTGATGTCAGAAGCCGTTCGCCAGAATCGCCGCGAGGGGGCGACGAACATAATGCTACTGCATTCCGATATCGAAGGTCAGGTCAATCGCCCTGTGCAAAATGCGCTGTCGCTTTCGAAGCTCTCGCTGCTGCGCGGCGCGGTTGATTACCTTGCGCTCGGCCATACGCATAAAAAATTCGACATAGAAGAGTGGGCATTCAATCCCGGCTCGCTCGAAGCCTGCAACGTCGATGAGGTCGAAGCGGAGCGCGGCGCTTACATCATCGAAACCGACGGCCCGCGACTGAAAATCGAATTCGTCAGCGCAGGCGCCGATTATTTTCAGCGGCCTTTCAAAAGGATCGAATATCAGATCGACAGCCTGGATGAGCCTGATCAGGCCCGACAGGAGATATTCGAATTCCTGCGCGAGCAGTGCGCCAAAGACGAGGAAGACGATCTGAAAAAGCCTATCATCGAACTTACTCTCCGCGGGCAACTCGCTTTCAAAAATTCCCTGCTTCGCCTGGACAAGCTCAAGGAGCAGGCCATCGAAGAACTCAGACCGCTCGGCTTGATAATCAATAACAAGACTATTCCGAAACAGCTTGCCGTGGCCCTTGGGCTTGGGCGCGACACTCCGCGCAGCGAGCGCGAACTGAAAGTTATCGAAGACATCATTCGCCCCGATCCGCGATTCGGCCATCGCGCGCAGGAATTCGCCGCGCTCATAGTCGAGGCCAAGCGGCTCGCGCTCGAAGGCGAATCGCCCGAAAAAATTCTTCGCCTGATCGAAGACCGTCTGTTTCAGGCCGCAGCAGAACACGAACAGGCGGCGCTGGCTGAAGGCGCGGATTGATTCGCCAGAAGTCAGAAGTCAGGAGTCAGAAGACAGAATGAACGAGGAAGTCGGCGCGAGCGCCTCCGCTTTCTTTCTGACTCCAGACTCCAGACTCCAGACTCCAGACTTCTCATGAACAAGCTTCCTGAAGAAGGAGAGATATGGGAGTGGCGGGCGTTCGGTCACATAAGCGACCGGTTGGCTGCGCGAGTGCGCGCCCGTCCCGTGAGAATGAATATACTCGATCAAAGGGAAGAAGATATCTACTTCATCTCCTGCTTGAACGATCAGAACGTCAAGCTCCGTAAGTGGCGCGGGCTGTGGTTGCTGAAACTCAAACTTTTGCTGCGCAAGGCGGCGAATTCGATGGAGCTTTACACAGAAAGCCCGCGAATGATGTTTGCTTTTCCTGTGCCTCACTCCACGCTTGAGATTGCGGCGCGACTGCTCGCCGTCAAACTGCCTGAACTGGCAGAGGTCTCTTTTGAAAAAGATCAGTTCACCGAAGCGATGGAGCGCGCCTCGCCGCCCGCTCTCATAGTCCGTGTATCGAAAGTCCGCTCGCAGTTCGAATTCGACGACGGCTGGGTTGAGCTTGCAGAAGTGAAGTTTCCGCGCGCAGAGATGCAAACGATTTCAATACAATCGCCTGGTCTGGAAGCGGCAGAAAAAATCATGAGCGAGCTTGGGCAGGACGCTGCGCTTGAGGCGATGAATTACGTCGAGGCTTGCAGGCGATGGGGGTGAATCAATCAGGGTCTTTTTTCAGCCGCGCCAGTTGTCTCCTCTTCGTTTCGCTCAGTATCACGCGGGCCAGCAGTTTGCCTTTATCATTGAGTGTCGAGTAGGCAGGGTCGGCGAGAGCTTCATCAAGGGTTATGAATTTCACGCCGAGACTTTTGTACCAGGCGAGTATTTCGCCGAGGTTGTCGCAGAGGAACTGACCGGTTTTGAGCATCAGGATATGTTTGACCTCGCCGCCGGCGCGACGGCGCGCAATCGAGCGCGCTTTGATAGTCGAATCCAGGAGCAGTTTCTTGAAGTATTCCTTTGTCAGATTGGCGCAGGTGTGATCCTGGCGAGCGAGCGCGGCGCAATATATTTCGCTGAATGCGTCTGTGGGAACCTCTATCGTGGCGGGTACGTCTGTGTATCCGTTGGTTTTAAGATAGGCTTCTATCTGATCGCGCGTCGCGGGGTCGTGACTTGTTTTCAAGAACGGAAAGCGGAAGTATTTTTTCGCTGACTTCGATTCCTTCCGCAGAGGGGCGAGAAACTGCTCGCCTCGCGCCACGTCTTCGATGAAAGCCTGTGGCGCGTTGTTTTTAATTCTCCTGCGACTGAAGGTGAGGTTGCCGACCGAGTTGCCGACGGCGACCCATCTGCCAAGCAGGCTCATATCGGCATAGTGGCCGCTGATGAAAGCGACAGTCGGAGGCATCGAGTGATGGCGGAGCGCGTCGAGGAGATTTTCAAAATTCTCGACGCTGTTTTCATATTCGCACCAGCTATCGATCCCTTTCTCCGGCTCGCCGCTGGCGAGTATCATCCCGTTTATCGTCAGGGCGATTTGCATTCCCTCAAGCGAAGGCGGCTCCTTCTCTTCATTTTTAGCGCGAAGCAGAGCGGCGAGAGTCGGAATGGCGTTGAGGTCTTTCATGCATTCCGAGAGCGGCGGGTTTTGCGGCGGCCTTCGAAGAGACGTGCAGCCGGGGAGAAGAAACGATAAAGTGATAAAGGCTATGAGAGAATTTTTCATGACATAAGCAATAAGGCAAAAGGCAAAAGGTAAAAGGCAAAAACAGAAGTTTACTCAGGGCGATTCAAGCTGGTTGCAAAGGCTTTCCTACTTTTTCATTTTGCCTTTTTACTTTTTCCTTTCTGCTCACTCCCTTCCTGCAACCGCGCGCCGTCTTTCCGAAACTTTGTCGCGCACTCGTTGAAACACTTCATCTGCATTTATCGTCATCAGGCAATCGTGATGCGGGCAGAGATGAATCTGATCCTCGCCTTCGAGCCTGAAGCAGGGGCTGCACGCAAGCTCGCGCCGAATCACAGTATGAATCTCGCCGAGCGGCGCAGTGCGGCGAATGTCCGTAGGCCCGTAGATGGCGACGACCGGAGTCGAGACGGCAACCGCCGCGTGCATCAATCCGCTGTCGTTGCACAGCAGGATATCGCATCGCTCGATGAGCGCAGCCACCTGCTTGACCGTCGTTCGGCCCGCCGCAACCAAAACATTCGGGCCAAGCCCACGGGCGAGGCCCGTGACCATATCGGATTCGCCCGCCGAGCCGAACAGTATCATTATAGAGTCGGGATACTCGCGGCTCAGTCTCTCGATAAGCTCGCGGAACCGATCAAGCGGCCATTGCTTCCAGCGCATGTTGGGCGACGTGCCGGGCTGCACTCCGATGATCACGCCTGAAAATCGCCTGATCGCTCCTTCCAAAAACTTTGCAGCGAACTCACGGTCTGATTCTTCGAGATGAATGAAAGTCTTAGGGCTTTCATTATCATCACAGCGCGCGCCGACTGCGGCTGCGAGGTCGAGGTATCTTTGGGTTTCGTGTTCATCTTCCTGCATGTGGACAGGTATGTTGAAGATGAAGCTGAAGCGCGAGAAGCGATGCGACCAGCCGGGGCTTGTCACGTGGCCCGCGCGAAACGGAGCACGGCTCAATGCGACGAGCAGGGCGAGTTTCCACGAATGAGAATGAAATTCGTTTATTACGAGATCGTAGCGTGCGGCGCGAATCTCCCCAGCGCGTTTCATCCACTCGCGCGCGCGCGCCCCGTAAGGCAGGTTGTAGATATTATCAAATATGTGAGCGCCTTCCAGTACATCTTCGCAGCCCGTATTATTTCCCACCTGAAGATCGATTCGCGCATCAGGATAATGCTGGCGCAAAAGACGGAGCGCGGGCGTGTACAGGATGAAATTTCCGAGTCCCTGATAAGCGAATACGAGTATGCGATGGATTTTTTCGGGAGAGAATTCCTGACGCGGCAGACTCGCAAAGTACACCTTCATCCACGACTCAACAGGGAGCCTCAGCCACTCTTTCAACCATTGCTTCACTCGTCTCATTGTGCGCTCTGTGCCGCCGCGTCTCTGCGAAGATAGTAAGTGAAATTTTTCCCCTTATGCTCGACGTATTCCGCTTCCAGCCATTGATTGAAATCCTTTTTGTGAGCCACCTTTCTGAGCCTCGTCATGCCGACGATTTTCGGGCGCTCGGCTTTCAACTTCTCGAACCATCCGTCGAATCCGCCCTCTTCCACTTTGCTGAGGTAAAGGTCTTTGCCGCGATCAAGAAAAAAGTACTTGCTGGCATTGGGCAGATGGGCCAGCACCAGTATCTCTGTAGGGCCGTGAACGAATATCTTGTCGCCCGGTTCAAGGTGAGAAGTTATCTCTTTCACCTCCGCCTCCTGCTGCTGAAGCAGGAGAGATTTCCGCCTATACTTGAACGAATCCCCGACGCCCATCACGAACACGACGAGAAACAATAAAACAAGCCCCGCGCTTTGAACCGCTATGGGATAAGGCGCGAGTCTGCCCAGTCGCAAAGCCAGTTTGACTGCCAGTTTCAATGCAAGGACGAGAATGAAAGCTGAAAAGAAAGCTATGAATGGAAGGAACGGAAACGAGTCCGCGCTTCCCTGCACGTTGATGGTGCAGAAGAAAAAGTATACGAGGAATGAAATCGCCGCGGCGTGATAAGGCGCGCGGTCGAGCAGTCGCCGCCGTCCGTTTTTTATGGCCTCTCTCACTTCCAGCCCCGTCCAGAGGAAAAATCCTATTATGGTCAGAGCCAGAAAAGCGCGGTCGCTTCGATAATAAGTTCTCCACATCCTGCCGAGATACCCCTCAAATCGCGAGAGCGGTTTCAATTCGCCCGGAGCGTAAACATTGAAATTGAAATCGACAGTCCAGAGATAAAAATCTTTCACCGCGCCGCCTGTCCACAGGTGCGCAAGCACGAGCGCGAGCGGCAACGCGGCTCCAGCGATGAGCTTTACTATTTTTAGGTCTCGCCAGCTAGTAAGATATCGAGAAAAGGCAAGCCCTGCGGCCCCTAAGAAGAGAAGGCCGGGTTGCCAACTGAGAGCCGACAGCATACTGAACGCGCCTGCTGCAAACGGGCGGTCGCGCCTTATGCAAAGAAGGGCCGCGACTCCGAACAATATCATGGGAGTTTTAGGCTGAATGCCGGCGCTGTTGGCGACGATGAAGGAATCGAACGCGAGAAAAATTATCGCCGCAAGCAGCGCCGTCGCGCGGCTGTTGAAATATGCGAACGCGGCGAGAAAAATCAGACCCGTAGTGATGATGCCGAGCAGTATGAAGGCGAAGCGGACAGCATAGATATCGCGCAGGCCGAAAGGGCGAGTCGCGACTATGGCGGCTGCGCCGATGTAGGCCGAGAGCGGGCTTTTGATATTGACCACATCTCGGTAAGGCATCCCTCCGCGAGCGATGACCTGAGCGAAGTATTCCCAGTTGGCGCGGTCGCCACGGATTGGCTGTTTGAAGATTTGAAACTGCGAGTAAATGATCGCTGATAAAACGAGCGTGAAGAAAAACAACCGCTTTACAGTCAGCCACTCAAGCCGCTTCGAGATTTTGTTTTCAAGCTCATCAGCCTCTACTATCGCTACAACTTCAACCATTCTTTCCTTCTTTCTCCCCGCCATCAACCGATGCGCGTTCGTGCGGTGAGAATCTCTCGTGATTCATGCTTGGAATGTCCGGCTGGCACACTGTTCCACTTTTTGACCTTAGAATATACTTGCCCCGGCGGCTTTGTTCAACCACGCGCAAGCGCGCGAAATTAAACGGGCAGATGTCGAATAAGGCAGGAGGCGGCGTCAGCGCGCATCGATGGTTTGTTCGGCGCGCTCGCGTCCGACTGGAGTGTTTTTTTCGGCCATCGCCAGAGTGAGCATATCTCCTGTGCGCTCGACCAGACGGACGAGTGTGCTTCGATCAAGCGCGGAGACGGCTACTGCATCATTCGCTGAGCGGAGGCCGGAAAGCTCGTCTTCGCTCAACAGATCGATTTTGTTGAAGACCAGCAGGCGGGGTATAGAGGCGAGGCCAAGGTCTTCGAGAATTTTTTCAACCGACGCGATGTGGCCCTCAAGCTGCGGACTGGAGGCATCTGCGAGATGAAGGAGCAGGTCGGAACCTTCCATCTCTTCCAGCGTGGCGCGAAAAGCCGTTATCAGATCGGGCGGCAGGTCGCGTATGAATCCCACGGTGTCGTTGATTATCACTTCGCGGTCGCGCGGAAGGCGAAGCCTGCGGCTCGTCGGGTCGAGCGTGGCAAACATGCGGTCTTCGGCTGTGACGGAAGAAGCAGTGAGCGCGTTGAGCAGCGTAGATTTTCCGGCGTTGGTATAGCCGACGATTGAAATCACAGGGACATCTCTTCGCTCGCGTCGCGTGCGTTGAACTCTTCGGCTCGTGCGAATCTGCTCAATCTGACGTTCGAGGTGATGAATGCGGTCGCGCACTCTTCGACGGTCTACTTCGAGTTTCGTCTCTCCGGGGCCGCGCCCGCCGATTCCGCCCATCAGCCGGGACATCTCCGTGCCTGAACCTGTCAAGCGCGGGAGCATGTATTTCAACTGAGCGAGTTCGACCTGAATTTTCCCCTCGCGGCTCTGGGCGCGCTGGGCGAATATGTCGAGTATGAGTTGAGTGCGGTCTATTATTTTTAAGTCAGTCGCTTCGTTGATAGCTCGCGCCTGCGCGGGGCTGAGGTTCTGATCAAACACGATGACATCGACGCCGAGTTGCAGGCTGCGGATGATTATCTCATCGAGTTTGCCTCGCCCGACGAGCGAACGCGGATCAAGTTTTGGTCTACGTTGAATTATCCGGTCTAACACGACGACTCCGGCGGAACGGGCAAGCTCACTCAACTCTTCAATCGATTCTTCAGCGACCGACGCGCTATCGGTAGTTACTGAAACCAGAATCGCCCGGTCGCGATTATCCGTCTGACTGCGAATGTGGCGAGCGCGGGCAAGTTCTTCTTCGAGCGACTCAATCAGATCGAGGAAATCCGTATCCAACTGGCTGGGCGCGCAAGGCTCAAGAAACACCCACATTCCGTTTTGTTCTTTGTCCGCGTCGCGGCTTGCGGCATCGACGGGGAGCAGATGCGCGGCGCGCACAAGTCCGGGAAGCCCGTCGCTGCGGACATCGATTGCAGCCATCAGGTCGAGTCTGAGCAGGGCGAGGTCCGCGAGATCGTCCTGCGTGAGGGATTCGCCCGCAAGGTGGGTGTGCAGACAGCGCAGCCCGCGAAAGCGGCCCGCGCCCACGCGCGAGCGTTTCAGATCAGGCCACACTATCGAGCGGGCGTTGCCGACGACTACATGCTCGACATAACCGTTGCGGTTGACGAGCGCGCCGACCTGTCGATTTATCTCGCGTGAAAGTTCCGTCAGATGGCGGGCGAATTCCTGCGTGACTACCTCGCGCGGCGGGATGCGACGCTTGTAAAGTTTTTCGAGGCGTTGAATCTGGTTTGGCTTGAGACCCTGAAGGTTTCCTTCGACGTTGCTGATAACCTTTTCCTCCCCTGACTGATGGTCAGAACCAGATTCTACATCAATCGCAAACGGGATTCATGCAATTTGAGGAAAGATTTCGGGCTTCTCGAATACGAAACTCACTCCTATCTGGAAACGGTCGTCCGACTCTTCAGCCCAGCGCACCTCGGCCTGTGCCGAGCCGCTCAGTCCTCCCACATCCAGAGTGACAAAGACTTTTTTTCCGGCAGGTATGAGTCTTTTGACTATGATTCCGGCTCCGCTGTTGCTGATTGAAAAAGTGGTCGCCTGCTGGCGGACCTCCCTCTCGTCTTCAGTCCAGCTAAGGGTTGCGGGAAACATAATGCTTACTCTTTTTTCCCTGCGCCTTTCGGGAGAAAAATAGTTATCCAGGCGCATACAAGCTCCTCCATCAGATGACGACGGGCGCTCCGGGTGAGGATGAAGCGCAGGTTTAAGATCAGGGGTGATGATCGCGTCTTCAATATCTGGAAATGAAAAAAGAGCCAATTATTCCAGCGCGGCTTTTTTCTTGCCATCATCGGTGGATTGAGATACTATCGTCTCATTCCGAATGGTGGACAACACCCGCGTTTACTTTCGCTGAAACACTATCCGGTTTCGAGGAGTCGGCGAAGTTTGTATCGCTCAGACTCCGGTAATCAAATTGGATTAAGATAATAGCAGGCTAGGCTGCCGTTTGGAAAACAACTCATATATGGAGGATGTGAGGTGAATAGAAAGCTGATAAGAACGACCCTTGCTGAGGTTCGAGAGCGGGCTGAACGCGATACATCTCGCCGCCAGCCCTCTGATCCGAATCGCAAGCGTGTGCCTCCGGAGCAAACTCATGCCGAAAGCTTTTACTACAAGAAACAAATGGACAATAGAACTCCCATGGTAGTGGTACTTCAGGACGGCGAGGTGCTCCGAGGAACCATCGAATGGTATGACCGCAACTGCATCAAGCTTCATCGCCTGGATGCTCCGAATCTGCTCGTCCTCAAGCACAACGTAAAGTACATGTACAAAGACGAGGACGCGAAAGAGTACGAAAGAGATGAGTCCGACTCTGACCAATCGGATGAAATAGCCGAAGAAGAATGATCCTGGCCCTGGGATATCTTCCTCAACTCGACTGAACCTCGTGACGCGAGCCGAGAACCGCCACGACAAGCCGCGTGTTGGAATAACAACAGGAGACCTCGCAGGCATCGGGCCTGAAATAGTTCTCAAGTCCGTTGCCTCGATGGAGCCGCGCTCTTTGTGCGCCTTCGTCATAATTGGCGACGCCCATGAGCTTCGTCGTCAGGCCGCCCTGCTCGGTCTTGCCTGCGATTATCCCATTGTGCGCCTTGATGAATTCTCTTTCGATTCCCGTGAGACGATACTGCTCGACACCGGCTCTCTGATTGGCGAAGTCGAATGGGGGAAACTCTCTCCCGCGGCTGGGCAGGCGGCGATAGAGTGCGTGGAAGCGGGCGCGCGGTTGTGCCTTGAAGGAAAGCTCGATGCCATAGCGACCGCGCCCATAAACAAAGAAGCGATCCGAATGGCGGGGTCGCCTTTTTCGGGTCACACCGATATGCTCGCCTCAATTTGCGGCGTAGAGGATTCTTTGATGTGCTTCTTCGCGGGCGATCTCCGAGTCATACTCATCACGATTCATCTGAGCCTTTCGGATGCGATAAAAGCCATAACCCGCGAGCGCGTGATAAAAACTCTCCGTCTTGCCGACCGGGAGCTTAAAAGATTCGGACTCGAATCACCTCGTGTGGCTGTCTGCGGACTCAACCCGCACGCGGGAGAGCGCGGGTTGATGGGCAGCGAAGAAATTCTTGAAATCGCGCCCGCCGTCGAGCAGTGCCGCAGTGAAAACATCAACGTGTCAGGCCCCTTTCCTGCCGACACATTGTTCGTCCGCGCGGCCCGAGGAGAATTCGATGCGGTCTTGGCCTGCTATCACGATCAGGGATTGATCGCGGTCAAATGCCTCGCCTTCGGCCAGTCGGTCAATGTCACGCTCGGCCTTCCGATTATTCGCACATCGGTAGATCACGGCACGGCTTTCGACATAGCCGGACGCGGCATTGCAGACCCATCGAGCATGATCGAAGCCATCCGGCTTGCAGCGCGGCTGGCGAATGAAGAAGATGTTAGATGTCAGAGGTCAGATGTTAGCGAATAACAGGCCGACAAGGACCGGAGGCGGCTGTCCTGTTCTGACTCCAGACTCAGGACTCCAGACTCCAGACTTTTTACAGGAGAACTGATGCGAATCATTCTTATTTTCTTTATGATCATCTGCGCCGTTGCGGCTCCGCTTGCAGGGCCGCTTCAAGATGATAACGACCGGCTAAGACTGCCGCAGGAAAAACATCTGCGCAACATCCGTCAGCTTACCTTCGGAGGCGAAAACGCCGAGGCTTACTTTTCAGCCGATGGAAAGAAATTGATATTTCAATCGACACGCGAGGGGGTCGAATGCGATCAGATATTCGAGATGAATATCGATGGAACCGGAGTCAGGATGCTCTCGACGGGCAAAGGGCGCACGACCTGCGCTTACTTCACTCCGAACGGCAGACGCATCGTTTATTCCTCGACTCATCTCGCCGACCCGAAATGTCCGCCCAAGCCAGACTATTCGCGGGGATATGTGTGGGCGCTTTATCCCGGATACGACATCTTCAGCGCCGCGCCCGACGGCTCCCGTATCAGAAGGCTTACGACCGCGCCCGGTTACGATGCCGAAGCGACCATCTCGCCTGACGGCAGAAAAATAGTCTTCACATCGCTTCGCAGCGGCGATCTCGATATCTACACGATGGACGCGGATGGAAGAAATGTGAAGCGATTGACCGAGGCTCTCGGCTACGACGGCGGGCCGTTCTTTTCTTACGACAGCAAGTGGATCGTCTATCGCGCCTATCACCCCAAGGACGAAAAAGAGATAGCCGATTACAAAGCGTTGCTCAAAGAAAATCTCATTCGTCCGACGAAGCTCGACATCTGGGTGATGAAAGCCGACGGCACCGAGAAGCGAAGGGTGACTGACAATGGCAAGGCCAATTTCGCGCCCTTCTTTTTCCCTGACGGCAAGCGAATAATTTTTTCCTCGAATATGGACGACCCGCGCGGGCGCAACTTCGACCTCTACCGGGTCAACACCGACGGCACAGGGCTTGAGCGAGTAACCTTCAACGAAACCTTCGACGGATTTCCGATGTTCACGCCTGATGGCAAGAAAATCGTTTTCGCTTCGAACCGCAACAGCAAGACTCAGGGCGAGACGAATATATTCATAGCCGACTGGGTGGAATAGAACGCGGATAAAGATGGATGCGGCGGATTGTTGCAGATCCGCCGCATCTGATGCGGGCTGTTTCCGTCCTGCCTGCGAAAACTCGCTTTTCTCTCTCATCGTTGACTGAAATGGGCCGCAAACATATTATTAACATCCCACTGTAATGAAATCTTCGATTGTGCAGGCGACCAGCTAATGAGTTGAATCGGGCTATGATGATGAAACGATACTGGCGCATAACCGCAAGGCGCATTTTCATAATCACTATAGCCGCGCTCATCGCATCGAGCTTCCTTAATTCGATCAAAGCTCAAACCCAAAGCGCAAAACAGGCAGAGCTTGCCCGCCTTGAGCGTATCGAAGAGCTTTCCGAATCGCTCGCAAACGACATGCTCGACCTTTCCGTCGCTGTGCGCGACCACGACTCAGACGGCATCGCCGGATTTTTCGCGGCAAGGCTCCGTGCCGCGCCTTTCCCATCTGTCGCGCTCGCCCCGCAGCCCCGTATCAAATGGATAGCCGCGCGAGCATGGGAAACGGGCGATGCGCGAGCGTCTGCGATTCGGCAGATGACCAGAAGCGCGTTCCTGCGCGGCTTTTCGAAGTTTCTCGATCACTTCGTTGAAATCGAAGACGTGCGCTTCAAGGTCAAAGAATCGGACTTTGATGAGAAGGAAACGGCGCGCGCTCGCGTCGCTTTCTACGTCATTGGCCGCAACGCAGGCGACCAGCGCGAGTGGGCGCGCGGCGCGGCCAATATCACAGCGCGTCAGACCGCCGACAAGCGATGGAAGATTGATCGATTCAATCTTGCGAGCCTCGATTCGATGATCGCCGCATCGGATATTTTCTCTGAGGTCTCTCTTCCGGCAGGAGTCGCGGCCAGCCTTCCCGAATTCGGCTCGCCGCAGAATTCGGGCTTCGTATGGCGCGGCGCGGCGGCGGCGGACTTCAATGGCGACGGATGGATGGATTTATTCGTCACCGCGCCTGATCGAAATTATCTTTATCTCAACGACACCCGCGCGCGATTTCGCGACGCTTCCGCCGAAGCCGGAGTGAAAATGCTTGCCACAGGGGTCGCGCCTCTCGCTCTGGATTACGACAACGATGGCGACACGGATATTTTCATTTCAAACGTGGGG
The DNA here is from genome assembly GCA_002483445.1 of Blastocatellia bacterium UBA7656. GTDB lineage: Bacteria > Acidobacteriota > Blastocatellia > UBA7656 > UBA7656 > UBA7656. The sequence continues at coordinate 88,224 of DLHY01000109.1, forward strand.
ACGCAAATTCTGCTTGAGAATCGATTAGTTCCTGACGGCAGGCTTGAATTCCGCGACCTGTCGCTTGAGTCCGGCGTTTCGCTTCAGGCCATAGGCTTCAGCGCCGTCGCGGGCGACATAAACGGCGACGGATTCGCAGACATCTATGTGGCATCTTACAACCGCTACGGGCAGGTCACGCCGGATTCATGGTTTCGCGCCGCCAACGGTACGCCGAATCTGCTGTTCGTCAATCAGAGGAACGGAACCTTCAGCGAAGAAGCGTCGAAGCGGGGAGTCGATGACAGGCGATGGAGCTACGCCGCAGAGATACTAGATATCGATGGCGACGGGCGGCTCGATGTGTATGTGTCGAACGATTTCGGCGAGAATGGATTGTTCATCAACAAGGGCGACCGGTTCATTGATGAGGCGCGCGAGCGGGGCGCGCTCGATCCCGGCAACGGCATGGGCGTTTCGTTCGGAGATTTCAACAATGATGGGCGGCTCGATCTGCACACAACCAACATGTCCTCGACCGCCGGAAACAGAATACTGTCGCGACTGTTTCCCGGATCGAACGCGGGCAACAATGTACTGAAAAAACTCGCCGCAGGCAACAACCTCTTCGTCAATATCGGCAACGGCTGCTTTCGCGATGTGACGGCGGAGGTGGGCGGCTTTTCCGCAGGCTGGGCATGGGGCGGCGGCTTCATCGATTTCGACAACGACGGATGGCAGGACATCTTCTCGCCGAACGGATTCATTTCGGGCAAGTCGATGAAAGACACCTGAAGCCACTTCTGGCGTCAGGTCGTGACGCAGGCGAATGATCCCAAAGAGCAAGGCGCGTTGAGAGGAGATCAATCCCGATTGATGTTCGAGCAGGGATTTTCATTCAGCGGCTATGAGCGCGATCCTCTCTACCTGAACGAGGGCGGGAAAAAGTTTCTCGACATATCAGGAGTCTCCGGCATAGATTCGATCACAGACGGGCGAGCGGGAGTGTTCGCCGATTTCGACAACGACGGAGATCTGGACGTATTTCTCACGACGATTCAGGGGCAATCGCATCTGCTCTTTCGCAATAACGTCGGGCAGGACGGAAATTTTTTGCGCGTCTCGCTGAGAGGAACGAAAACGGGAAGAGATGCTTTCGGCTCCGTCGTCCGTGTGAAGACCTCTTCGGGAATTTTGACCCGCGTCAAGAGCGGCGGCGAGGGCTTCATATCTCAGCACGATCCGCGCCTGCTGTTCGGGCTTGGGAGAGATAAACGCGCCGAGTGGGTGGAAGTCACATGGCCCGATGGAAAAGTCGAAAGATTCGAAGGCGAAGCGAAAGCGGGATCAAGCCTTCTGCTGCGGGAAGGGTCGGGCCGGATCGAGGCCGCCGCCACGGGTCTTGCAAAGCTGCCTGATCCTTTGACCAGAGACGAAATGCTTGCGCGAGGGTTGAAGATAGCCATCGGTCAGAAGATGCCTGAACTCGTTTTGAAAAATATCGATGGAAGCGAGACGACTCTCGGCAGGCATCTCAAACCGGGCCGTCGAACGATAATCAATTTGTGGGCGACATGGTGTTTGCCCTGCGCGAAGGAGATGCCCGAGCTTGAAAGGTTGCGACCCCGACTTGCTGCGAGCGGAATCGATGTGATCGGGCTGAACCTCGACACCGACTCCGGCGCGAACATCCGCGGCTTTCTGGCAAAGGGCCGCGTCCGCTATCCGATACTCGTGGGCGGAATAAAAGCAGTCGAGCAATTGTACGCAACCGATGAAATGACTGTGCCGATGTCGATAATCGTCGATGACAAAGGCACAGTCGTCGCCCTCCTTCATGGATGGTCGGTCGAAACAAAGCGTAGACTCGAAGCTCTCATCAGATGAGTCTTTGACGTACAACAGGCTGGCAGCCTGTTGATACCCTGAAAGTATGCATATTTGAAGAAGCAGCAGGCTGGCAGCCTGCTGTACCTTTCAGGAACCGGCTATGAAAAACCACGCCTGTTTTCTATTGGCCCTTTCTCTTGTCGCTTTTGTAACGATAGGCGCGCAGAACCCGGCAAAGAGCGAGGACGCTTATCGAGCGAACAACATCGGCGTCGCGCTGCTCGAACAGTACAAATATAAAGAAGCTGCCAACAGCTTTCGACGCGCGCTTGCAATCGATTCCGATCTTGCAATAGCCAGAGTCAACCTCGCAATCGCTCTCTACCACATCCCCGACATAGAAGGTGCGGCGGTCGAAATAAGATCAGCCGTAAAAGCTCTGCCCGATTCGCCGCACGCGAATTACCTGCTCGGACTCACCGCCCGATTGCAGAATCGAACGGAAGAAGCCATCAGAGCTTTTCAGAAGGTTCTCAGCATCGATTCTCAGGATGTCGGATCGAATATCAATCTGGCCCAGCTTTACATACAGCAGCGCAACTACACGGACGCGATAAAATTTCTGCGCGCAGCCGTCGCCGCAGAGCCTTACAACGCGACGGCGACTTACGCTCTGGGACTCGCGCTTCAGCGCGCGGGTCAGCGCGATGAAGGTCAGCGGATGATCGAGCGATTTCAGAAGCTGCGCGAAAGCGGCTACAGCACCTCGCTGGGACACAACTATCCTGAAGAAGGCCGCTATGCGGAGGCCCTCGCGACGACTGGCGCGGAGCCTGCGCTCGTCTCGGCTTCTCTGCCTCAAGCCTCTTTCACTGACGCGACCTCTCGCGTCATCGAAGCGCGCGCGCAAACCGTTCAATCCCCATTCGGTCGCAGGTTCAAGGCAGGCGATCTGACAGAGGCAGCAAAGCGCGACCTTGCCCGGTCGCTGGGCGGCGATGTCGCCCTGTTCGACGCGGACGGCGATGGCGATTCAGACCTCATCGAAATTTCAGCCCTCGGTCAGAAGTTTTATCGCAACGAGGGTGGGAAGTTCATCGACCTTACCTCCGACTGGGGGCTTGCAAACGCGCCTGCCGATTCTGTCGGCCTTCGCGTCGTCGCGGGCGATTACGACAACGATGGGAAGACCGATCTTTTCGTCTGTCGCTATGGCGCAAGCTCGCTTTATCACAACGACGGAGGGAGGTTTTCCGAATCGGTGTCGGCAGGAATCCCGAACATTTCTTTTCTTTCGACGGCGACAGCGTTTCTGGACATAGATCACGATGGCGACCTCGACATCTTCATAGCGGGTCTGGTCGATCCGGCGCGGGCTGCTTCCGACGCTCTCTTCCCTGATGATTTCGCCGCCGCGCCGAATCTGCTTTTGAGAAACAACGGCGACGGCAAATTCACAAACATAACGTCCGAGGCCGGAGTCGCTCACTCCGCCCGCGGCATAGCTGTCATCCCGACCGACTACGACAATCGCCGCGAGGTCGATCTACTTATAGTCAATCACGCCGAAGCGCCCGTCTTGTTGAGCAATCTGCGCGACGGGACGTTTCGCAATGTCGCGGCGGAAGTCGGGCTGACCGCAAAAGCGCGATTCATCTCGGCTGCGGCGGGCGATTTCAACAAGGATACATTCACCGATTTTTTCTTTGGCCGCGCCAACGAGCCGGGACTTTTTGCGACGAGCGACGGCAGAGGGCGATTCAATGTGACGGCTGCGCCCGCCGGGACTGAAACGGCGGGCGCCGCGCAGATGATCGATTACGACAACGACGGACTGCTTGACCTTGTGATATTCACAAACGACGGTTTGAAAATTTTTCGCAATCTCGGAAACAGATGGTCGGATGCAAACCAGAGGGCCGGACTCTCTTCCCGCTCGTTCGTGTCGGGAGATGTCGACGACGACGGCGACGTCGACATAATCGCTCGTCTGTCTTCAGGCGAGATCAAAGCCTTCAGCAATGAAGGCGGCAATCGCAATTCGTCTTTGAAGGTGCGGCTTGCAGGCAGGGCCTCGAATCGAAGCGGCGTGGGATCGAAGATCGAAACGCGCGCCGGTAGCCTCAGCCAGAAACTCGAATACTGCTCGGCAAGCCCTGCGCCTGCTCCTTCGGAAATCATCCTCGGACTCGGCCCTCGCGCGGCGGATGTGGTGCGCGTGACGTGGCCTTCGGGAAATCTCCAATCCGAGATCGATCTGAAAACTGCTCGCGGCTCGCGGACGATCCTCATAAGGGAAGTTGATCGCAAGCCCTCGTCGTGTCCTTATCTCTACGCGTGGAGCGGCGGGCGATTCGAGTTCATAACCGATTTTCTGGGCGGCGGCGAGATGGGCTATCTCGTCGAGCCGGGCAGCTATAACACGCCTGACCCGGATGAGTATGTGCGCATCCGCGACGATCAGTTGAGAGAGCGCGACGGGCGATATGAAATTCGCATCACCAACGAGCTTGAAGAAGTCCTCTTCCTTGATCGAACGCAGCTTGTAGCCGTCGCTCATCCCGCCGACACGGAAGTTTTTCCCAACGAAGGATTGATCGCTCCGCCGCGCCCGCCTCACAGTCTTTACGCAGCGAAAGAGCCGCGCCTTCCCGTTTCTGCAATCGATGATCACGGCTGCGATGTGCTTGATCGCATAGCGAAGATCGACCGCTCGTACCCGGATGATTTTCAACTCCACGACATTCGCGGATACGCCGAAACTCACACTCTCACGCTCGATGTGGGAAAGACAAACGGGCGGACTCTTTTGCTGCTCACAGGCTGGACGGATTACGCTTTTTCGAGCGATAACCTCGCGGCCCATCAAAGGGGTCTGCGAATGATGCCGCCCGCTCTTGAGGTTCGCGATCCCGACGGTCAATGGAAGAGAATAATCGAGGATATAGGCATCCCTGTCGGTCGCCCGCAGACGATAGTCGTCGATCTGACGGGCAGATTTTTATCCGCAAGCCACGAGGTTCGCATACTCACCAACATGCGAATCTACTGGGATCGGATTCTGGTCTGCGATTCCGCGGAAAGGGATCGAGTCGAGATACAGCGGCTCGACGCGGTGAGGGCCGATCTGAGGTGGCGAGGATTTTCCGCCCCTGTCTCGCCGGACGGGCGCGAGCCTTACGGTTATGATTATGATCGCGTCACGAGCGTTTCACCCTGGAAGACCGTTCCCGGTCGTTACACGCGCGAAGGGGATGTGAGAGAGTTGCTGACGAAGACGGACGATATGTATGTCATCTCGCGAGCGGGCGATGAAATCGCGGTGTTGTTTGATGCGACACGGCTTCCTCGATTGAGGCGTGGGTGGAAACGGACATTTCTCCTCTACGCGGACGGATTCAGCAAGGAGTTGGACATCAACTCAGCGACGCCTTATGAAATCGGCCCGCTGCCTTATCACGCTATGAAGAGGTATCCTTACGCCGCGCCTGAGAAGTACCCCATGACGGCGGCGCGGCTCAGGTATTTCGAGCGATACAACACGCGAGTAGTTCGCTCGACTCTTCCGCCGATTGAATCGGAGTTGGCCGCTAAGGAAAGAGCGAACTGGAGATGAGACTCGGAGAGAAAATTGTTTCGAGGTGAGTAAGGTTTTGGAGACTGCTGAAATCAACCCCGCTTATGAGTCGAGGCGATTAAGGCAGAGTTGAATCTTGCTGATGTCGTCGAATTTTGTCGGTACTACAAAGAGATTCGAATTATGAGCAGCGAGAGGGTTATAAACCGCAGAGACGCAGAGACGCAGAGACCTCGCAGAGAAAAATCCCTCTCTGCGTCAACTCTGTGTCTCTGCGTCTCTGCGTTGAAATCCACTGGCGTCGATACATATCAAAGGCGGTGTGAAGAGTCTCGATTGAAAACAAATCGCTCAACCTCCCCTCCCGCGAAATCCGGCGGCATCAGGAACCTCATGCCTCGCTTTCAATTACACTTTCATTGATCAGATCAAAGGTTGAACGATTATGGAACCAATCAGATATTCAGCAGCCGCCTGTCAGACCGACATGCCCAATCCCGTAGAGCGTCGGGCCATGCGCGCCAATACTGATCGAATGATTTCCCTGATAGATTCGGCCATCGAAGGGAGCGCGCCTTTTCTGCCCGTGCGGCTCGTCGTATTTCCTGAGTTCGCTCACGCCGCGCCCGTATTTCCAACTGTTCGAGAGTTGATAGATAAACTCGCTATCCCGATTCCAAATGAGCATACCGAGCGGCTCGTGGAGAAAGCTCGCCAGCACGATATATACATTCAAAGCGGCTCGATGCTTGAAGCCGATGCGCGCTTCCCCGGCGAGGTTTTCAATACGACCTGCCTGATAGGCCCCCGCGGCATTTTGTACAAGTATCGCAAGGTGAACACATGGATTCCTTACGAGGTTCATCGAAGTCCGCACGAGATCGAAGGCTATGACGAACCGCTGTTCCCTGTCGCCGACACGCCTATAGGAAAGATCGGCTGCGCGATTTGTTACGACTGGCTCTTTCCCGAAGCCATCCGGCAGCTTGCCGCCAACGGGGCGGAGATTTTGATTCGCGTCTCGGCTTATATGGATCCGTGGGGCGCTACCGAACCTATGGCGTGGTGGACTGTGGTCAATCGCTGTCGCGCTCTTGAAAACATCGCTTATGTGGTCGCGGCCAATCAGGGCGCGAGTTTGAAATTCTATCCGCCGTATTCGTGGCCGGGCGGAAGTCAGATCATAGATTTCGACGGAAGACCGCTTGCCATCGCTTCTCCCGGCCCGGGCGAGCGAATCGTCGTCGCGCCGATTGATGTGACCGCGCTACGACACGAGCGATCAAAGCGAGCAGGCCATCACATGCTGGCGCATCTGAGAACGGAAGCCTACCCTGTTTATGGGAAACGGATTTATCCGCCCGCGCACACGCCCGTTCCGTCCTTCGAAAGCAATATGGAGATGATCGAAGAATCGAAGCGCAGGCTGGATGCGCTTGAAAGAGATGAAGAGTGATTTTGCAAATCAAGGGCGACACGGAGGCGATTTCTCATATCGCGGCAAGTCCGCTTTGAGCTTCATCGCGAGATCCGAGTTTCGCTCTCGCTCGGCGACCTCGATCATTTGTCGCTGCCATCGGGCCGCCTCACTGCAACGACCTGTCTCGGCCAACGCCATAGCGACGATAGCTCCATGGCTGGCTGACCCGCTCGCCTTATAAACCATCAGAGAAAGTTCCAGCGCCTTCGCGCCATTGCGCAAATCCTGATTGGGGCAGGAGGCCAGCATATAGGCAAATGTTGCCACAGTCCGCCCTTTTTGCGGAAAGAGCGCGTGGCCTTTGTCGAGCCTGTCAATCGCCTCGCGGTATTTGCCATATCTGGACAGCAGTTTCACTTCTTCAAGCAGGGCATCTTCATTGCTCGGATCGGCTTCGACAACGCGCGAAAACTCAGCAAGCGATTCTTCCGCGCGTCCGGCTCTGAGAAGTTCCTGAGCCAGAAGATAGCGCGCCTCCCTGTCGCTTGCATCGAGGCGGAGAACCGTTTGCAGATGAGAGATCGCCTCATCGTGCTGGTTCCCGGATGCCAGCAGAAAGCCGAGATTGTAATGCGCTGTCGTGTTTCGAGGTTCGATTCTGATGACTTCCCTGAATTGATCCATCGCCTCTTTGTGGTTTCCCATCTGCGCCAGCGTCGATCCGAGATTGACGCGCGCCGGAATGCTGTCGGGGTTGGCGGCTACGGCTTTGCGAAACTCATCCATAGCTTCTGACAATCTCGAAGCGTTGAGAGCCATTCGCCCGCGAATCAGATGCAGTCGCTCTCCCTGAATCAGTTGCTTCATTTCATCAACGAGCGGATCACGGACTCGAACTCCGACTGGCCCCTGCTGCTGGAGATGGGACTGCGCTTTATCAATATCCCCCAGGCCGCGATAGGCCATCGCCAGAGCGTAGTGAATGCGATTGGCATCAGGAACCTGCGCCAGAGCCTGTTCGAGGTACCTGATCGCTTCAGCATAATTGCGAGTCGACAATGCTGCCTGGCCGAGTCCGTATTGAGCGGCGGCGCATTTCGCATCGATAGCAAGAGCTTCGCGGAAACTGGCCTGCGCTTCCTGCAAACGATTCTGTTGCAGATACAGATTGCCCACATTGACCGCGGCGGCCAGATAATCCGGTTGCAGGCGGCGAGCGAGTTTGTAATAGGTGATGGCCTCTTCTGCGCGTCCGCTCTGCTGACAGATATTTCCAGGAAAATAGGCCCAGCGAAAATCTTTCGGCGCAAGGCGATGAGCATTCAAATAACACTCTTCCGCCGCCGAGGTAAGAGCATAAGCCTGATAGACCTGCCCCATCAGCCCATAGGCTTCGCTCAATCTGCCATCATCTGTCGAAGAATCTTTCAGCGCAGCGGCCAGCGAATTCTCCATCGAGAGGAGATGCTCGCGGACTTTCGCTTCGAGTTTTTCCAGATCAGGTTTATGAACAGGCAGCAAGCCTGCGCGCGGCGGCGGCAGAACTCTCTCCTGCGATAGAGTTTCAGATTGCGCGACAAAAGTCAGAGTCAGACAGGCAAGCGACAGCTTGAAAGCCGCAGATATTTTATTCCCGTTTTTGATTTTTGTTTTCACCCGCGCTTTCATCTCACTTGCGGCGACGCGCCTTCTTTGAGATTGAGGTATCGTTCGATGGGCGGATTTTTCCACTCTTCCGTTTTGCCCGAAGGCCAGCGAACCCACACCGCTTCGACTCGATCAAGGCTTCCCAGTCCGGCCAGCACTCTTGGGTCATGCGAAGAACAATAACTGCCATCGGTTCGACAGCGACGATGCAGAATATTTTTTTCATTCAGGACGATCTCAACCTGAGCGCCGAGCATATCCCGATCAGTCTTCGCACCTGTGAGCCGCAGTCCGATCCAGCGATTCCGGTTTCCTATTTGATTCAGCAAAAGTCTCGCCTGCCCGTTGTTGTTGGCAATCACCACGTCCGTATCGCCATCATTATCGATATCGCCGAAGGCCGCGCCCCGGCTGACTTCGAGGAGTTGGAAAGCTCGGCCAGCCTCATCCGTTACCTCCACGAAGTTTCCCTTTCCAGTATTGTGAAAAAGCTGATTGGGCTGGCCGAGCGGATAGGGGTCTTTTCTGCGGGCGAGGTCGAGGAGCGTGCGGACGGCTCCGTTGGCCGACAGCAAATCGAGCCATCCGTCATTGTCGTAGTCGAACCACAGAGTGCCGAAGCCTGTGTATCGCCGGGTCTGCAATCCAAGCCCCGCTTCAATCGTGCGGTCATCGAACATCCCATCTCCCAGATTGACGTAGAGAGTATTGGTCTCTTCCATCAAATGAGTGAGAAAGATGTCGTCCCGTCCGTCGCCGTTGAAATCTCCGGCATCGACTCCCATCCCGGCTTCAGCCTGTCCGTCGCGATTGACCGCAGCGCCAGCAAGCAGAGCTTCATTTTTGAACGCGCCGTTTTTCTGATTGATCCAGAGTTGATTCGGGTTTCCGTCGTTTGCCACATAGATATCTGTCCAGCCGTCTCCATTGAGATCAGCCGTCACGACTCCGAGTCCCGATCCGAATTCCCTGACGATGCCTGACGAGACGGAAACATCTTCGAAGGTGCCGTCGCCGCGATTGTGAAAAAGACGATCAGGCACCGGATTAAAAGCCTTGGGCCCGCAGTAATCCCTCGCGCTGGTGTTGGCGTAGCAGACAGGATTGCTGGCGACCGAAAAATCGACGTAGTTGGCGACGAACAAATCGAGCCAGCCATCCTTGTCGTAATCGAAGAAGGCCGCGCTCGTGCTCCACCGGGGATCGTCCGCGCCGGTCTTTTTCGTCACGTCGGTAAATGTGCCGTCCCGGTTGTTGAGAAACATCTGGTTCGAGCCGAAATTGCAAACGTAGAGATCAACCCATCCGTCATTATTTATGTCGCCGCAGGCGACGCCCATGCCGTACCCTGTGGCAACGATGCTGCTTTTGTCGGTCACATCGGTGAATCTGATTTTTCTGCTCCCGTTTTTCTCGACAGTCAGATCGTTTCGATAAAGGCGGTCGCGCGGCGGGCCTTTCCCGCGCAAGGGAAAGAGCGTGCTGTCAGGCTTGCTCTTCGGATCAAGCGTCGCTCCCTGAACGAGGTACAGGTCAAGGTCGCCGTCATTGTCGAAATCCAGCAGCGCCGCGCCTGAGCCTGTGATCTCCGGCAGATAATACTGTCCCGTCATTCCGTTGTAATGCTGGAAATCGAGACCGGACTCTTCGGTTGAGTCGAGGAAGATCGAAGTCGGGCGAGCATTTGAGGCCGTCGGTTTCTTTTGCGCAGACCCGCAGAGCGGCGCGAGGCATAATCCGATCAGGCAGATTGCAGATGTGATGTAACGCATTTATGACGCTCTTGAAGATTTGAAATCAAATTGCGCAATTGCGGCTCACGATTCACTCGATCATCAATCACGCATTGCGCACCAATTGTATTTCGGCGACGCCCTTCCTTCAACCCGGCGCAAGAAGTGCGAGCGGGTGAGAGCCGCGCCCTGTTTTCTTGACACTATCGAGCAGAAAAATATAGCCCGCCGGGTGAGTCTCGAATTCGAGATTTCAAATCTGAGATTTGAGATTTGAGATTTCAAATTCGAGATTCACCTTATGCCAAAAGCTATATGTTATTTTCTCTCATTCGGCCTGCTCTCAATCGCGCCGCCGCGCGTTGACTCATATAGCCAACCAGACAAATCCATCGTCATCACTCAAGCCACTGTCTACGACGGAAGCGGCGGGCCGAGCTTTCGCGCCAATGTCCGCATTGAAGGAGACCGCATCGCTGAAATCGGATCGTTCCGCAATCTCGTTCTCGCGCCCGGATTCAAGGATCGCAGAATGATTCGCAAAGGAATGAAAGCCGATCTTGTCTTCTTCAATCCGCGCACTATCATTGACCGTTCAAATTTCCTCGAAGGCCCGTCTGCGGATGGGCCTTTTCTTTTTCTGTATCTCATTGACTGAGCCGTATCGGAAACATATTATTAACCTCCTTGTTACGAAACTGTAACGAAATATTTAATCGAGACTGAAATTGACCAGTCAATGGAGGCAACATGGGTTTGATTCCTAAGGAAGAGAAGTATTTTCAGATGTTGAGCCAGTTGGCAGCGAAAGCGTGTGAAGCCGGGGAAATCTTCGCCAAAATTTTCTACGAATTCCACAATCACGCTCAGTTCGCCGAAGAGATCAAGGCTGTCGAGACCGCCTCCGATGAACTGGTCGCCCAGATAACGCAGAAACTCAACTCGAGCTTCATCACGCCGATTGACCGCGAGGACATCTACCTGCTGGTGACTGAAATCGATGATGTCATCGATATGATCAATGACATCGCCCGACGCATGGATATTTACGGAATAAGCGCGCCGAGGCCGGATTCGAAACAGATAGCCGATCTTTTGAATCGCACCACGGTCGAGTTAAAAGCCGCTTTCACCGTCCTTGAGCGCGGCCAGAATATCAGCGATCACTGCCGCAAGATACGTCAGCTTGAGCGCGAAGGCGACACTCTGTACCGCGAAGCCATTCGCAATCTGTTCAAGGAAGAAAAAGACGCCGTCGAAGTTATCAAGTGGATGTCGATTTACGAAGAACTGGAAAACTCGATTGATCGCTGCAAGGACGTGGCCGAAGTGCTGGAAGCCATAGTGGTCAAGAACAAATGAGCTTCAGCGGTTTTCGTTTCCCTCGCTAACTCTTGCGAGTCTTTCCTTTTCAAGTCGAGCCAGCCTTTCTTCCTGTTCTGTTCTCAACAGATCGAGAAACTCCTGCCGCTCGCGAGCCGATTGATCAGCGCGGCGAGTTTTTTCAGTCAGGTATCGCTGGCCGCGGATCGAAGAGTTTTGAAGCGAGTCGGCCCACGCGCGCAGTTGACGCGAAATACTCTCTGCCAGTGATTTCAAATTTGAAATTTCAGAATCGAGATCGTCGAAGATCGTCAGTCGTTCTATCAAACACAGCATCGAGCGAACTTCGCCCGATGAGCCGCGAGCGATGTAGAGAAAAGTGAGTAACTCCTGGGTGGTGCCGCGCTCGAATCCTTCGGCAATGTTATTTGAGACGGAAACGGATGCTCTCTCGATTTGATCTTTCAGACTGGCGCGGCCTTTGAAATTCTCTTTTGCAGTGAGCGCATAAACACGAACGGCAAGCTCGATGGCCGCCTTCCACACGGGCAGGTCTTCAAATCGATTGTATTTCATTATGCTTCCTCCCAATCGAGTTATATGGGCGCGTGATCCAACTTTCGACTTCGAGTAATCCCTTCAAACTCAAAGACGGAATTTGCGAGAACTCTTTTCGGTTTTCTTGACACCATCGAGCAGAAAAATATAGCCTGCCGGGTGAGTCTCGAATTTGAGATTTGAAATTTCAAATTCGAGATTTCAAATCTGAGATTTGAGATTTCAAATTCGAGATTCACCTTATGCCAAAAGCTATATGTTATTTTCTCTCATTCGCCCTGCTCTCAATCGCGCTGCCGCGTGTTGACTCATATAGCCAACCAGACAAATCCATCGTCATCACTCAAGCCACTGTCTACGACGGAAGCGGCGGGCCGAGCTTTCGCGCCAATGTCCGCATTGAAGGAGACCGCATCGCTGAAATCGGATCGTTCCGCCCGCGAGTAGATGAAGAAATCATCCCGGCCCGCAATCTCGTTCTCGCGCCCGGATTCATCGATATTCACAATCACTCCGAAGTCGGTCTTGACCGCGACCCTGCTGCCGCAAGCCAAATCTCGCAGGGCATCACCACGCTTGCCGTAGGCCCGGACGGTTATTCGCCCTGGACGGTAGGAGATTATCTCAACCGCCGCGAGCAGAGACGCGCTGCGGTCAATGTTCTCTCGTTCGTCGGACACGCGACCGTTCGCGCCGAGGTGATGGGAGGTGATTTCAAGCGAGCGGCTACCGAGGAAGAGATAACGAAAATGGAAAGCCTCGTCGAACAGGCAATGCGAGAAGGCGCGTTCGGACTCTCTTCAGGGCTTGAGTACGATGAGGGACATCCGGCGACTACTGAGGAAGTCATCCGTCTGGCTCGCGTGGCTGCGCGTCACCGAGGCATATACATGAGCCACATCCGCGATGAGGCCGATCTGGTGATGAGCGCGATTGAAGAAGCGATTCGCATAGGCCGCGAGGCTCGCATCCCGGTTCAGATTTCTCATATCAAGATGGGAACCAGGGGAGTGTGGGGCAAAGCCTCGGCTGCTGCCGCGATGATCGACCGCGCTCGACGCGCGGGACTCGATATAACAGCCGACTGCTACCCTTATGATGCGTGGGCATCGACGATAACTGTGCTGATACCCTCCCGTCGCTACGATGACCCGATGGCCGTCAAACGAGGGCTTGATGATGTCGGCGGCGCAGCAAACGTCCTCGTCACGAATTGTTCGGCGCATCGCGATTATGAGGGAAAGACTCTCGAAGAAATCGCCCGCTTGCAGAGCAAGCCTCCCGTTGATGTTTACATCGAGATAGTCAAAGATGGCGGCGCAAGTATAGTGTGCCGTTCGATGAAGCAATCCGACATCAGAGTTTTTTACCGTCAGTCGTGGGTTATGGTTTCAAGCGACGGCGGGATAGGCGGGCGGCATCCTCGCGGCGCGGGAACTTTTCCGCGCGTGTTGGGCCGTTTCGTTCGCGAGTGGAAATGGCTCGCGCTCCCGGAAGCGATTCGCAAAATGACTTCGATGCCTGCCGAAAGACTGGGCCTCAAAGATCGCGGAATGATTCGCAAAGGAATGAAAGCCGATCTGGTTCTCTTCAATCCGCGAACGATCATTGACCGTTCAACTTTCAAGGATCCGCAGTCGCTCTCCGAAGGCGTGGAGCGCGTCTTCGTCAACGGCCAGACGGTGTGGTTGAAAGGAAAGACGACAGGCAATCTGTCCGGCGTCGTCATAAGAAACAGGTAGCGAGGTCACGCGGGTTGACTCGTGCGGCGGGCGTTGTTGCGGATGAACTCGATTATCTCTTCCATCCTCGCGCCTGGTGTGAAGACTTGGGAAACTCCTGCTTCTTTCAACTTAGGCACATCTTCGTCGGGGATGATGCCGCCGCCGAAAATTATCACGTCATCGAGTCCAGCTTCGCGCGCAAGCTCGACCACTCGCGGAAACAGCGTGAGGTGCGCGCCCGAAAGAATCGACAGACCTATCGCATCGACATCTTCCTGAACGGCGGCGCTCACGACCATCTCAGGTGTCTGACGCAGGCCCGTGTAGATGACTTCCATACCGGCATCGCGAAGCGCGCGGGCGATGACTTTCACCCCGCGGTCGTGTCCGTCCAGCCCCGGCTTTGCCAGCAATACTCTGATTCTTTCTTCCATGATCAGTTTTCAGTTTTCAGTTTTCAGTTTTCAAGGGCTGTCCCCTGGCTGAAAACTTGAAACTGTTGACCGATGATTCTACAGCCTTGCGCCGAGCGTCGTAAACCTTGATTCAGCCCCGCGGGAATATTTCCGCTGATGCTCGACATAACACATGTCGTGAGGATTGAATTTTATGGCAAGAAGCGAAGCCGAATTGAACATAATCGATAACCTCGACGCCCGCGCGATGGATTCGTCTCAGCAGATGACCGCAGCGCTTCGTCATCACTGGCCTGAGTATTTGATGGAGGCATGGGGTCTGGGATTCTTCATGGTCTCAGCGTGCGCTTTCGGCGCTCTGCTTGAACACCCGTCGTCGCCCGTCAACCGAGCGATACCTGATGCGACACTGCGAAGAGTGCTGATGGGAATGGCGATGGGGTTGACTGCCATAATCAATGTCTATTCGCCGTGGGGCAAGAGGTCGGGCGGGCATCTCAATCCTTCGACCACGCTCACTTTCTTTCGCCTCGGCAAAGTCAAAAAGTGGGATGCGATCTTCTATCCGCTTTCTCAGTTCGCAGGCGGAATCATCGGAGTTCTTGTCGCTTCTCTTGCGCTCGGCAAACTACTCGGGCATCCTGCGGTCAACTACGTCGCGACGGTTCCCGGCATGGAAGGCGTCGCAGCGGCTTTCATCGCTGAAGTGATAATTTCATTCATTTTGATATCGGTAGTGCTGAGAGCTACGAACACGGAGCGATTCCATCGATACACAGGGTTATTCGCGGGCGCGATGGTCGCCCTCTACATCAGCATCGAAGCGCCGATTTCAGGCATGAGCATGAATCCTGCGCGCACGCTTGGGTCTGCTCTTTCCGCCGATGTGTGGACTGCGCTCTGGATTTATTTCACTGCGCCGATTGCAGGGATGCTGCTTGCGGCTGAAGTCTACGTTCGCACGCGAGGCGCGCGCAATGTTATCTGCGCGAAATTTCATCATCAAAACGATCATCGCTGCATCTTCCGATGCGGCTATAAAAAATCTTGAGGCCGGGAATTTTTTTTGCGGCTTCGATCATTTAACAGTTGACTGACCGAAGCGACATCCGTAACGCGACGGTTGTAACAATAACCTGATAATCAGATCGGACGTTAAAGGCTTGCTCTTGTGGCAAGGAGGGAAAAGTTATGTCCAGCGAAAACCACTATGACGTGATAATCATCGGCACAGGGGCCGGAGGCGGAACGATTGCTTACCGGCTGGCCCCGTCGGGCAAACGCATACTCATCCTTGAGCGCGGCGGCTATCTCCCGCGCGAAAAAGACAACTGGAGCAGCAAGGCGGCAGCCATCGGCAAGTACAACACCAAAGAAATCTGGCGCGACAAAGACGGCAAGGAGCTTCACCCGCACACGAATTACTATGTCGGCGGCAACACCAAGTTTTACGGCGCGGCGCTCTTCAGATTGCGCAAGGAAGACTTTGGCGAACTCGCCCATCACGGCGGAGTGTCGCCCGCATGGCCGATCAGCTACGAAGACCTTGAGCCGTATTACACCGAGGCCGAACATCTCTATCACGTTCACGGAACGCGCGGCGAAGACCCGACCGACCCGCCTGCCTCGGCGTCTTATCGCCATCCGGCTGTGAGCCACGAGCCGCGCATTCAACGGCTCCACGACGATCTGATCAAATTGGGACACAAACCATTTCACGTGCCTCTCGGAGTAAGGCTCGATGAGCGCGACCCGCAAAAAAGCCTCTGCATTCGCTGCTCGACCTGCGACGGCTATCCGTGCCTCGTCAATGCCAAATCCGATGCGCAGACCATAGCGGTCGATCCGGCGCTCGAATACCCGAACGTCACGCTGCTGACCGACGCTCTGGTGTCGCGACTCGAAACCGACGAGTCGGGCCGACGGGTGACTCGTGTTCACGTAGAGCGCGGGGGCGAGAAGGAAACCTACTCAGCCGACATGGTTGTAGTTTCGTGCGGCGCGATCAACTCGGCTGCATTGCTGCTGCGTTCGGCAAACGACCGTCACCCGAAGGGACTTGCGAACAGTTCGGATATGGTAGGTCGGCACTACATGGGCCACAACAACTCGATCATGTTCGCCATCTCGCGCCATCCCAATACGACTGTGTTTCAGAAGACGCTGGCGGTAAATGATTTTTACTTCGCGTCGAAAGAATGGGATTTTCCCATGGGCCACATCTCGTTCGTAGGAAAATTCGACGCTGATCTTCTGCGCGCGGGAGCGCCGCCGTTCGCGCCTCACCTGACGCTGGAATTCATAGCCAATCACTCGCTCGATTTCTGGCTTACGTCGGAAGATTTGCCCGATCCCGATAATCGAGTCACGCTTGATCGCAACGGCAAGATAGTTCTCTCTTACACGCCGAACAATCTGGAAGGACACAAGCGGCTTATCGCGAAGCTCAAGGACATGATCAAGCACACGGATTGCGAGGATCACATCGTTCCTCTGAACGCTTTCGTGGGCGACCGCATTCCGCTCGCAGGCGTCGCGCACCAGAACGGAACCGTCCGATTCGGACACGATCCGAAAACTTCGGCGCTTGATGCGAATTGCAGGGCGCACGATGTCGATAACCTTTATGTAGTTGACGGCAGCTTCTTCCCATCGAGCGCGGCAGTCAATCCCGCGCTGACGATTATGGCCAACGCCCTTCGCGTGGGCGATCACCTGATCGAGAGGACGAAGTGAAAACTAAGGGAAGAGGAACGAAATAAAACCCCATGTCGAATTTGGGAAATGTCCGACAAGCTGCCAGCTTGTCGTGGAGTGCGAAAAGACTCGGCGGCGGGAAACAACGACAATCTGGCAGATTGTCGGACATTTCGCAGCGCATCTTCAGGCTGACCGAATTGACCAGTAGTATCGCTTGTCACAGCACCCCGAATCAGGCTTGAGATACATGGGATGATATTTACTTCCGCTTCCCTAAAGGGAGGATCGAAGAGATGAACGCGATGAACAATCGATTCAAGTCCGTCGCTCTCGCGACGCTGGCGATAGTGACAGTGTTCGTGTGGGCGGGCGTGACGCTTGATCTGAAAACGTCTGCTTACGGCAAACCCCCGCTCGCAGTCCGTTCGTCGCGCGTTGCGGCCAATGGATCGCTGGTTGAAAAAGTTGACGCCATAAGCGTGACCGTTTCAGACCTCGACCGCGCTGTTGAGTTTTACTCGAATCTGCTCACATTCGAGAAAGTCGCTGAGTGGGAAGTGGCGGGAGACAGTTACGAACAGTTTCAGGGAGTCTTCGGGCTGCGCTGTCGAATCGCTCGCTTAAAGCTCGGCGATGAGCAGATAGAGCTTGTCGAATACCTTGCGCCGAAAGGTCGCCCCGTGCCTGCGGACTCGCGCAGCAATGACCGCTGGTTTCAGCACATAGCCATCATAACCACCGATATGGATCGCGCTTATGCGCGGCTTCGTCAACACAAAGTTCAGCACGCTTCTTCAGGGCCACAGCGATTGCCCGACTGGAACAAAAACGCGGGCGGAATAAAGGCTTTTTATTTCCGCGATGCGGACGGCCACAACCTCGAAATACTTGAGTTTCCCGAAGGCAAAGGCGACGCGAAATGGCATCGCGCGACGGACAAACTCTTCCTCGGCATAGATCACACCGCGATAGTCGTCGGCGACACCGAAACGAGTTTGAAATTTTATCGCGACACGCTCGGACTGAAGGTCGCGGGAGAGAGCGAAAACTATGGCACCGAGCAGGAGCATTTGAACAACGTCTTCGGGGCGCGGCTTCGCATCACAGCGATGCGCGCTGAGAGGGGGCCGGGAATTGAGTTTCTCGAATACCTCTCGCCGCGAGACGGTCGGCCTTATCCGTCAGACCTCAAACCGAACGACATCGCCTACTGGCAGACGAGACTCGTGACCGCGAACGCCGCGGAAGCGGCAGCAAAGCTCCGTTTAGGCAAATTCGCCTTCATCTCTTCAGGAGTGATTTCACTGCCCTCCGTTGAGATGGGATACAAGCGAAGCTTCATCGTCCGCGACCCCGATGGTCACGCGATGCAACTGGCTGAGAAATGAAAAATAGTCAGTTGTCCGTTGTCCGTTGTCATTGGCTGCTGGCAACGGACAACTGACAACGGACTAAGGACAAGGAACAAATGACCAGAGAAGAACAAAGATTAGATCACGACCGCGAGCGAAAAGCTTACTGGAAACGATGGGGGCCGTATCTGAGCGAGCGCGCATGGGGAACCGTCCGCGAAGATTACAGCCCTTATGGAACTGCGTGGGATTACCTGCCGCACGATCACGCGCGCTCGAAAGCCTATCGCTGGGGCGAAGACGGCATAGGCGGCATCTCGGATCGTCGCCAGTTTATATGCTTCGCCCTTTCGATGTGGAACGGGCGCGACCCTATCATCAAAGAGCGGATATTCGGGCTGACGGGAAGCGAAGGCAATCACGGCGAGGATGTGAAGGACTATTATTTCTACCTCGACTCCACTCCGACGCATTCCTACATGAAATTTCTGTACAAGTATCCGCAGGCCGAGTTTCCTTATGCTCGATTGATCGAAGAGAATCGCCGTCGCAGCAAGGATGAGCTTGAACATGAACTGATCGACACAGGCGCGTTCGATGAAGACCGTTACTTCGATGTTTTCATCGAGTACGCCAAAGCCAACCCGGAAGACATACTCATTCGAATCACAGTCGCGAATCGCGGGCCTCAAGCGGCAGAGCTTCATCTGCTCCCGACGATATGGTTTCGCAATACGTGGTCGTGGAACGGAGGCGACAAGCCGCGCCTTCGTCGCATAGGCGATGTGAGAAACGCCAGCACCGTCCAACTCGATCACAGTTATTACGGGCATCGCTGGCTGTTTTGTCAGGACACGCCTGAGATTCTTTTCACTGAAAACGAGACGAACACCCGCCGCCTCTACAACCACGAAAACGGCTCGCGGTATTTCAAGGACGGCATAAACGATTACATAGTCAGTGGCCGACGCGACGCTGTGAACCCTGAGCGAGTCGGCACGAAAGCGGCGGCTCATTATCCGATCACACTTGGGCCGGGAGAGTCGCGGACTATCAGGTTGCGGCTGACTGACTTGGAAATACCGCCTGCCAACGGCGATCCGTGCAATGGCGATTTCGAGCGCATATTCGAAGAGCGCAGAAAAGAAGCCGACGAATTTTATAACAAGGTCATTCCCGCGGATGTATGCGAAGACAATCGAAACATCATGCGTCAGTCGCTCGCCGGATTGCTCTGGAGCAAGCAGTTTTATTACTACGACGTGAAGCAGTGGATCGAAGGCGACGAGTCCGCGCCTCCGCCTCCGGCGGAGCGAGAGACGGGGCGCAACAGCGGGTGGGGGCATCTCTACAACGACGACATCATTTCGATGCCCGACAAATGGGAGTATCCCTGGTATGCCGCGTGGGACCTGGCTTTTCATTGCGTCCCGCTCGCCCTTGTCGATTCTGATTTCGCAAAGCAGCAACTCGTCCTGCTCCTGCGCGAATGGTACATGCACCCGAACGGGCAGTTGCCCGCTTACGAGTGGGCCTTCGGAGATGTCAATCCGCCTGTTCATGCGTGGGCCGCGTGGCGAGTGTACAAAATCGACAAGAAGCGTTGCGGCAAGGGCGACACAGAGTTTCTTGAGCGCGTATTTCACAAGCTGCTTCTGAATTTCACCTGGTGGGTCAATCGCAAGGACGCTGAAGGAAGAAACGTATTTCAGGGCGGCTTTCTGGGACTCGACAACATCGGAGTGTTTGATCGCAGCGCGCCTCTTCCGACGGGCGGCCACATCGAACAATCGGATGGGACAAGCTGGATGGGGATGTACTGCCTGAACATGCTGGCAATCGCGATGGAGCTTGCCCGCGAAAATCCGGCTTATGAAGATGTCGCCAGCAAATTCTGGGAGCACTTCCTCCACATCGCGCAGGCGATGAACAACATGGGCGAAGGCGACAGCCTGTGGAACGAAGAGGACGGATTTTATTACGACGTGCTGTGTCTGCCCGACGGCGGCAGCTTTCCGATGAAGGTTCGCTCGATGGTCGGGCTGATCCCGCTCTTCGCTGTCGAAACAATCGAGCCGGATGTGCTGTCTCGCCTTCCGGGATTCAAGCGACGACTGGAATGGTTCATCGATAATCGAAAAGACCTCATCAACAACGTAGCCTGTATGCGCACCCGCGGCGAGGGCGAGCGAAGAATGCTTTCGATAGTGGACAGGGATAAACTGCGCCGTGTGTTGGGGGTGATGTTGGATGAAAACGAGTTTCTTTCCGATTACGGCATACGCGCGCTTTCGCGCCATCACAGTGACAATCCATATCGCCTGCAGGTCAACGGCAGCGAACACAGCGTCCGCTACGAGCCTGCCGAATCCTCGACGGGACTCTTCGGAGGCAATTCGAACTGGAGGGGGCCGATATGGTTTCCGGTCAATTTCCTCATCATCGAATCGCTTCAGAAGTTTCATCACTACCTGGGCGATGATTACAAAGTCGAATGCCCCACAGGGTCGGGCCGTTTGATGACGCTGTGGGAAGTGTCTGAAGAAATATCGCGGCGTCTCACGCGGATATTCATGCGCGACACAGATGGTCGTCGCCCGGTCTTCGGCGGTATAGAAAAATTCCAGACTGATCCGCACTGGCGCGATCTGATTTTGTTCCACGAATACTTTCACGGCGACAACGGCGCAGGCATAGGCGCGAATCATCAGACGGGCTGGACTGCTCTGGTCGCCAAACTGATTCAGCAAAGCGGAGAGTAGGCGGTGGTCAGTGGTCGGCGAGAATGTGCTGAGAAATTGAGACCTTGCGCCGAAGGCGCAGAGAGAAGGTAGCCAGACGTGCAACGTCTGGTTTCAAGCAGTCAGGTTTCGCGCTCTGAAGGAGCGCCAGAATAATCTTTCCGCGTCTTCAACGCGGGATCGTTTGATGGACGGTTCCAGATGTTCCACATCTGGCTACCTTCTTCGAGCCGCTTTGCGGCAAAAGATAATTTCTAAACGAGATATGAGCGGTTGAGGCGACTGACAACAAAATACGAGAAAAGGATCATGAGAATCAAACAGACGATCATAATGCTGGCTTCGGCTATGTTGTTCGCCGCGTGCGCAAAAAGCGATGGCGTCGAACAGTTCAACAAAACCGATCAGGGGCTTGCTCTGAAAGGTTACGATGCGGTCGCCTACTTTACGGAAGGCAAGGCCGCGCAAGGGACAGGCGAGTTTTCTCACACGTGGGGCGGCGCGACGTGGCATTTCACAAACGCGGCCAATCGCGACCGATTCGCGCAGGAGCCGACAAAATACGCTCCGCAATATGGCGGCTACTGCTCGTGGGCCGTGAGCCACGGCTACACAGCCGACGGCGATCCTGAAGCGTGGAAGATCGTCGACGGCAAGCTCTACTTGAACTACAACCTGAAAGTGAAAGAGAAGTGGGAAGAGAACATCCCCGAATATGTCAGGAAAGGCGATGAAAACTGGCCCGCGTTTCTGAAGAAGAAACCCGAACACAAGGGCTGAAGATTCAACCCCGGATTTATAGCGGTATGCACCTGGGTGAACAGGTTGAATACTTAGAGCGAAACCTTTTCATTAACACCGCGATTGATCGCGGTGAACGGGGCGACTCAAAATCCATGAACTGTTTTAACAGTTTCCTTCCGCCGACCTTCGACCTTTGATTCTCAGGCTCGTCGTCAGGCGCGCAGATGTCGTTGAGCTTTATATCTGCGCGGGCAGAAAAACTGTTGAAACAGTTTCGGGTTCAAGTTGCTCGCTTTTTCACCGCGATCAATCGCGGTGTTAATGAGAGAGCAATCTGCTCACCCAACCGAAAGCCGCTACAACAGCTAAGGAGAAGCAAATCGTGAAAGCAATATCAGTGTTTCCCGGAAAACCGGACAGCGTGCATCTGGCGGAATTGCCTATGCCGTCTGTCAACGAGATACCCAACGGTCGAGGCGTGGTCGTGAAAATTCTCCGAGTCGGAGTCGATGGCACTGACAAGGAAATCAACGCCGCCGAATACGGCGCGGCTCCTGAAGGATACGACTTCCTCGTTCTCGGACATGAAAATTTCGGTCAGGTCGAATCGGTCGGCCCCAATGTGACCGAGGTCAAACCCGGTGATTACGTTGTGGCTACCGTTCGTCGCCCCGGAACGAGCATCTACGATCTGATCGGCACCAACGACATGACCACCGACGACACATACTTCGAGCGCGGCATCAACCTCAGACATGGCTATCTGACCGAGTACTACGTCGATGACGTCGAGTTCATAGTGAAAGTGCCGCAGGGACTCAAGGAAGTCGGCGTGTTGCTTGAGCCGATGACGGTCGTCGAAAAAGGCATCGCGCAGGCTTACGAGATTCAACGCCGTCTGCGCGTGTGGCGTCCTCGTCGCGCGGCAGTGATGGGCGCGGGAACCATCGGGCTGCTTGCCACGCTCGCCCTGAGATTGCGAGGTCTTGAGGTCGTCACCTTCAGCCGCAGCAAAAAGCCTTACTTCAACTCTGACCTGATAGAGGCTCTGGGAGCCGTTTACGAGTCAACCTCGGATTTATCGATCATCGAAGGCGCGCGAAAGCACGGGCCGTTCGACATCATATTCGAGGCGACCGGAAATTCATCGGTCGTGTTTGAAAGCCTTCAGGCGCTGGGCAAAAACGGAGTGCTGGTGCTGTCGAGCGTTACGGGCGGGGATCGCAAAATCGAAGTGCCTGCCGACCGAATCAATCTCGATTTCGTCCTCGGCAACAAGGTGATGGTCGGAACGGTCAACGCCAACCGCGAGTATTTCGAGATGGGAGTGAAGGACATGGCTCAGGCCGAAGCCGAGTATTCGGGGTGGCTTCCTCGATTGCTCACTCATCCGGTCAAGGGGCTTGAGAATTATGAACAACTTTTCGAAACGCTGACCGCCGCCAAAGGCGCGATCAAAGTTTATTGCGAGGTGGCGGAGCTATAAACATTTCTGCGGGTCGCGCGGACATAAGCTGAAGCATGATGTCCATCATCCGCGCGACCTGCGGATAGTTCTTCCGGTATAAAAACGATGATTCAACTCAATGAAGAAATCCGCGCCAGTCTCCAGTCCGCGCTCAAACGCGAATGGCTTGAAACCAACGGTTTGGGCGGGTTCGCTTCCTCGACCATCACGGGGCTGAACACGCGCCGTTATCACGGATTGCTGGTCGCAGCCACAAAACCTCCGGTCGGTCGAGCGGTTCTGCTGTCGAAGGTCGAAGAGACTCTCACACTAGACGGGCGCGCGTATGATCTTTCGGCCAATCAATATCCCGGCGCGATTCATCCGCAGGGCCACACGCTTTTGAAACAGTTTCGACTCGATCCGTTCCCGGTCTTCGTCTACGAAGTCGAAGGGGTGGAGATAGAAAAGTCTGTCTTCATGATTGAGGGCGAAAACAGCGTCGCGATTGAGTACCGGGCGAAGAGCATCGAGGGAAAGCAAATCTCGATGGAAGTTCGCCCACTCATCGCCTTCCGCGATTATCACGCGACGATGCATGAAAATTCGTCGATTCGCTCCCACGTTCACATCGAATCGAATATCGCGAGCGTCTCGCCTTATGACAACATGCCTGCGCTGCATTTTGCGCACACTCAGGGAGAGATCGAGCCGTCGGGTCATTGGTATCGCGATTTTGAATATGAGGTCGAGCGCGAGCGCGGGCTTGATTTCACGGAAGACCTCTTCAATCCGTTCGTTTTGAAATTCGACTTGAACCGCGAAGCCGCGATCATCGCTTCGACTGAGCGGCGCGACATCAACCGCATAGATGAATATCGGAGCGCGGAGATTGCAAGACGCAGCGCGACAGAAAAATCATCGCCTGTGGATGACGACATCGTTCGCTCGCTCGTCGCGGCGGCGGATCAATACATAGTCGCGCGAGGCGAAGGCAAAACTGTTATCGCGGGTTATCACTGGTTCAGCGACTGGGGCCGCGACACGATGATCGCGCTTCCGGGGCTGACGCTCGTCACAAACCGCGCTGATGTGACGAGACAGATTCTTCTCGAATTCGCTCGCTGGCTGGATCGCGGGATGCTGCCGAACAGATTTCCCGACGAGGGCGAGACGCCTGAGTACAACACGGTCGATGCGACGCTGTGGTTCTTCGAAGCCATCCGCGCGTTGATTGCCTACACAGGAGATTATCAGTTCGTGCGCGACAATCTTTATGACGCGCTCAAGGATGTCATCGATTGGCACGAGCGAGGCACGCGCTACTCGATTCGCGTCGATGCGGACGGGCTGTTGCTTTCGGGCGAAGAAGGCGTGCAGCTAACGTGGATGGACGCGAAAGTAGGCGACTGGGTTGTGACTCCGCGACGTGGCAAGGCCGTAGAGATTCAATCGCTCTGGTACAACGCTCTGAGAGTGATGGAGAATCTCGCTCGACATTTTGGCGACGGATCGAACGAAAAACGATTCGGCGAAATGGCTCGCCGCGCGAAGCGCAGTTTCAATCAGTCGTTCTGGAATGAAGAAGCGGGATGCCTCTACGACACAGTCGATGGCGACGCGCGCGACGCCGCGATTCGGCCCAATCAGATTTTTGCTGTGAGCCTCTGTCATTCGATGCTGACGGCGGAAAAATCCCGCCGCGTTGTGGAAGCCGTAGAGCGTCATCTGCTGACGCCCGTCGGGCTGAGAAGTCTTGCGCCCGGTGACGCGCAGTATCGCGGTTGCTACGAAGGCGGAGTGTGGGAGCGCGATTCGGTTTATCATCAGGGTACGGTTTGGGCCTGGCTGATGGGGCCATTCATCACGGCTTACATCAGGGTGAATAAATCGAAGCAGGCGCGCGCGCGCGCAGTCGAATGGCTCAGGGCTTTTCGCGATCATTTGAGTGATGCCTGTCTCGGTCAGGTGTCAGAGATTTTCGACGGAGACGCTCCGCACACTCCGCGCGGGTGCATGGCTCAGGCGTGGAGCGTAGCAGAAATTCTGCGCGCCGCCGTCGAAGATGTTTTCGAGATAAAACCTTCGTCTCGCGCCAGAGCATTGGAAATTTCCGCCGATTGAAAAAGG
>DLHY01000135.1:0-13767 GCA_002483445.1 Blastocatellia bacterium UBA7656
TTTTGGCTACCTACTTAGAGCCGTGGCAACCTTATCCATTAGCGCCAATGCTTCCTTAAAACGTCCATCAAGAAAGAGTCGCTCGGATCGATCAATGTCTGTCTGGACTTGCTGGCCGACCGCGTTTATCGTCGTGGGGGTTTTTACAATGCTGGCCGAGGACTGAGTCATCAGTAAGAACAGTGACAGCGCACAAATCAACTCTACCTTTTTCATTAACACGATGGTGTTCCTTCCTGTCGTTTCAGCGATTCTCGGTTTGGAATGATGACATCGGAACTGTAGCGACTGTATTCAGGCCGCTTCACTTTTTCGGTTCCCTGATAGCGAAGACGTAATGCTGCCCGCGAATGATCATCATCCCTTCAGTGATTGCGGGCGTTGCAATGACGACTTCGCCCACCGGGTTGCTCGCCAGCAGTTCGTAAGTCGGGCCATCCTTGATGACGAAGACGACTCCATCTTCGCTGGCGAAATATATCTTCCCGTCCGCCGCAACAGGCGAGGCGGCAAAGGCTCCACCTCCACCGCCGAGTCTTACGCGAAAAGTCGCTTCGCCCGTCTTTGCATCGAACTGGCTCAACACTCCGTTGTCGGTGCAGACGTAAAGATAACCTCGATAAACCAGCGGCGTGACGATGTGCGGCTTCGCCGAATTGCGCCACGCTATACTGTTCGATTCTCTCGCAATGGTTCCGGTCGCGCCCGCGCGAATGGCATAGAAAACTCTCTGCCCGTGAGAACTGCCGCCGCCGAGAAAGATCAAACCTTCGGACACCACAGGCGCGGGAATCTTCACGTCCGTGCCGTCAGCAAGCCGCCACAACTCTTTGCCGGTTACGGGGTCATAGCCGCGATAAAATTTCGTTCCGCTCACGATCAACTCAGCGCGACCGCCACCCTCATAAATAGTCGGCGTACTCCAGCACGAATCTTCATCTCGCGGCGTGCGCCAGATTTGTTTTCCATCAGTGATATTGAACGCAGCGATGAAAGAGGCGGTCTGAGCGTCGCACTGAAGCAGAACGAGATTGCGATAGATGACCGGCGAGCTTGCGAATCCCCAGTGCGCGCCGGGGTCAGGCGTCCATCCGCCATCAAGCAAACCTACGTCCTGTTTCCACAGGAGCTTTCCGTTGAAGTCGTAGCAATAGAGTCCTTCCGATCCGAAAAACGCGACGATGTGTTTGCCATCAGTGGCTACGGTCGAGTTGGCATAGCTGGCCTTGACGTGACGTTTGACTTTCGGCACGCCTTCGTAAGCGACGCGCTCCCACAAGACGCGACCTGTTTTTTTATCGAGGCAGTAGACATGCCACGAATGCTTCGAAACATCATCGGCCGATGCGGCAGTTTCAGTCAGGCCATGCACGAACGTGGAGTTTTGATTGCTGCTCACGGCGGAAGTGAGAAAGACGCGGTCGCCCCAGACGACGGGGCTTGAATGTCCCAGCCCCGGCAGCGAAGTCTTCCACAGTATGTTGATGTTCTTCTCGGCGTCCCATCGAAACGGCGGGTTCTGGCCATCGGCCAGGCCTGAAGCATTCCGGCCGCGAAACGACGGCCAGTTTTGAGCCTGCGCGGTTGCGGCAATGCACGCGCAAAGGATGATCGCTGATCGCAACTTCATGCTT
Source organism: Blastocatellia bacterium UBA7656 (assembly GCA_002483445.1). Classification (GTDB taxonomy): domain Bacteria; phylum Acidobacteriota; class Blastocatellia; order UBA7656; family UBA7656; genus UBA7656. The sequence continues at coordinate 1,635 of DLHY01000135.1, forward strand.
CACCTCACTGCTTCGTCGTCGTCGGCTTTTCGAAAAGAGCAGGATCGATCTTAGGGTTGATCTGAATTTCATCGACCGCGAAACTCAATTCCGCAACCTGCTCTCCGTTGAATGCGCCCGCTATTTTGAAAGGCAGAGTGAGACCCGCAACAGCGCGGAAGTCTGAATAGACTTCGGTGATTTCGCCGACTTCTCCTTCAGAACTGCGGCCTCGATACGACAGGCTGAGAATGCGGCCTGTCGCATCGATTCCGATTCGCGCACTGATGCCGCCGAATTCGACGGCGATTATTTCGACAACCGATTCGCCCGATTTGCTCTGTCCGATTGTGTATGCCTTGAAGTCTGATCGCTGGCGCGCGCGAAGTATTTCAAGCGGAGTGCGGCTAAAGTTTTTTTCCAATTCCGTACGCGCATTCTCGCGCCCTGGAAACACTCGCTGCTGCTGAACGACGACGAACATTTCACCGGGCCTTATTACCTGAGCAAAACTATTACCGGCAGTCATCCGTTCCTGTCTGACGCGGTCAGGGAAAAGTTTCGTCAGGACGATCTTCGCTTCCACCGGCCCGCTCTGCCTCGTCACTGTCCCAGTTCTCTTTTCGATATAACCGGCGAGGCTGTCGATCTTCTCCGCTCCGCCCGTTGACTCAACGGCTTTCGCTATAAGAGCAGCGCCTTTTCGAAGAGCTTCAGCCGTCGGGCTGGCCTTAGTCGTTTCAGGCTCAAGATATTTTTCCGGCGCAGCTTCAAAGAGTTTCAGACAATTGGCGCTGCCGAATATGTAGATGCGGCCTTTGTAAACTGTGAAGAGATCGGCGTTGCCATAGACGGAAGGCCCCATCCGCGCGCACGCTCCGTTTAGCTGAATCTCATATCTTGCAGGGTCTTTTTCAAACGCGGATTTGTTTTCTTCGCTGGCGAAGAGGTATTCGAAGTCGCCGCGAATGATGGAGTATTTCTGCTGGCCTATCACGTCCTTGCCCTGTGAGAGCATCACCGGGTCGAGACCTTCGATAGCTGTCGCGGCTTTGCGTTCCTGAGACTGAGAGCTTTGAGCCGATGTTACTCCAACTATCAGGCCCAACAGCAACATTATGGTGAATAGCTTTTTCATGATTTGTTCCTTTCTTTAGACAAACGCGCGGCTGGCCCTCTTGCAATTTTTTTGCGTCGAAGAGGAGATCATTTCTTTTTGTGGCGTTCGATATAATCGAGCGCGAACTTGCGCAGGTGCTCCGCGTTAGGGTGGAGGCCGACTCGCTTCGCTTCCTCTTCTGCTTTTTCAATAGTCCACCCGTCGCGCAGCACGCGGCGAATCATCCAGAACGCCGCCACGCGAATCGCCGCCGCGCAATGAATGAACACAGGGCGATTCCGAGGATCGTCGGTTATCTTCAGAAACTCATCCACCTGTTCTTCTTTCGGAGAAAAGTACGCCACCGGGATGTTGAAATACCTCAGCCCCATCTCTTTCGCCTTCGCCTCTTCTTCAGCGACGAAAGGCTCGTTCGTATGGCGGAGGTTTATTACGGCTTTGATGCCTTCACTCTTGAGTCGGGCGAACTGCTCCATCGTCGGCTGTCCGGCTGTGCATACCTGTTTATCGATGCGCGTGAAGTTTCGAATCGCAGCGTCCTGCGCCGATGATTCCATAAACAGCAGACACGCGAGAAGTACAACAAGCATTTTTCTCATCACCTGCTCCTTCTAATCGGCTCTCAGAGCCTGTATCGGGTCTATGGCAGTCGCTTTACGCGCTGGCAGGAAACAAGCGACCGCAGCCGTTACTATCAAAACGAAAGAGACTGCCGTGTAGGTGATTAGGTCTGTCGGCTGCACATCGAACAACAGCCCGCGCAGTATGTGCGAAAGGCCGAGCGCGCCCCCAAGTCCTATCGCCACCCCAAAAGTGACGAGCAGCAATCCCTGACGTGTGAGCGCCCAGATCACTCGCGCCGGAGTCGCGCCCATCGCCATCCTTATCCCGATTTCGTTTGTTCGCTGGCTGACTGAAAGGGCGATGACTCCGGCAATTCCGGCTGTAGTTATGGTCAGAGCGAGACCGGCGAAGAGCAAAAGAAGAGTGGTCATCAATCGAGGCGCTGCGAGGGTTTCATCTCTCACCTGCTCAAGAGCGCGAACATCGGTTATGGCAACTTCAGGATCAGTCTCGTAAGCGGCGTTTTGCGTCTGACGAGCGAGGCTCATCGGGTCGCCTGAAGTGCGAATGAGCAGCGCGCGACCGCCCGGTGTCTGCGCAAACGGAGTGTACAATTCGTCGGTCGATTCTCTGTCAGGCCCGTATTGTTTCACATCTCCCACGATGCCGACTATCGTCAACCACGTTTCGCCCTGATCGAGAGAAACCTTTCGGCCTATAGGGTCTTCGTTCATCCATTGATGTTTCGCCATCGATTGATTGATCAGAGCGACGCGCAGAGATTTCTCATCGTCAGCTTCGGTGAAATATCTGCCTTTGATGAGAGGCAGCTTTATTGTTTTGAAATAGTCCGGGCTGGCTATTCGAAAATCCGCCTGCGTGACAGGCTCCGACGGCCCGACCAACCGGCCCTCGATCTGAATGTTTCGATTGAAAGGCCCGTAGTTGATGCCGATCTGATCCATCGGAAAGGTTGAAGCGACAGCCGCCGATGACACTCCGGGAGATTCCTGCACTTTTCTCACCAGCCGGGTGAAAAAATCCCTCGTCTGTTCGGGGCGGTTGTACTTCGACCAGTTGAGATTGATGCTCATCGTCAGCACGCCCGCCGGGTCGAATCCCGGCTCGACCTGCTGAAGACGCAACAGACTCCTGACCATCAATCCCGCGCCTATCAGCAGCACGAAGGAAACAGCCACCTGCGACACCAGAAGCGAGTTTCTCAAACGATGTCGCCGATGTCCGGCAGTCGTCTGCCCGCCTTCCCTGATCGATGAGGTAAGGCTTCCCTTCATCGCAAGCGCGGGCAACAGCCCGAACAGAATGCCTGTGAGAACGGAAATGATCAGAGTGAACGCAAGCACTGAAGCATCGATTTCGATCTCGGCGGCTCTGGTCGTAAATCGTGCGGCAAAGGCTACGAGAAGATGAAGCCCGCCTGCGGCGAAAAGAATTCCGAGAATTCCTCCCCCCGTGGCGAGCAGCGCGCTTTCCGTGAGCAATTGTCTTATAAGCCTTCGGCGACCTGCGCCCAGAGCGGCCCGAATGGCAAGCTCTCTTTCCCTTCGCATCAGATGAGCAAGCATGAGATTCGCGACGTTTGCGCAGGCGATCAGCAGAACCAGCCCCGCCGTGCCGAGAAGGATCAAAAGCGTAGGCCGCGCCTCGCGGGTCAACTCTTCTTTCAAAGACATCAGCCCGACTCCATAGCCCCGGCTGTCCGGGTAAGATTCCGGGTGTTGCTCCTTGAAGCGCGCGGCGATGAGCGTGAAGTCCGCTCTCGCCTGATCGAGCGACACTCCCGGACGCAGGCGACCGAAGACGTTGACCATTCGCGCGTTTCTGTTTTCGATCACGCGCTGAGAAGAGCGGATAGGACAGGCGGTCGTAGGCATGTAAACATCGTTTTCCTGCGGATACTGCGGAATCGAAGGCAGGACTCCGATCACGATGTGTGGCCGGTCATTCATCTGGAGCTTTTCCCCGACTATGTTCGGGTCGCCCCCGTAACTCTCGCGCCAGTATTTGTAGCTGAGAACCAGCGCAGCCTCCGCGCCTTTCTCTTCATCTTCCGGCAGAAATGTTCTTCCAAGAAGAGGCTTCACTCCAAGCACATCGAAAAAGTTGTGCGACACCACTCCCGTCGTGACATACTTAGGCTCGCCTCGACCATAAAGTATGAACGACATCGAATGATATTCGACGAGGCTTTGAAAAGACTGGTTCTGTTCGCGATAGTCGTTTAGTTCTTTCACGGAAAAAGGAAGATTCGTAATTCCGGCCTGCGGAGCCTGCTGACGCGCGAAGACTATGTCTTCGCCGCGATCGTAAGGCAGCGGGCGAAGCAACACGCCATAGACCACGCTGAAGATTGCCGTGTTCGCGCCGATGCCTAAAGCCAGAACGACTAAAGCGATCAGGGTGAAGGCAGGTCTTTTCAAAAGCACGCGGAAGCCATAGCGCAAGTCCTGCCACAGGGCGTCGAAAAATGAGACGCCGCTTTCGTCGCGACACTCATCCTTGACCTTCTCGACAGAGCCGAAACTGCGGAGCGCCTCAAGGCGAGCCTCTTCGCGAGGCAACCCGCGTTTGATGTTTTTTTCGGTTTCCATCTCAAGGTGAAATCGAAGCTCGCGATCCAGATTGCCTTCGAGTCGGTTTCTCATCACGATGGAACGGATGGATAAAAATAGTTTTCGAAACATATTGACCTCCTGCTATGAGGCTCGCAGGATTTGCGCGATAGCTGCCGAGATGCGTTCCCAGTTCTGAGTTTCCTGAGCGAGTTGCTTACGGCCGGCACGGGTGAGTTTGTAATACTTCGCCTGACGGTTGTTGTCCGAGCTTCCCCACTCGGACTCGATCCATCCCTGCTGTTCGAGCCGGTAAAGCGCGGGATAAAGCGATCCCTGATTTATATTCAGCACCCCGTCCGATATCTGCTCAATGCGCTGGGCTATTCCCCATCCGTGCATGGCATCGAGGGCGAGGGTCTTGAGTATGAGCATGTCGAGCGTTCCCTGTAACAGGTCGGATTTTTCTTTCGCCATGTCCTCTCCTTTAGATTATCTACAGGAGATGATGGTACGGCCTCTCCTGTAGATAGTCAACAGGAAGCTTGTTTCAAAGTTGTAAAAACTTGTCATCTTGATAATCCCGGCGCGCTTAGGTAGTTTTCAACGAGCATGTGCGACACGATCGTGGCAATAAGCGACACCGGGGTATGGTTCGCCAAGAACAGCGACCGCGAGCCGGGCGAAGCGCAGGTGGTCGAACACATCCCGGCGCAATCGAATAAATCGAGCGGGGCTTTGCGCTGCACTTATCTCGAAATTCCGCAGGCGGAGAGAACCTTCGAAGTTCTCCTGTCGCGCCCGTTCTGGATGTGGGGCGCGGAGATGGGCGTAAACGAGCGCGGCGTGGCCATCGGCAATGAAGCCGTCTTCACTCGCCTTGTGGTCGAAAAGACGGGACTCACAGGGATGGATTTGCTCAGGCTGGCGCTTGAACGCGCCTCGTGCGCGAGAGAGGCGATTGAAGTGATAACGAAAATGATCGGTGAGTACGGGCAGGGCGGCGGATGCGGCTATCGCAATCGCCGTTTTCGATATCACAACTCATTCATCATCGCTGACCCGGATGAAGCATGGGTGCTGGAAACCGCCGGACATTACTGGGCAGCCGAGCGCGTCCGGGCAGTGAGGACTATCTCGAACGCTTTATCGATAGGCAAAGAGTTCGATCTCATCCACGATGAAGCGTACTCGTTCGCCCGCAGTCGAGGGTGGTGTCGTTCGGCTGCGGATTTCGATTTCGCGCGCTCTTTCAGCGATCCGAAATATACATTCCTGAGCGGGGGGATCGAGCGAGCGGCCTGCACGCTCAGAAGCATCAGCAGCGCGAATGGAAATTTGAGTCAGGAAAATTTCTTCTCAGCCCTGCGCGATCACGCGGGGCTTTCGCCTGCGGACGGATGGCGAATGAAGATGCCCTGCGCGCACGCTTCGTGGCGGCCCGCGCGCAGGAGCGGACAGACGACCGCCTCGATGGTCGCGCGACTTGAGCCGAGCGCGACAAGAAGCTGGCTCACGGGAACATCATCGCCCTGCCTGAGCGTTTTCAAGCCCGCCGTGATGGGCGGCGATCTGCTCGACTCAGGCCCAAAGCCTTATGCCGGTGACAGTGAAAGCCTCTTCTGGCGGCACGAACGATTGCATCGCCTCGCGCTCAGGAACTATGACCAGTCGAAAGCCGCGTTCGAAGCGGAGCGGCGCGCTCTCGAAGAAAAGTTCGCTTCCGTTTCTACTGACGCGACCAATCGCGAGTATCAGGAATTGTGGGAAGAGCATCGAATGGTGATTTGTGAATGGACGAGTCATGTTGAAGAAAGGGCGGGAGCAGCGAAAAAGTTTTTTCCGTTTCAGAGATACTGGGCGAGGCAGGCGAAAGAAGATGGCACGGGATAGTCACACTTCGAGTATGACAGGAATTATCATCGGGCGGCGGCCTGTGGTTTTCTGAATGTATCGCTTCACGGCGAGGCGAATTTTTTCTTTTATGACCGCGTGATCGATTCGCGCTTCGTGCGCGGCGGTGTTGACTGTCTCTTCGACTATTCGACGGATTTCATCGATCAAACCATTCGGATCATCTTCGTGAATGAAGCCGCGAGTCACTATCTCAGGCTCGGATTCGAATTCGCCCGATGTCGGATTGATCGCCGCTATGGGCAAAACCACTCCGTCATAAGAAAGATGTTTGCGGTCGCGAACAACCATGTCCTCGACTGCTTCCATAGTTCCGTCAATGAAGGTGCGCCCCACGGATTCCTTGCCGACTATCGCGGCTCGCTCCTCGTCCAGTTCAAGCACATCACCGTTTTCGATGATGACGATATTTCTTTGCTCGACCACGCCGAGAGTTTCGGCCCACTGCTTGTGGCGATAAAGCTGGCGATGCTCGCCGTGAATCGGAATCAGGAATTTAGGGCGGACGGCTTCGATCAGAATTTTCAAATCCTCCTGGCTGCCGTGGCCTGAACAGTGAATGCGAGCAAGCGAGCTATCGATGACCCTAGCGCCGCGTTTATAGCAATGCGAGATCAGCCGCGAAATCGCGCGCTCGTTTCCCGGAATCATGCGTGATGAGAGGACGACGATATCGCCTTCCCCGACCGCGAGGTTTTTGTGCTGATCGGTCGCAAGTCGCGTCATCGCGGACATCGGATCGGCCTGACATCCGCTGGCAAGCAGCACAACTCGATCATCATCCATCTGTCGCGCATCGGCTGGAGATATGAAAATCCCGTCCGGCACGTCAAGCTGGCGCAGGCTGTCGGCAGTCTCGATGTTGCGAAGCATACTGCGGCCCAGGAGAGTCACATTGCGACCGAATTCCTGCGCGAGATCGAGTATGATCTGAATACGATGCACGCTTGTCGTGAAGCAACTGATGATGAGTCTTCCGTGCGTGGTTTCGAAAATATTTTCGAGAGCGGGCATCACTGCGCGCTCCGACAGCGTGCGGCCCGGTCGCTCGGCATTGGTCGAATCGGCCATCAGAGCCAGCACACCTTTGTCTCCAAGTTCGGTGAGGCGCTCCAGATCGATTGACTCTCCGATGACCGGAGTTTCATCGACTTTGAAATCGCCCGAATGAATCACCACTCCCGCAGGGGTCGTGATGGCGACAGCCGTGCAGGAGGAGAGGCTGTGAGATACGTGAATCCATTCGACTTCGAATCGGTCGAACTTCACCCGGTCGCGAGGCTCGACCGCATGGAGTTGAACTATCTCCATCAGCCCATGCTCTTCGAGTTTGTTTGCAAGCAGAGCCAGAGTGAAATGAGTTCCGTAGACGGGGACATCGATTTCTCTCAACAGAAAAGGGAGCGCGCCGATATGATCCTCGTGTCCGTGAGTGAGAATGACGGCTGATATTTCATCGAGGTATTCGAAGAGAGGCGAAAAGTCGGGGATGATGATATCTACTCCCGGCATATCCTCTTCGGGAAAAGCCATGCCGCAATCGACGAGAATGGCCTCGCCGCCCGATCTCATCACCATTATGTTCATTCCGAACTGGCCTACTCCGCCCAGCGGTATTATTTGAAGTCTTTCTTCCGACAACTTGTCCTCTTGTCTGTTTGATTATGCTGCGAAGTGTTGGCGTCGGCTGCGGGAAAAATAAGACTCCGCAGAGCTAAAGCTCTTTGGGTTTATTCAGCCTGCGAAGCGTAATCGCTCGCCGTTCCTGCTTCCACGAGCCGGGTGACTCTCCACAGGCGTAATTCGGGCAAGCCCTGCCCTACTCGAAATGTTAATCGCAGCGTTATGATCACGATCTATTACAAGCCCGCAGTTACCACATTCGTAAACACGAATAGCGAGCGGCATTTTCTGTCTGTGATCGCAACGGCTACAATCCTGAGACGTGAAGTGGGCAGGCACTCTTTCAAATCGCCGTCCGGCACTTTCAGCCTTGACTTCGATCATTTGGAAAAAGGCAGCCCAGGCCAGGTCAGCAATGGCCTTTGCAAGTTTGGGATTCTTCAAGAGTCCCTTGATGCTCAAGTCTTCAACCGCGATGGCGTCAAAGCGTCTCACCATATAAGTCGACGCCTTGTGATGAAAGTCTTTGCGAGTGCGAGCAACTTTCAGGTGTCTCAGCGCAACTTTCGCTCTCTGCTTGCCACGCCGATTCGATCCGCGTTTCTTGCGACTCAATCTCTGCTGCTCGCGCTTGAGTTTCTGCTCTGCTTTCTTCAAGGTGCGCGGATTATCAATCTCTTCGCCAGTCGAAAGAACAGCAAAGCTCTTGATGCCGACATCAATACCCGCGCTCTCGCCTGTCGGGGGAAGCGGCTTAGGTCGAGGTATCTCCGAAACAAGCAGAACATACCAACCGTCAGCGCGGCGAGTGATCCGCAGTTGCTTGACCTTGCCTTCAAGCGGGCGAGACAGCCGCACACGGCAAGAGCCGACCGAAGGGATGGTGAGCTTATCGCCTTTGAGTGGACAGGCGCGTTGAGGTTCAATCTTCAGAGAGAAAGTATGATAGCGATAGATGCCTTTGAAACGGGGAAAGCCGGGTTTCTCGCTTCCCTCTTTGACGCGCCGGAAGAAGGCTTTATAAGCCGCATCTACTCGCTCAAGGGCATCGGATTGAATCGTTCTGATATGAGATTTGACCTCTGGCAATGTGCGCGCCTCAGTCAGATGGCGAGACTGCTCGACGTAGTTCAAGCCCTTGCTCGTTGTTTTATAGCAATCAATTCGCTCTTGAAGTGCAGCGTTGTAGATTTGCCGCGAATGCTCAAGTTCTCGCTCGCAAACCTCTTTGAACTTGCGGTTCATCCTGAGCTTGTACTCGAAGGTTTTGATCGTGGTATCTTTGCTATCAGCCATCGCGTGGTCAACCCTTCTGTTGACTGCCGTTGGTCAGGGCCGGTTGAGAGTTTGCACTTTCAACTGGCTCGAACATTTCAACCTACTCGGTAGCGAAAACAGAAGACCGCCGCCGAGATAACAGATTAGCCCGCTCGTAGTCGAGCTTATGCCCCGCTCCGGTGTACACCTCCGGGGGCCGGGGGTCGAAACTGCTGATGACTGAAGTCATCTTACTGCGCAGTTTCTTCGATGATAAAAACCCGCAACCGTTCAATCTTGCCTGTCACATTTCCCTGCCTGGGGTTCAAAGTATAACAGGACGGAGGCGACGACTGAAAAAGGTTTTTCACTTTCCGCTCAACTCCGCGCGCAGCCGAAGGAATTCCGCAACTGAAAGCGTCTCGGCGCGTCGTCGCGGATCGATGCCCGCTCGTTGCAGCGCAGCTTCGATATCGTCAGGGAAGAGCGACCTTGCCGCCTTGAGATTGTTCATTATCGTTTTGCGTCGCTGCGAGAATGCCAGGCCGACCATAGCAAAGAATTTTTCCTCATCCTGCTCGCTCAACTCGCGTGACGGCTTCATCTCAAGCCTGACGACAGCGGATCGAACTTTCGGCGCGGGTCTGAAAGCCGAAGGCGGAACCTCGAACAGCTTTCGCGCCTCCGCGTGATACTGCGCCACCACTGACAGATAACCATACTCGCGACTCGCGGGCTGACTCGTGATCCGGTCGACGACTTCTTTTTGAAGCATCAGAGTGAGATCGAACAATCGCCCTCTGAGTTTGATCAACCGTTCGATGATCGGCGTCGAGATGTAATAAGGCAGATTTGCCACAACCCGAACGCGCGGATCGATTTCACTGCCTGAATTTTTTTTCCACGAAGAAACCGCTTCATTGATTAGAGCCGCCCAGTCAACTTTGAGCGCGTCTGCTTCCCTGATCGATAAGTTCGAAGCGGCAATCGAATGGCTCAGTTCTTCGATGAGTCGCGGGTCGATTTCAACTGCGACCACATAGCCGCTTCGCTCAACGAGCAATCCGGTGAGCGCGCCTGTGCCGGGGCCTATCTCGATGATGATATCGGTTCGAAGCGGAAAGACTGCCTCGACTATGCGTCGGGCCACGCGAGCGTCGACAAGGAAATTCTGTCCGAGACTTTTTTTCGCTCTTATCACGTCTCCTGCCCGTGCTTTGAATACGTGGTTTCGATGAAAGCTCCTGCCGTTGTTTCATCCCGCCGGTCGAATCCCTGGCTGAGATTCGCCAGCGTCTTGCCCGACGGGGATACGACCGTAATTCTATCCGCGAGGCGAAAATCAAAATTGTGATGCGCATCGGGCAAAGCGAGCAGGCTTGTCACTCCCGTCACTCCTAACTGCGCAACCATCCCAGCGCCGTAATGACCGGCATCGAGCAACGCTATGCGGTCCCCATAAAGCCCGGTCATCTCTTTTTCAGCCAGATCGCTTTCGCGCGTGTTGATGAGAGTCAATCGTCGATGGCGCGGGCTTGAAAACCAGTGAGCGATTATCGCGCGCTGACAGGCGTTTCGCTCTCCCGTCATGATTGCGTCGTATTGAAAAGCCATCTCAAGAAACTCTTTTGAAGGCGTCCAGTTCTCCAAAGCAACGGGGCTGCCATCAGCGAGAACAGCATGGATGAAAGGCAGGCCGGTTGTCTGAAATTTGAAATAGATTTCGTTGAGACGTTTCGATTCCTCGGCGCAAAGTCCGACGCTTGCTTCGATGCCAGCCTCGCGCAAACGCTCGACGCCCTGGCCGCTCACGCGGGGATTGGGATCGATGATGGCTAGGACGGCGCGAGAGATTCCCGCGGCAATAACGGCGTCGGCGCATGGAGGAGTACGTCCGTGATGAGAGCAAGGCTCAAGCGTGCAATAGAGAGTCGCGCCGCGCGCTTCGATCCCGGCCATCTCAAGCGCGTGGACTTCGGCATGTTTTTTGAGATCGTAGAGATAAAATCCTTCTCCGACAACGCGGCCATCGCGGACGATGAGAGCGCCCACCATCGCGCTGGGGCTGACAAGGCCCGCGCCACGGCTGGCCAGTTCGAGGCACTTCTTCATGAAATCAGGATCGATTTCGCTCATAACTCCTTCAGGTTTTGTATCGGCCCTTGCGCGGGGCATCGTAACCTTCGAGCGCGAAGTTATCGATTTTCATCGTCGCTCTGGCATTGACACTCAAGCCATCATTTTCTCCTGCAGCAAGTCTGCGATGGCCTGCCGCAGCAATCATCGCCGCATTGTCCGTCGTCAGTATCGGACTCGGATAATAAACCGGCGCATCAAAGTTTTCTTTCATCACTGCATCGCGCAACGCGCTGTTGCAGGCGACTCCGCCTGCGAGGATCACTGTTTTGGGACGATGGCGGCGCGCAGCCTCTTTCAATCTTGAAAGAAGCGAGCGCGTGACTTTTTCCTGAAAGCTGGCGACGAGATCGATTATTTCCTGCGCGGGAGATTCGCCTTCATTGACGGGCGCGATGCGATTCTCTCTCACAAAGCGCAGCACGGCGGTCTTGAGTCCGCTGAAGCTGAAATCGAGATTAGGCGAATCCATCCGCGGAATGGAAAAGACGAGCTTTGCCGCCTGGGGGTCGCCCTGTCGGGCCAGACGATCAATCACCGGCCCGCCGGGATAGCCGAGGCCGAGGAGCTTCGCTACTTTATCGAAAGCCTCGCCCGCTGCATCATCGCGCGTGCGCCCGATGGCTGCATAGCGGCCTTCTTGGGGGATGAAAAACAAAGTCGTATGACCGCCCGATACGATCAAAGCGATGGCAGGATAAACGACTGGAGGATTCTCGAAAACCACCGAGTAAATATGGCCTTCGATGTGATTGACTCCGACGACAGGTTTTCCCGCAGCCATAGCAAGAGATTTCGCGAAGCCCACTCCAACGAGCAGCGATCCGATAAGCCCCGGCCCGTTGGTCACTGCGATGCCATCGATATCGCTCAGATTTACTCCCGCCTGATCGAGCGCGGATGTGACGACGGCAGTAATTACTGAGAGGTGTTCGCGCGATGCAAGTTCAGGCACGACGCCGCCGAA
>DLHY01000135.1:13806-49521 GCA_002483445.1 Blastocatellia bacterium UBA7656
GAGCTTTCTATTCCGAGAACTATCATCGGCAATCATTGTACACGAGTGTGCCGAATGAGGTAGAGAGGGAGGAAGCTTTGATCTTTTTGTTCGGGCAGGCCGTCCGATGTCTCCGCAGAGGTGTATCCTGGCAACTCTCCAGTCGTTCTGAAAAATGCCCAACTCACAGCAAAAGCATCAGAGCGAATCCTGCAAGTCTGAGAAATGACGCGCCTACCGGGATTTTCTCACCTGAATCATCTCGGCCTGAAATGAGCCATCGCCGAGTCGAATGCCCTTGACCTTGACGGCGACCTCGACAACAACCGAGCCATGCTTTTGCTTGATACGTGTAGAGGCACTCACATGCACCGTGCGCCCGCTCACTCGCCAGTCTCCGATCAGGCCTGAAACGGGCAAGCTCTCGACCGTGCCTTTGAAATTGACCCTGCTACCGCCGACCTTCGATTTGACTTCTATCTTCTCAGCGTCTACTGAGCCGTCGGGAAGCAGGAAGCCTTCGACCTCAACCACAGCTCCCACAGCAACGGGACCATCTTCCTGGCGGATGCGCGTAGAGGCACTCACATGCACTGTGCGCCCGCTAATTACCCAGTCGCCGATGAAGCCGAGAGGAAAACTTTCTATCTGTCCCTTAAACTCGAATTCGTCATCATCATCCTCACCGTCGTCATCGTCCTCGCCATCGTCATCATCCTCACCGTCATCATCGTCCTCGATCTCGATTTTGATAGCGTCAACAGAGCCGTCAGGACGCAAGAAGCCTTCAACTTCGGCAAGAGCGCCGACTGCTACCGGGGCGTCTTCCTGCTCAATGCGAGTAGAGGCACTCACCTGTACGGTGCGCCCGCCAATCACCCAGTCACCGATTAAGCCGATGGGGAAACTCTGTATCCGTCCCTTGAACTCAAATTCCCCATCATCGTCTTCAACCTTGATTTTTGTGGCATCCACCGAACCATCAGGGCGCTGAGAGCCTTCGACCTCTACGAGTACTCCAACCGCCACCGGTCTTTCTTCCTGGCGGATGCGCGTAGATGCGCTCACATGCACTGTGCGCCCGCCCACTCTCCAATCGCCTATCCTGTTTGGGTTGTCCGGCAGGCTTTGAACGATGCCCTTGAACTCAAACTCATCACTCCCATCGCTCGCAGCAGTCAATACGCCGACCAATCCCAAGCTCACGACAACCACAAATACCATCGTGATTTCTCTGAAAGCTCTCATCTCAGTATCTCCTTATCAAACTACAAGGCGGCAGCAAACGACCTGCTTTGTGGTCTCTCACGCCTTGATTGAAAGCCCCGCCAGCGGAGCAGTACATCCGGAAGATGGGATTTTTTTCCGACTGAATCGGGCAGAAATTTCCTCATCCAAAAAGTATTATCTTGCTGGTTTTTAGAGCAACCCCCCTGAATCATACCAGGCTATCCTCTCTTATCACGGAAGTTGGGCGTAGACAGGGGATTTCCCGCAGCCTTCAAATATCCCATTTTCTGAAGACATGTATCTCTGCCGCGCAAGATACACGCAAACCAGATACCGAAATTGGCTCTGTGATATTGAAGGCTGCGCGTAAGCGGTTCGATACAGCCACCTCGACGGTGATCTCTTCGTCCGGTTTGAGGGCGATCATTTGTTCGGCTTGGACAGGTGTGGCCATCTCGCCAGAAGCCATCGCCTCTGAATACTTCAAGGAGAATTCTCATCTCGCCGCAGGGCTTTGCAGTATCTAACGCCCCGCGTATAATCGTGGCGATTTTAATTCGAGGAGCGATCAATGAAAGCAGCACTGGTTCACGAGTATAAACAGCCTCTTCAAATCACGGACGTAGACCGGCCCGCGCCCGCAGAGGATGAAGTCCTCATAGAGATCGAAGCCTGCGGCGTTTGCCATTCCGATCTTCACCTTGCCGAAGGCGACTGGCCTCAGTTCAAGCGCCTGATCAAAATGCCGTTCATTCCCGGCCACGAAGTCGTGGGCCGCGTAAGTGAAAAAGGCAGCGCAGTCGAACATCTTTCCATTGGAGATCGCGTAGGCGTAGCGTGGCTTCACTGGTCGTGCGGCGAGTGCGAGCTTTGCCGCGAAGGGCTTGAAAATCTCTGCCCCAAACAATCGATCACAGGTGCAAGCGTCGATGGCGGCTTCGCTCAGTTCATAAAAGCCAAAGCTTCGCACGCGCTCAAAGTTCCTGACTCGCTCTCATCAGAAGAAGCCGCCCCGCTCTTCTGCGCCGGTGTGACTGTTTATCGAGCGATAAAAAAAGCCGGGATAAAACCCGGTCAGAGAGTGGCCATCTTCGGCATAGGCGGGCTTGGCCATCTCGCGGTGCAGATAGCGAAAGCATTCGGCGCGCAAGTCATAGCCATAGATGTCACGGATGAAAAACTCGAATTTGCCCGCTCGCTCGGCGCTGAGAAAACCATCAATGCTACAACCACAGACCCGGCGAAAGAGTTACGCTCGACGGGCGGCGCGCACGTCGCCGTAGTCACTATCGGCTCGAAAGCCGCTTACAACTCGGCTTTCTCTTCCATTCGCTCTGCTGGCAGCCTGGTCGTCGTGGGATTTCCTTCAGAAGATATTTCTTTCCCTGCGATCATGATGAGGGAGATGAAAATTCTTTCTGCCGCCACAGGCACTCGTCAGGATGTCGCGGAAGTTCTGGAGATGGCCGCAGACGGCAAAATCCGATGCCAGGTCGAAACCCGACAACTCGATGAGATAAATGAAATCCTTGAAGACATGCGCCGGGGGCGAATAACCGGACGTGTCGTGCTGAAGTTCAAGTAAGAAACCTTTCTTCTTTTTCCAAACTCCGATTCGTTCATTTCGAATGAACTTTCAGGATTATTGTGTTGACTCGTCGGTCAAAATGACGTAGATTTGGGCCATCAGGTAACAAACAGGTCTTGCCCCCATGTTAATCCGCAGCCCCTTCTTGAGTCGCAGGCGTCCGTATGTCAAACCCTGGCGGGTCTAGTGACCGAATCCTCATTCTTGGGGACGAATCAAAGTCTGCTGGCGCTTTGGAGCGCATACTTCGCGCCGCCGGTTATACCGCCGTCCATGTCAGTAACGTCCAGACGGCCCACGATCATCTTCGCTCGACCGACTTCGCTCTTGCCATCATCGAGCCATCTTCTTCCCGCCTGTCAGGAAACATAGTTCATTTTTCGGACGACGAATCGGGCGAAAGCTTCCGCCGCATGTCGTGGGCCAATCGCGCGCTCGATTTGTGCCGCGAAATCCGCAGCGCAAAATCCACCTCGGAATTGCCTGTGATGGTCGTCTCCAAAAGTCAGCGCCCGCAGGATCGGATCACCTGCCTCAACGCCGGAGCGACCGATTATATCAGCAAGCCTTACCAGCGAGCGGAACTGCTCTCGCGCGTCCGCGCCCATCTCAAGTCGTGGCATTATGAGCGCGACCGCACCGAGAGATTCGAACAACTCAACGTCCTTCACGCGGTATCGAGCGTGCTGACCAGTTCACTTGAGCCTGAAGTCCTAGTCCAGCGCACGCTGAAAGTTTTAATTCAAAATCTTCATGTCGATGCCGGAGTCGTTTATCTTCGCTCACCCGAAAGCGGGCAGATGATGATATCGGCATCCGAAGGATTCGCAAGCGATGCGGACGAACAAAGCGGGCTGCTCGATCTTTATCAACGCACTTCTCCGCTGATGAACGGAAAGCCGATAGTGCTTGAGCATGTTCCTGAATCCGCTCGCCTCGGACTTGCGGGCGATGTGCTTAGAGGCATAGAAGGGATGGTATGCGCGCCCATCGGTCTTGCCGGAAACACGGTAGGCGCGATCTGCCTTTTCTCGCACAAGACGACGCCTTTCCAGAATCAACAGGCGGAACTGCTCTCGACTATCTGCAATCAATTGAGCATCGCGCTTGAAAACGCGCGTCTCTACATCGAGACGAAAAAGAGCGCGGCGCAATTGGCATTCGTTTATAACCTCGGCAACAACCTGATGACCTCGCTTGAAATGGAGGAACTGCTCGGCTACGCGGTCTTCACCGTGGGCAAGAGCCTCGATTGCGACGCCTGCGCGGTGGTCGTTCGAGCATCGGGCGAGCCTCAGAGGATGGACTCGGCAATATTTTCCAAGCGTCAGGATCATCGCGAGCTTGGCAATGAGTGGTATCACGCGGAAAGAGTGGTGGAGTTTCTCGACACCGCCGACTGCGGCGTGCAACCACTGGTCGAAGCCCGCACCGCAGAGCGTTTTCTCTGCGAGGAAGACGTGCAGGTTGAGATGATCGTGCCGCTGATGTTCGATGACCGGATGCTTGGAGTTTTCATCTGCGCAAACTACACCGCGCGCACATTCAGTTCTGATGACCAGAAGATCCTCGGCGCGGTAGCCCAGCGTCTGAGCCTCGCCATTCGAAACACTGAGCTTTATCAGCGCACGAAAGACACCTCGATCAATCTGGCGGTCGAAGTCGCTCGTCGGACGCGCGAGATAGAAGAGCAGAAGCGATTTACGGACAAGATAATCGATTCGCTTCCCGTCTCGCTTTACGTCATCGACCGCGATATGAACATCGTGGCGTGGAATCGTAATCGCGAGCTTGGCGGGCAGGGCATCAGCCGCGATGAAGTGCTGGGCAAAAACGTCTTCGAGGTCCTCGCGCGTCAGCCTCGCCGTATGCTCGAAGAGGAATTCACCGAAGTCTTCCGCACAGGGAAGATAGTCCGACTCGAACAGGATTCCCTGACCGAAGGGCTGAAGAAATACTGGAACATCAGCAAGATTCCCATGCGCGTGGATAATGCCGAAGTCACGCATGTGATCACGGTCGGCGAGGACATCACCGAGCAGAAGAAGATGAACGAAGCGGTCATCCACGCCGAAAAACTCGCGTCCATCGGAAGGCTTGCAGCCGGAGTCGTACACGAACTTAACAATCCGCTTGCGACCATCGCGGCCTGCTCCGAATCGCTGATCGTGAGGACGGAAGAGATCGAAGAAAAATCTCTCAGTCAGGATTTCAGCGAGTATCTTGAAATCATTCGAGAGGAAGCCTTCCGCTGCAAGACCATAACCAACAGCCTGCTCGATTTCTCGCACCAGCGACAGGCCGACAAACTCTCCTGCGACATAAACCAGATAATCGATAACACGCTCCAACTCACCCGTCATCATCCCAAGCTCGGAGAGTTGACGCTGGTCAAGGAGCTTGATTCATCAATCAGTCCGGTGCTTGTCAACGAGGGCCAGATGAAACAGATATTCATCGCGCTCATATCCAACGCCTTCGATGCGATGGACGGCGATGGGACGTTGACGATACGCACACTCTGGAGCGAGATGAGTTCGGGGCGGGCAGTCGGGATCGAGTTCAGCGATACGGGATGCGGAATACCTGCCTCTCACCTGCAAAAAATTTTCGATCCGTTCTTTACCACCAAACCGCTCGGTCGCGGAACGGGGCTTGGCCTTTCGGTCTGCTACGGAATAGTGAGCGAGCATGGAGGAAAGATAGAAGTGGATTCGGTTGAAGGCGAAGGATCAACCTTCAGAGTTTTGCTCCCTTCTCTGCCCTCTGCGGCGCAGTATCAGGCGACGGACGCGACGCAAAACTCGACAATAAAAATGGAGAATATGTGATGAGTGCCAATATAAGTATGAGATTGCTGATAGCTGAAGACGAGAAGAATCTCGGCCTCGTGCTTCATAAAGAGCTTTCGCGGCTCGGTCATCAGGTGACGCTCGTGAGTGACGGCGAGGCGGCGATTCGCAGCGCGCGCGAGCAGGAATTCGATGTGGCTCTTCTCGACATCATGATGCCGGGGCTGGGCGGAATAGAGGCGCTCCGCGAGCTTCGCCACCTGGAGCAGCCGCCCGAAGTTCTGATGATGACCGGACACGCAACGGTCGAGACTGCGCTTCAGGCCATGAAGCTGGGCGCTTATGATTACCTCACCAAGCCGTGCCATATCCGCGAGCTTGAGGCGATATTGCAGAAGGCATTCGAGAAGCGCCAGTTGAGGCGGGAAAATCTGATTCTTCAATCGCGGCTCAGCTACAAAGAGAAATCGCCCGACATGGTTGCGACGAGCCGGAATATGATCGATATTCTCACGCTGACCAGAAGGGTGGCCCAGTCAAACGCGATAGTTCTGGTGATGGGCGAATCCGGCACGGGCAAGGAGCTTGTGGCGCAGACGATTCATTATTCGTCACATCGCAGCCACGGCCCTTTCATCGATATAAGCTGCGCCGCCATTCAGGAGACGCTTCTGGAATCGGAACTATTCGGGTACGAGGCCGGAGCGTTCACGGGGGCGCGCAAGCGCAAGCTGGGGCTGCTGGAACTGGCTCATGGCGGAACTCTGTTTCTGGATGAAATCGGAGAGATGAGTTTGACGCTTCAATCGAAGCTGCTGCGCGTGTTGGAAACGCAGGCATTCTTCCGCGTGGGAGGGACGAAGAAAGTCGAAGTCGATGTGAGGGTGATAGCGGCGACCAATCGCGATCTGAATCAGTATGTGATCGAAGGGAAATTCCGCAGCGATCTTCTGTTTCGAATAAACAATTTCATGGTGACGCTTCCTCCGCTGAGGGATCGAATAGAAGACATAGCCCCTTTGGCCGAGCATTTCCTTGCCAACGTCAGCGGAGGATCGAGTAGAAAGATAAGCGACGAGGCGATGCGGGTATTGATGAATTACTCGTGGCCGGGAAACGTGCGCGAATTGAAGAATGTCATCGAGCGCGCGGTGATACTTTCGTCAGAGGAAGTTATAACGCCAGTGGATTTGCCCGTCGAGATACGCGCGCACATTCCGCGGGCGGCAGCCGCGGCTGCGAGCGAAGAGGATGAAGAATCCAACCTCGATCAACTCAAGAAGAAACAGATAATCCGGGTGCTGGAACAGACGGGCTGGCATCAGGGAAAAGCGAGCGAGATTTTAGGCATCTCGCCCAGCACACTTTATCGGCAATTGAAATCCTATGGTTTGACCCGCTCAAGGAGAGAGCATCAGCAGATTTGACGGCGAAGGGCAAGATGCGTCGTTTGAGTTGTTCGTATCGTCCAGATAGAGCATCAGCGCCCATCGTCTCCATAGATTGCTTCCCGTCGGTCATCAGCAAGGACAGGAGTATCGAGGTTGTGACTGTCGACCCACTGATTGAAGGCTCTCAGCCATTCTCCGCGTGTGGCTGTTTCGTAAAATGGTTTTTCCGATTCGCCCTTGAGCGATTCATTAGCAAGACGGCGAAGAAGCGCGTCGAGAGTGACTCCCTGCGCCTCCGCCCGCTCCCTGAGCAATTGAATGATGCGGGCTGAATCTTGGTCGACTTCTATCGTCGTCATCTGCGTTTTTGAATCCATATCGTCACCTCTCGTTTCAGAATACTGCCTCGCTTCGAGATCAGCGACAAGAAGAAACCGCAGGACCAGCATCGCTAGAGATGGTCATTTAGAGATGGTCATTTGAGGACGAGAAATCCTCAAAGCTTTCTTTCGGCGAACCGCTCGCGCGCCTTTTCCGTAACTAGATATTGCAAGGCCCGACTCGTCTCGGTTAATCTTGAACTGCAATATCTGGTTGGAAAGGATAGCCGATATGGAAGACTTCCAAAACGAATACAAGACTGAAGAACCTACTGATAATTTTCAGGTCGCCAACACACAACCTATCGAACCTCAAAGACGTGACCGCTCATCTGCCAGATGGACATGGCTGTTTGCCTCCATACTCGGAGCGGCTCTCATCATCGCGGTGGCTGTCATACAGGCCGCTTACCTGCGAAGCAACCGCACAGTTCCGGAGCTTCCCCCTTCGCGCGCAACGACTCCCGTAAGCACGCCTTCTCCGGCGGAGCTTTCGAATTCTTTTCGAGAGATTACGAAGGTGATAAAACCTTCTGTCGTTTATATCGAAAATACAGGGACGGGGCGTCGCGATGATCTGAGCGAGTTCGGCCTGCCGTTTCCCGGAAGACCGCGCCGTGAGTCGAGCGCAGGATCGGGCTTCATAGTCACTCAGGACGGCTACATACTGACCAATAATCATGTCGTCGAAAACGCGACCCGCCTCGAAGTCACTCTTGCTGATAATAAAAAGCTGCCCGCAAGAGTCATAGGCACAGACAAAGAAACTGACCTCGCTGTAATCAAGATCGAGTCGACAGGGCTTCCCCTCGCAGTGCTGGGAGATTCGGACGAGGTTCAGCAGGGCGACTGGGTGCTTGCTTTGGGAAGTCCCTTCGGATTTCAGCAGACTCTCACCGCCGGAATCGTCAGCGCCACGGGGCGCGAATTCCCCGGCTCGCAATTCAGCCGGTACATTCAGACCGACGCTTCGATCAATCCCGGCAATTCGGGCGGCCCGCTCATCAACATGTCGGGCGAAGTCATCGGCATAAACACCATGATCATAAGCGAGCCTCGCTTTGGCGGCGGCGGCGGCAACGTAGGCATTGGTTTCGCCATCGCTTCGAATACCGCCCGCGAAGTGTTCGCTAAACTCGTGCGCGACGGCAAAGTGAGCCGCGGATATCTCGGCGTATACGTAATAGAACTCGATGCTCCAAAGGCTCAATCGCTCGGCATTGAGCCGGGTTCAGGAGTCCTGGTCTCTGATGTTCCGAGCGACAACTCGCCAGCGGGTAAAGCAGGTCTTCGCAGCGGCGACGTGATCACTGCCTTTGACAGCAAGCCCGTGAGGTTGCCTCGCGAGCTTACCAACGCGGTCGCTTCGTTGCCGGTGGGCAAATCCGTGCGGGTCGATTTCGTGCGCGATGGCAAAAGTGAATCCGTCACGGTGGAGCTTGCCGAGCGAACGGAAGAAGTTCTCAATGCGCGCCGCTCTCAGCCCTCCCCTCCTGATCAGCAGGGCGAGGCGGAACCGGGCAGACTAGGACTGTTCGCTCAAACAGTGACGCCTGAAAAAGCGCAGGAGTTGAAGCTCCGTGTAGCGTCAGGCGCAATCGTCGTATTCGTTCAACCGGGCAGTCCTGCCTCTGAAGCGGGCCTTCGTCACGGCGATATAATTCATCGCCTCGGTCGCACTGAAATCAAGAGCGCAGACGATCTTACGGCTGCATCGAAGGCGCTCAAGGAAGGCGAAAAGATCGCAGTTCAGATCGAGCGCAACGGCCAGTTGGTCTGGCTGAACCTTAGTCTTGAATAAAAGCAAAGAGCGTGACAGGTGATTGGACGAGTTCGCCCGTCACGCTCTTTTTCTGTCTGTCAGTCGCGCTACTCGTATCTCAAACATTCAATCGGGTCGAGCTTCGACGCTTTTCTCGCGGGCCAGACGCCGAAAACCAGTCCGATCATGATAGAAACGACCAGGCCCGTAACTACAGCCCACAGCGGGACGGAAGAAGGAAGCTCGGGGATGAGCCACGATAGCAACTGACTCGCTCCCAAGGCCAGAATCACTCCCATCAGTCCGCCCATAAGTGTCAAGGTCATCGCTTCGAACAAAAACTGCCGCGTTATGTCTCCGCGCCGCGCGCCCAATGCCTTGCGCACTCCTATCTCGGCAGTCCGCTCGGTGACGCTCACAAGCATGATATTCATCACGCCTATGCCGCCGACCATAAGCCCCACGCTTGAAATCGCTATGGCCACGAGACCGAGCATCGCCGTGATGCTGTCGAACTGCTCGATGAAGCGGTCGGCTGTGCTAAGGTCGAAGTTGTTCGGGTCGCTGTGCTTCACTTCCCTTCGGCGGCGGAGAATATCTTCGAGTTGATCCAAAGCCGCGCGAAGCTGCCCCGTCTTTGCGCGCGAGATCAGCATGATCCAGTCGCTTCGCGGCGACATCTTGCGAAGCGTGCGCAGAGGAAGAAAGATATTGTTGTCGTCGAAGCTCTCGCCCAGAAAGCTCGTCTTTTTTTTCTCAAGCACGCCGATTATCTCGAACAGATGCCCGCCCATCGTCACCTGTTTTCCGACTATCGAGCTTTGAAGAGGAAACAGAGCTTCGGCGACCGCAGGGCCGATGACCATCACTTCACGACGATGCTGGTCGTCAATCTCGTTTATGAATCGCCCTTCTTCAATCGACAGATTCGTGGTCGTGGCATAGTTGGCCGATACGCCTTCGAGGTTTCCGCGCTTGTAGGTATTGCTTCCATAGCTGATCGTCCTGTCAAAGCGCCAGTCCATGAAATTCGTAATTGCAACGTCATCAATCGCCGTGGTCTGCTGGCGTATGGCTTCGGCGTCTTCGAGCGTGAGCGGCTTGCGGCTCCATTCCGAGCGGTCGCGCGAGCCGAACTGCGGCCCCGTTGTGAGGTGAAATGCATAGATGTTGCTCGTCCCATAGCTTTCGATCATATCGACCATGTTGTTGCGCAGTCCCGTGAGTATCGATGAAATGGCTATGACCGTCATCACGCCGATGACTATCCCCAGCACGGTGAGAAAACTGCGGAACTTGTGAGCGCGGATGTTGTCGAGCGCCATCCGCAGAATTTCAGTCGATATGAAAAGCCTGATCTTCATTCCTCTCCTAGGTAAAAGTCTATAGAGTCTTGAGAGTCCGGAGAGTCTTGAGAGTCCGAACCCTCGATTGTTTTTCATCACGTCAGGGCGTCATCTCTGACGACCGGGAAGACTCCTCGGAAAACGTACAGCGGGCTGCCAGCCTGCTGGTCCCCCGATTCTTCCACTTTCCGCGCGTCAACACTCTGGCCGACGGTTCTACCTGAAGACTCTTCAGAAAACAGGAGTCAGAAGTCAGAATGTGTGCGCATTCCGCAATCGAACGCTGCCTCCAATCACTTTTTCGTCAACGCAACTATCGGATCGAGACGCGCCGCCTTGAAGGCGGGGTAAATTCCAAAGATCATTCCGATGCTGCCTGACACGAGGAGCGACAGCAGAGCATAGAAAAAGGTTATGTTCATCGGCACAGGGGTCGCCGCACTTATGAGCCACGAGATGCCTGCCGCAAGCATCAGCCCAAGCATTCCGCCGAAGGATGAAAGCAGCGAGCTTTCGATCAGAAACTGCATCATGATCTGATTTCGCCGCGCGCCGACGGCCTTGCGAAGCCCTATCTCGAAAGTCCGCTCCGTGACGCTCACAAGCATTATGTTCATCACCACGATTCCGCCCACGAGCAGCGAGATGAAAGTTATCGGCGTAACCACTCCCTTGATTGCGCCCGTGAACTGATCGACCTGGTTGTTGGCCTGTTCGACATCGACCAGGCCGAAATCATCCTTGTCGTTCCCTCTGAGCTTGTGCTTGTTGCGCAGAGCGACGCGGGCCTGCTCTATGGTGGCATTAAGGTGGGCGCGGCTCGGCGCTTTACCGTGAAGCTGAAGGCTCTGGCGGCGACCAAAGAGTTTTCCATAAGTGGTGATGGGGATGTAGGCGTGATTGTCCATCGATCGACCGAACATAGAACCGCGCTTCTCCTCGACTCCGACTATCTGAAACGGCACATCTCTGATCTTGAGCGTGCGGCCAATGGGGTCTAAACCGGGATAAAATTTTTCTCTGATATCCCAGCCGATCACGCAGGCATAAGAAGCGCGCTCGGTTTCGTGAGGCGCGAGGAAACGGCCCTCCGCGATAGTCTTGTCTTCTATCTCAGCCATATTCGCAGTCACGCCAGCGATCTGAGTGCCGAAGAGTTCCTGCCCTTCCTGCTTGAGGTCTTGCGAAGTGTTGACCTGCGCGCCGACTTCGGTGCATTTGGTGCATTGCTCCTTAAGCCATTCGAGGTCGTCCCATTCCAATCGCTTATTGCGCCGATTCATCTCGTCCCATTCATCTTCGGAGATGTGGCCGACGTTGGCCATTCGCGCGATCATGAAATGATTTGACCCCAGCACCTTGCTTATACGGTCGACGACATAAGCGTTCAATCCGTCGATGGAAGCTCCGACGACGACGACCGAGGCGACACCGATGATAATGCCGATGAGCGTGAGGAAAGAGCGCAGCTTGTGCGCAAGGACGGCTTGCAGAGCGAGTTTGAAGGAGTCGAGATAGAAAGAGTATATATATCGCATAAGACTGACCGCTGAGATGATTGACGACATGGCTATTACGACGAAATTTTGCTAAATGTTTATAGGTATTTTCTTTTGCAAAGTGGTGGTCAGTGGTCAGGAGAGGGAACAGGTGACAGGTGACAGGTGACAGGGGGGAAATATCCGGGTCTGTAACCTGTTCCATGTCACCTTCTGACTTCCGACTCCAGACTCCAGACTCTCGACTCCAGACTTTTCGAAGGAGCCTTATGAGCAATTCGTGGTCGCCGATAGTATATCTGGAAGATGTCGCGCGGGTTTTTCGCAACGGGGCGGAAGAGACTCGTGTACTCGATGGAATCGATCTCGAAATTCACGCAGGCGAGTACGCGCTGATACTCGGCCCGTCGGGGTGCGGCAAATCGACTATGCTTGCCATTATGGGATTGATGGATTCTCCGACCGAAGGCGTTTACTGCTTCGACTCGAAGCCGGTTCACGCGATGAGCGCGTCGGAGCGCGCCCGCATTCGAAGTCAGGATATAGGATTCGTGTTTCAGAATTTCAATCTGATAGGCGATATGACCATCTTCGAAAACGTCGAACAGCCGCTCGTCTATCAGAAGATGAAATCCTCCGCGCGACGAGATCGAGTAAATGAAATTCTTGAAAAAGTCGGCCTGACGGATCAGGCCCGCCGTCGGCCCTCTCAACTTTCAGGCGGACAACAGCAGAAGGTCGCCGTCGCCCGCGCGCTCGTAGCCCGTCCGAGAATACTGCTTGCCGATGAGCCTACAGGGAATCTCGATTCGGCAAGCGGCGAGGCCATCATGATTATGCTCCGACAGGTGCATGAAGAAGGCACGACGGTTTGCATGGTGACGCACGATCCGCGTTTCGCGAAGATGGCTGACAGATTGATTCACATGCTCGACGGGAGGCTTGTTGAGGGGCTATCGGAGAAAGGTTCATGGATGCCCAGATAGTCCGGGCATCCGTTTGGGGGGCAAAGACGGATCAATACTCTCCGAATTTCTTGTCTTCCGCCCTGAAGAATTTGTCCATAACCAGCATGGCCACAAGCCCAAGCCACAGAGTTATGAGCATCAGGTAGAGAAGCGTCGAATCCACAAAAGTGTCCTCCCGGCTGACAGATTGTTGAAAGATGGAAGTGACTATACATCAAAAAAACGATGAGTCAATTCCCCGTGCGGGTGAGTCGTGAGCAGGTAGAAAGATATTGAGCAGAATTAAGAGGATTCGCGGGATTTTGAGGATTTCCGTTCAGCCAATCCTGTTTATCTCAGAGGAATTTGATTTCATCATATTCAATGTCCTGTTATCATCCTGGGGTCATCATGAAATCGGAGCAGTTCAATTCCACGGGCGATGTTAAATCCCGCCAGCGTTTCAGCCGTTTGAATTCCAAAAAAATTTATGCGCTGATCGCTCCGCTCGCACTCGGTTTCTTCGCCTTTCACGGACTGCGCTGGTTCGAATATGCTGTCACGTTCCACCCCGAACGATACGACGCGGCTCAAGCGTGGCAAGTTCCCCGTGATGGAGAAGATGTCTGGTTTGCGACCGAGGGAAATCTCAGGCTGCACGGCTGGTTCATCAACTCTCAGGTCAAGCCCGCTCTTGCGACCGTGATTTATTTCCATGGCAATGGCGGCAACCTGAGTTATATCGCCCGACTCGGCGAGAGTCTTTCTCAACGCGGGTTCGATGTTTTGCTTTTCGATTATCGCGGCTACGGGCGCAGCGAAGGCAGCATCCTTGATGAACGAGACCTCTATGCTGATGCGGAGGCAGCATACAATTACGTGATCAATGAGCGAATGGTGTTGCCCGCGCGTGTCGTACTCTACGGGCAATCGCTCGGAACTACGGCTGCCGTCGATGTGGCCTCGCGCAGGGAGACGAGCGCGATCATTCTTGAATCGGGTCTGAGTTCGGCAAGCAGTATGGCTGAAAAGATGATGCCGTGGGTCCCGCAATTTCTGCGCGAGTTCGGCAGGAATCGCTTTGATAGTGTGAAAAAACTTGCTCAGGTTCACTGCCCGTCTCTCATAACGCATGGTGATCCTGATCCTACTATCCCCACCGAGCAAGGGCGCGAACTGTTTGCCGCTGCCAACGAGCCTAAGAAACTGATGGTGATTCCCGGCGCGGGCCATTGTGTGTTCGGCTTCGGAGGAGATGATTACTTCGACCAGATAGCCGCATTTATACGAGAGGCCATTGGCAAAAAACTATAGCGGCTTGCATAAGCATGAACAGCGAGAGGGGTTCCTGACGCCGAGACGCCGAGACGCCGAGTTTACGCAGAGAAGAGTTTTTGCGCTGGGTCTCCCGCGATTTCATCAACATACTTTTCACCAATCCTCGATCACAGCTTCGTTTTCACCCATCATCTCTTTTTGAGTTTCACTCCAAACAACAGCCGCGTGATGTTCGTTCGACGCGCGAACACTTCATACAAGAGAAGCGTGGCGGCGACTGATGCCAGACTTACAGCAAAATATTTCGCCATCACACCTGCCTCCCATTTCACCACATAGAAGCCGATTATCACGACCACAGTTTCGTGGATGATGTAAAAAGGCAGGACGACTTCATTGGCATATCGAAGAATTTTATCGATGACCGCGGGCTTACTGTGAGTGTCATTGATGGTTTGTCGAAGAGAAGAGCGGCGTCGCTTGTATCGCTGCCCCAGCCCCCAGAGGCCGATTACCCAGAACCACGAACTCAAGCCTTTGAACATTCTCCACAAAACGCTTTCGATCCCATAGCCGCGACTCGGATCTATGCCTTCCTGCCACGTTTTGACGGAAGCCCAGAAAAAAACCGCGAGGGCGAGTGCGCCTGCCGCGAGCGCGATGATAGAGTTTCGGGAGGCCGATTCTTCAAATCTGTCGTCGGAGGCGAAAATAAAACCCATTATCAGAAAGCTCAAAAACGAGTAGCGATTCCATCCGGCGGACTCGCCCAGATGAACGAACAACTCGATTGAGACTACCGGAACAGCGAGCAGCAGTATCGCGCCTCTTAGCTCACACAGGTTTGCCACTCGTGAAACGAACCTGGAGTCTTTTCTCAGATAGACGAACAGTGGCAGCGCCATCAGAGAAAAAATGAAGAGGTAATAGAGGAACCACAGATGGGCGATTTCGAAGAGACCAACAGCCGGGTCTGCGTGAAAGAACCGCGGAAAGGATGGAGTCAACACAACGCGAAAGAATTGCGGATAGAATTGCCAGAATGAATCCTGATAATCGGGATTGGCGAGCAGAGCGTAATAACGCAAAGGCGGAGCTATCACCGCTACGCCGAATATGAACGGTATGAGCAGGCGGCGGACTCTTTCTTTAAGGTACTCACCGACGGTTCGATGATTCAGCGAGTGCCACGTAGCGATGCCTGCCATGAAAAAAAGCAGCGGCATTCCCCACTGAGAAACGAATCCCACGAGAGCCATCATCAGAAGGCTGGTCTGTTCATTCTTGACGTAGTAGGGCATGAGATCGAAGATTCTGGCGGTGTGAAAAAAGACCAGTCCCAGCACGAGCAAAGCTCTCACAGAATCCACATCGCCGCGCCTATTGATTTTATTGTTTGCAGGGCTGGCGATCATATTGAGATTGTAGGGGATTGTGAGAAGAGATTGGAGCGGATATCAAATCAAGTCTACATCCTGATTATCTAAACCAAAGTGCTGTGTCAATCTTTCTAACGTAAAACGGTTCGTTAATCTGCATGCGGTATGTTGAATTGCAAACAATCCTTTTTCCCAATATGCCTGCGACCTGGGGACAGTTTTAATCCATTCTACTCGAACCAGATACTCGCAGAGATCCAGATCGTTTGCGTTCTCCGCCATATTAGGTGCGTCAACAGGTGCATTCAGAATGGGTATTTCTCGGCCATCTACAATTACCTTAAAATCTTTTACAGGAACAGCAGGCTCTTTAACAATGCCAACGCCGACATAGCCCGTTTTAGGAATATTGACGAAAACGCGCGAGCCCGGAAATAGCAGTTTCAATGTCTGGCTGTACCATTTGCCCTGCCCTCCTGATATGAATCCATAGCGTTGGCAATCCGCCCATGTCCGATGTTCTCCCTCGCCAAGACTGATGTAGAAATCACGACCGTTCCAAGGCTCGCTTCCCTTCTTGCTGGCGGATTTGCTCGATTTTCTTTCAGCTTCTTCAGGATCAATCAGCCAAGTTCTTGCAAGATAGTCACGGCCTTCATCATGGAAATACCGAAAGAACACAGCATTGATTGGCACACCATAATTATCCGCTAAATAACCAATGATCCGTTCTGTACTTGGATCGAGTTCAGAAGATACAACAACAAGCTCATGGCTTTGGTTTATCTTTTCGGGGGGGCTTATCCCGAAAGCATCATCGAAACCTTCTTCGAATTCTTTCCCAGGATTTTTCTCAGAATATATAGCCGAAACATCGCTGTACGAAAGCGTTTGCACCCATGAGGCATAGTCGAGTAATTGAGCAACCACTTCACGAGGGGTGCGGTTTTTCTTGAGTTCAATCACAATAAGATTGCCTTCAGCATCGATTGCCAGCATATCGATAAGCTTTCCGTATGCGGTAAGAACTTGCCGACCTATAAGCATCCAATGCTGCGACAATATGGAAAGGTCTCCTGCAAGCGTGTCTTCAAGTTTCGCTTCGGAATCAATTGTAGACACGCTTATCTTTGAGGGCTTTGCTCCTAATCTCCATATTCCAACTTCGATTGGCATTTGTCTCTCCTGCCTAACATGCACAGCGCTATGCCATCTATTAATCGCGTCAACCCGAGCGCGCGAAGCGGATTTCTTATGGTTACTTTGAGTGCCGTTCGCGCGCTCGGTTACGCGGGTCGTTAGACGCCGGGTTGGGTAAGCTTAGGTCTTTCTCGCATAAACAGTTAGATTGTTGATAAAGTTTCCATCAGGAGACCTGAAGATCCCGCTTTCATGTTTCTCGAATATATTAAACCCCTCTCGTTCCAAAAGAATCTGTAAGGTACTTTCTGAAAAGTGCCAAATGTGATCTATCAAATGAAGAGTTGGACATTGTTCGGTTACTGGCGTACGAAGAATAATGACTCCTTCTTCTTTGAGAAGATGTCTTATCATTCGCAGAACTCGTGCAGGATCAGATACGTGTTCTAAAAAGTCAAAGAATACCGCCAAATCGAAATACCGATTATATGGAACGTATTTCTCAGCAAGCTCTTCAAGAGGAATTGGCAAAACAATCAAGCCTTTACTGATTGCTTCCTTTATCCCATGTGGAGAAATCTCGATTCCAGTTGTATTCCATCCTTCTTTCGCTGCTGCTTGCTGCAAGTAACCACGTCCACCACCTATTTCTAAGAGCCTCATAGTTTCATTACCGTCTGTTGGTGCTATTCCCCTTTGCACCCACCGCTGTACCTCTTCTCTGCTCTTACGTCGTCGCATATCCTGATCTGCACCATGCGAGTCTGCGATTCCAACTTGATAAATCAAATCGGGAGAATGCTCCTTTACGTTGTAATAATGCTCTGAATAAAGGTTATTCAGAAAAGAACTGTCAGGGATCGGATTGCGCCAGATCACACGGCAATGTGGGCATTGAACGATGTAAAACTCTGCCCAATTGATGACAATTGATGTCAAAACAACATAGTCGAAAGTACCGCACAATAGGCAAGGGATATATTGAAATTCATCCGGCCTGAAATCTGCCCAAGTGACTCTCAAATCAAAAAGCCTTTTAGGAGTGATTATGGATTGCTTTTGCATAACTTGCCTCCTTAGCGATTCTGATTATACAGCATCATTGCAAGGCGTCTAACTTTATGCTGATCCACAATGGAAGGAAAAACTGAAGCGGGCGACGGGACTCGGACCCGCGACCTTTGGTTTGGGAAACCAACGCTCTACCAACTGAGCTACGCCCGCTTGCCGGAATAAATTACCACAAGTAATCCTCTGCCGGAAGGCAATGTTTTATCTGCCCGTTTCTCGTTGGAGCAAGTCTTATTGCAAGTGCTGATTTCCTGTTGAAAACCTCCGGCCCAAACCAGCAGACTCTGTCGATTTTCGGAACGTACACGAGCAACACATCTATTTCATTGTCTGTGTATGGGTGATTTTTTTCTTTTCGTATTTCTTTTCTGAGATTAACCGTTACTACACCTGTCGCGCCCGAACATTTGCCGTTCGCATATTTGATCTGCGCTCTGTACAGCCTCTTTCCTGTATCGATGATGCAATCGTAACGAGTGCCTTCGATCACAGGTCTGCTGCAAACCACGCCGAGTTCCAAAGCTCGCATCTCAACCTTGAGCCGCGCAAGATCAGCCTTTTTTAACTGATCGCAAATCATCGTCAGGGTGTAGTAAAAACCTCTTCGAGCCAGTTGTCAACGAGCCGTATCAATGCAATCCCGGCAATGCGTAACGCAAGACGAACAAAATCGAAAACAGATAAATCAGCCAGTGCGCTTCGCGCCCACGGCCCGTCACCAACTTCAACAACGCATAAGAAATAAACCCGAAGGCTATGCCATCCGTTATATTGAACGTCAGCGGAATCATAGCAAGCGTCAGAAATGCCGGGAACGATTCCGTAAAATCATCCCATTCGATATCCCTCACCGCTCTTATCATCAGACTGCCCACGACTATCAACGCGGGCGATGTGATGGGGTAAAGCGTAAACGTCCTCGAAACCATTTGCCCGCCGATGAAAACCGATTCGGTGATCGAATATCCGCCGCTTATCGCGCTCACGATGGGCGAGAAAAAAATCGCCGCCAGAAATAATACGGCAACCACTACGCCCGCGAGTCCTGTCCGCCCGCCCGCAGCCACTCCCGCCGCGCTTTCTATGTAACTCACCATCGTCGTGTTGCCGACCAGAGCCGACCCCGTTGTGCCTATCGCGTCGGCGAGCAAAGCTCTTCCGGCGCGAGGCAGTTGCCCGTCTTTCATCAGACCCGATTGTTTCGCTATTCCGATCAGCGATCCTACGGTGTCGAACAGGTCGAGGAAGAAAAACACGAATATGATGGCGAAAAGATTTTGACTTATCGCTCCCGCGATATCGAGTTTGAAAAACGTTGGGGCTATCGATGGAGGAAGGCTCACTATCGCATCAGGCTTATGAATGATGCCTGCGACGGCTCCTGCTATCGCAGCGATGATGATGCCTAAAAGGATCGCGCCTTTTATCTTTCGCGCCATCAGAATTATCGTAGCTATGAGTCCTATCATCGCGACCACTGCCGCGCGGCTGTGCAGGTCTCCAAGCGTGAGGAAAGTTTCTGCGTGCAGTCTGACAAGCCCTGCCCATTCCAGGCCGATGAGCGTGATGAACAAACCTATGCCCGCGGCTATCGAAGACTTGAGCGAATCAGGCACCGCCGCAACTATTCGCTCGCGGAATCCGAATGAGGATGTCGCTATGAAGATGACGCCGGAGAGAAATATCGCGCCGAGAGCCGTCTGCCACGCGATCTGCATCGGCCCAAGCACCACCGTGAAAGCGAAAAAGAAATTGTGACCCATCGCGGGCGCAACGCCCACCGGGTAGTTGGCAAGCAGGGCCATCAGCAGAGTTGAAAAAGCTGTGACGAGGCAGGTCGAAGTAAAGACTGCTCCGCGATCCATTCCAGCCGCGCCGAGGACGACCGGCTGCACGAAGATGATGTAGGCCATCGTCGCAAAGGTAGTCAGTCCGGCAAGCGATTCGGTGCGCAGGTCGGTCTGATTTTCTTTGAGCTTGAAAAGATCACTGAGCATTCAGCGTGTGTTCTCAAAATCGATGAAGTTTTGCGAAGTCATTTTCCGTTCTCATCTCGTTTTTTGGTAACGAGGGGTTTGAGCTTGGAATAGCTTTTCAGCACATCTTCCATGTGCTGAGGGCTGCCCTTGTCGAGGATGACGCGACGAACCATGACGAGGAGTTTCTCGCGTCGGCCTCCGAAGCGCCCCGTCAGAGGATGCTGCTCAGTCACATCTACAAGTCCTTCGCGCACCCACAGCCAGAACTGCTTCTGAGTAGTCCAGAATTCGTTGTCATTCGTGCAGATGATGCGAGCCGTTTTCTTAGCCATGAAACTTCTAATATCGCTCGAAGGCGATTCTATTTCCTGAGAGCTTCCGCCACCCGCGCGCCGATGTCTGCCGGACTCGTAACCACGTGAATGCCTGCCTCCCGCATAGCGGCCATCTTCTCAGCGGCGGTTCCCTTCCCGCCTGCGATGATAGCTCCAGCGTGTCCCATCCTCCTTCCCGGAGGAGCGGTCTGTCCAGCGATGAATCCTATGACGGGTTTGGTCATGTGAAGGCGCACGAACTCGGCAGCCTGCTCTTCAGCCGTGCCGCCTATCTCGCCTATCATCACGACGGCGTCCGTTTCCGCGTCTTCCTGAAAAAGCTTCAACGCATCGGTGAAATTCGTTCCGATAACCGGATCGCCGCCTATGCCGATGGCCGTCGACTGGCCGAGTCCGAGATTAGTCAGTTGATGCACAGCTTCATAAGTCAAAGTCCCGCTGCGCGAGACCACACCGACGCGGCCTTCTGCATGAATGTGCGCGGGCATGATCCCGATCTTGCATCTGCCCGGAGAGATGATGCCGGGGCAGTTCGGGCCGATGAGTCGAGTCGCGCGGTCGCGCAGGTAATCGAATGCGCGAACCATATCGATGGCAGGTATACCTTCAGTTATGCAGACGACGAGAGGCAATCCCGCGTCGGCTGCTTCCATGATCGCGTCGGCTGCGAAAGGAGGCGGAACATAAATGACGCTGGCATTCGCGCCGGTCGCTCGTACTGCGTCGGCGACGGTATCGAATATGGGTGTGCCTTCGTGATCCGATCCGCCCTTGCCGGGGGTGACTCCCGCGACTATCTGAGTTCCATAGGCGCGCATCTGCCCCGTGTGAAACGAGCCTTCTTTGCCCGTTATTCCCTGCACGACGACGCGCGTGTTTCTGTCAACAAGTATGCTCAAGCTTTTCTACCTCATATCTTCTTTTTATGAGAGCGAGGAATATAGCACATCGGCAAAAACATTGTGAAGGTTGGCAGTTTGTCATAATTCCGCTGCCGCATCAGGCTATGGTATAGTCATCAACGCGAGCAATGCTGATAGAGGAGTAGCAACATGAGCAAAGCAACATCAACAAAGACCAAAAAGGGAAACGCAGCGAAGCGGCCACCGCGAAAACGCAAGCAGACTATCCCGGAGCTTCCAGAGAAAACCAAAAAGCTGATCCTGAAAGCCTTTCAAAAGACTTATGAGGCACATCACGGTAAAGGCTCCTAATGCCGATCTATACCTTTGATACCTCGGTCATCATTGCGTATAAGGTGCGCGAGGTTCCTAAAAACTTCCTGCTTTCCGCAGTGGTCATCGCTGAGTTGACGGCAGGCACGCTGGATGATTCTATCCGCAAAGACTACGAAGCAATCCGTCGCGACGCCATCAATCTCAATGCGTTTATCATTCCCACATCGGATGACTGGCTCACCTCAAGCAGAATACTGTTCTGGCTCTCGCAGGGTCGCAGGAAAAAGTCAGGCGGCAAAGCGCCAAAGCTCGTCGCTGGCGCAAGCCAGCGGATGTTTCTCGACGCTCTCATTGTGGTTAGCGCCCGCCGCGCTGGCGCAACAGTTGTAACGAACGACTGGGACGACTTCAAAGCAATCCAATACTACTGCCCGGTCAAACTGATTCGCGGCTCTGATTTTTTTTGAATAAGTACGGCTCTGACAAATCAACGGCCATTCGCAAACGCGCGGCTCTCCGCCTCACCTTGATAGCCAACAAACGCCTCTCTATAATTCCCAATTTGACAGACTGCTTCGACAGGAAACCTTATGTCTATAACCCGATCCGACGTAGAAAAAATCGCCGAGCTTGCCCGACTCGAACTCACTGTGGAAGAAACCGAATCGTTTACACTTCAACTCGCTTCCATTCTCAGCCATATCGATAAGCTCAACGAGATTGATACCGCTGACATCCTGCCCATGTCCCATTGCTCGACGGCGACAGACGATCCTGAATACGCCCGCCGCGACGACAAGTCGCGTCCAAGTATCGGGCAGTCGCTGGCCGTCGAAAACGCGCCCGATCAGGAAGCCGGTTTCTTCAAAGTCCCGAAAGTCATCGGCGGGTGAGAACCAGAGGGTTGAATGCTATCCTCTGGAAAACGTCCGACAAGCTGCCAGCTTGTCGAGGGCTGCCAGTCGGACGGCAACGACAATCTGGCAGCTTGTCGGACATACGGAGACGAAATTGGAACTCAGAGATTTCACAATCAATTCATTGCGCCAACGAATTAAAGCGCGGGAAATCAAAGCCACAGATGTCTGCCATGCCTCGCTCGAACGGGCAGAAAAACTCACAGACCTCAACGCATTCATCACCCTTACCCCAGACCGCGCGCTCAAGCAGGCCGCCGAAATCGATCTGGCCGCTGACGCTGGCCGCCCTCTTCCGCCGCTCGCCGGAGCAGTCATCGCCATCAAGGACAATATGGTCATCCGCGGCGTGCGAACGACCGCTGGCTCAAAAATTCTTTTCAACTACAAACCGCCCTACACTGCAACTGTGGTCGAAAGATTGGAAGCAGCGGGCGCGGTCATCATCGGCAAGACGAACTGTGATGAGTTCGCAATGGGATCATCGAATGAAAATTCCGCCTACGGCCCTGTGAAAAATCCGTGGGACAGGGAGCGCGTCCCCGGAGGTTCTTCGGGCGGATCAGCCGTCGCGGTCTCGACAGGCATCGCGCTTGCCGCTTTAGGATCGGACACGGGCGGATCGATTCGCCAGCCTGCGAGTCTCACGGGAGTAGTCGGATTCAAACCGACCTACGGGCGTGTGTCGAGATACGGGTTGATCGCCTTCGGCTCGTCGCTCGATCAAATAGGCCCGTTCGCTAATTCAGTCGAAGACGCCGCGCTCGTCCTTTCGATCATCGCAGGTCGCGACCCGATTGATTCCACGTCGAGCGATGCGCCGGTGGATGATTATCTCGGCGCTGCAAAGGGAGACGTTCGCGGATTGAGAGTCGGCGTGCCGCGCCAGTATTACGGCACAGGGCTTGACGAAGAAGTGAGAGCCAGCGTGGAATCAGCCATCAAAAAGCTCGAAGACCTCGGCGCGACAGTCGTCGACATCAGCCTTCCGAATACAGAATACGCAGTTCCGGTTTATTATCTGATCGCCACGGCTGAAGCGAGTTCGAATCTCGCCCGTTTCGACGGCGTGCGCTATGGGTTTCGCGCTGAAGAAGCCGACACGCTCAAGAGCATGTACAGTCGCACGCGCGATCAGGGTTTCGGCGCGGAAGTGAAGCGCAGAATAATGCTCGGCACCTACGCGCTCTCAGCCGGTTACTACGATGCATATTACGGCAAAGCGCAACGAGTCCGATCACTGATCGAGCGCGATTTCCGCAACGCATTCGAGATGTGCGATGTGATAGCGACTCCTACATCGCCGACGCCCGCTTTCCGTCTGGGCGAAAAAACGGATGACCCGCTTGAGATGTACCTTTCGGACATCTATACCATCACGGCCAACCTCGCGGGCGTGCCGGGAGTGAGCCTCCCCTGCGGATTCACTTCCAACGGGCTGCCGATAGGATTGCAACTCATCGGGCGAAGGTTCGATGAAACGACTCTCGTTCGCGCCGCCAGCAATATCGAACAGGCTATCGATCTCGATACGAAGCCGCCTGTCGAAGGCTTATGAGCG
This sequence comes from Blastocatellia bacterium UBA7656, assembly GCA_002483445.1. Classification (GTDB taxonomy): domain Bacteria; phylum Acidobacteriota; class Blastocatellia; order UBA7656; family UBA7656; genus UBA7656. The sequence goes on from DLHY01000135.1 coordinate 37,559, forward strand.
ATGGCATCGAACCTGGAAAGAGCCGCCAAAGCCAATCTTGAGTTGCAGATCGAAGCGGAGCGATTCGGCTCAATCGATCTCGCGCTCATTCTGATGACTGTGATATGGGGCGCGAACTTCACCGCGATAAAGTATTCGCTCGAAGACCTGCTGCCTCTGAGCTTCAACGGGATGCGCTTCGTCATAGCCGCGACGGTTATGTTCTTCGTGCTGATGCTGTCGGGCAGAAGCTTCCGGGTTCCGCGACGAGACTTCTGGAAACTGGTCGGGCTTGGCGTTTTAGCCAACGCCATTTATCAATCGCTTTTCATAACCGGCATGGCGCACACGCGGACGGGCAACGCCGCGCTGATTGTTTCAACCACTCCGCTTTTTTCAGCCGTCATCGGATGGATGCGCAAGCAGGAGCATTTCACCTCTCGCGGAGTGGCGGGGCTTGCTCTGGCCTTTGGCGGAATCATGCTGATCATACTCAACGGCGACGCTCAGATGGAATTCGGCAGCACTATCTTTGGCGACCTGATACTGGTCGTCTCGACGATCTGCTGGACTGTTTACACCTTCGCCGCGAGAAACATGGTTCACACTCACGGCTCGCTCAAAGCGACGGCGATCATGATGATGAGCGGCACTCCCGTGTTTTTGATCATCTGCGCGCCGTCGCTCATAAAGCAGAACTGGTCAGGGGTGCGACCACAGGCATGGATGGGTGTTGTTTACAGCGCGTTGTTCGCCATTGCGCTTGCGCATCTGATCTGGAATTATGGCGTGCGAAGGCTCGGCTCGACGCGCACGGCTATTTATTCAAACTTCACTCCCGTAACAGCCATGCTCATCGTGTGGGCGTCGCGAGGGGAAGCGCCGACCGCAGGCCAGACCGCAGGCGCGGCGATTATCTTCATAGGGCTTTATTTCGTTCGTCACGGCATGATCGCCGTCGCCCCTGCCAAACAGGTGACGGAAGAGTTGGAAGAAAAACTCTGCCCCGGAAAGAATTGAGGCTCGCCGCGCCGCCAACTGTTATCGAAACGTGAATCCTGCGCGAAAACCATAAATGTGAAAGTCAGATGAAGAAGTGGCCACGTGATCGCGAAACTCAAGCCTCAATCCCACGCGATTATGGAACCAGTAATTCACTCCTCCGCCGAAGTTGACCATATTGAAAGTGCCGTCTCGAAATGCCAGCGTGTAGCCGCCCGTGACGAAGGGAGCGAATTTGCCGTCTTTTTTTCCGAAGACATAAACCCCGTTGATCGAAGCCAGCCCCAGTCCGTTGTCGAGTTCGCGAGCCGGGGCGACGTATCCGATCTCTCCGCCTATGCCGAGACCTTTGTATAACACTCCCTCGCCGCCTCCGCCGAAGTGCAGAAGAAAAGTCGAATCGGTTCCACTCGGAGCGACGAAGGCATATCCCCATGCATTTCGTTCTTTGTCTGTCTGCGCTGAAGCGGTCACACACGAGATACAAAGAATAACGACGGTCATCATCAAAGCATTTCGCAAAATTATTTTCACAATTGATCCTCCCGATATTTTGTTCGTTCAATGATTCGAGAGGCAATGATTGTGCCGCGCGAGGCTGCGCGTTGGTTCAACGCTTTAGGTTGATGAGGCTGAAAGGAGAGAGCAGTTTTTCTTCGACTTTAGTCCTGTGTTTGTTGCGCCGAGGTTGGAAGGACTCCGTAAGGTAGAACCATCAGGAAAGGTCGAACAAACAATCTCCTCGTCCTCTCGTCAGTGATTTTTCGACCGTCTCAACAGGCTTGCATGTTTTTTAGATCACACTTGACAAAAACGACCCGTGGAATAGAATCTTCACGCGCAGTTGCAGGCGAACACGCCAGGGGATGATGACTTACAGGAAATCTCATAGAAGTATCGCGGGAGTTTCCGGTGACAGGACTTCAAGAAATGTTCAAACAGGTCACGGACAGGCAGAGAAGCGGATATAGTCTTCACCAGAGGCAGCGTGACTGACAAGCTGTCAGGAGACTACGAAGAAACGGCTGCAACCCGCAACCGCCAGTGTCACAAGCGATTTCTGTAAGCTCTTTGCCCCTGCCTCGAATGCTCGGCGGGGTTTGCCCAAATTGGAAATCTAAGTACGCGGCAAAGCGACTCCTTTGCTTTGGTCGGCTGAAGAGCCGCCTTGCCTGATCACCATCCTCGATGAAAGGAGTGTGATTTCGTTAGCCTACAAAAAATCTCCTGACACCGCAATCACGAAAACCAGGTTCTAGTTGTGGTGTGCATACACGCAAATGGTCGGCGGGCTGATTGTCCAATCAGTCCCGCAACCTGATTAACCACTGATACAACAGAGTAAGGAGGAGAACAAATGAACCCCAGAACTTCAAGGCTTCTTAAGTGCATTGTCGTTCTCGTAGTAATGGTGATGATCCTCGAATCGGTCATGAATGCCGGTTCGACAGCCGGCCCGACCGTCCTGCTACAGTCGGGCGCTAAAGGCAGGCCGGTGGTATCCATAAAGCGTTTGCAGGAGGCCCTGCCTGATGCCAACGCCATTCTGAGGATTCAGTTTCCCAATAACGAGCGGGCTGGCAAACAGTTCAGTCTGAAGATGAACGATGGCGTCACGCTGCATTTCCAGGATGACGGAAAGCGCGGGGATGAAAAGGCCGACGACGGCCTGCTGTCGAGTCCGATTAACGTCAACTTCGCCGCGGTCGAGGCAAACCGGAGCCGGATACTCGGCGTTCAGAAGGCGCTCAATGCCGATCTGACTGTCCCGCGATTCAGCGGACGGCTCCTTGTCGGGGAGACTCCAATGCAGGGTTCGGATCCGGACACGCTCCTAATCGACGACGGCACGGGCAGCGGGGAAGCCCTCGCGGCCCCCCTGGCCATCGACCCGGCCCGGTCACTGATGATTATTCACCCGAGCGTCATCGAGGACCCATCTCGTACATTCAATCCGTGTACCGATGTGGGAACTCGGATGGGCAAGTGGACTTTCGGGTACCTGATGACTCAGATGGCCAATCAGACACAGACCGGGATCGATCCCCGCGTATTCGCGCGCCAGTGGCTGGCCCATTGGGAGGCCCAGCAAACAATCAACGGGTTCGCAGTTCCGGGGCGACCGGCTGTCCGCGACAAAGTGATCATTCCGTGGGAGGCTGCAAGCGGGGGGCCGGGGTCTCTACTCGACCTTTCGGAAGCCCCATTCAGGTTGCTGGCCATAGTCAACCGAATTGACTTGCGCGGCAACAGCGGCTACACGCAAAACAATGCAGGCGAAGCCCGCTTCGTTTTCGGCGTAATCGACAGGACAGCGAGTAACTCAACCTGTTGCGTCGTGTCAGAAATGACCGTGATCCTCGAATATGGCATCGACCGCTCCGGTTGTGAACAGGTCAAGGCATGGGCGCAGCAGTGGGCGGCTCTCTCCTCGATTCCTATGCCGTCCGCCCAATTCAATCAGGCGCTTGAAAACATAACCGAGCAGTTCGTTCGCGCAGGCGTGGCGCCGCACAAGGTCAACGGCAGCGCGTTGAACCAACTCCGGACGAACGAATTCCTGCCCCCGCAAACCGGAAACTGGGAGTTGAGGGAGTTCAAGTTGACGCCTGGGTCTGAAGACCCCTTTGTGGCAAACGGCCAACTGAGAATGACTACCGTCAAGCTGACTCCCGATGAGCAATTCAACAACACCGCGACGCTGGGCAACTACATCGTAGCGAACCAGGCGCAGGTGTGTGCCGACCAGCACATCGTTCCGCTTCAGTTCGGCGGCGGGCCATTTCTGGGAGGGAACTCATTCGTCCCGCCGACTTTCTGGGATAGTCCGGCCTTCCTGTGTCCTCCGTCGGGCTGTAACCCCGAATTCAAGTTCTCGTTCAACACCTGCAGCGGATGCCATTTCGGGGAGACGAACACGTCGTTCTATCACATCAGGCCGACTCCGTTCGGGCAGCCCCCGCTTCTGTCGCCGTTTTTGTCCGGGGTGGTGAACGTGAACGACCCAAGGTGTGGAACGCCCGTCAATACCTTCGACGAGATGAACCGACGGCGGATGATCCTCGACCAGATAGCCAACCAGATATGCCCGCTGCCTTGCTCGACGTGTTGCCTTCAGACGGCGGCCATTGTGCCGACTTGTGAGTTTGAGGTGCTTACGATGGCCGCATCTGAGATCGTTTTTCTATCAGATGACCGGGCCGTATTGAAGACTAGCCCCGGGTTCGTACATTGACCCATGAGGTTACGCTTTGGGCCGGGGCGCTTCATTCCTGGAAGCGCCCCGGTTTTTGCTTGAAAGCCGTTTTGCGCTTGATTTTATCGCGCGGGCTGCGCCGTCGGTTTTTTATCGACCGGAAGGCGGTGATCGAGATTCGCCACTCTCCACCCTGTTGTGAAAACCAGTCGGGTGATGCGCTCCATCTTTGCAAAGTCTATCTTATCGATATCGTCCGTCGTTCGATGATAATCGCGATGGACGCCCGTGAAATAAAAAATCACCGGGATGCCATTCTTCGCATAGTTGTAGTGATCCGAGCGGTAATAGAAACGCTGCGGATGATTCTCGTCGTTGTAGGTGTAATCGAATCTCATCCGTATGGTTTCTTTGTTCGTCTCTTCGCTGATGCGATTGAGTTCGGTCGACAGCTTGTCGGCTCCAATCACATAAACCGAATCCTTGTCGCACAGTTCCCGGTCGCGCGAATCCGTGTTATCCGGCTCGCGTGTGCGACCGATCATATCGATGTTGAAATTGGCGACGAGTTTCGCAAGCGGCACCGCAGGCTCGTGATCGGTGTTGAACAACGAGCCGAAAAGCCCAAGCTCCTCGCCCGTGTGAAAAATTATCAGCACTGATCGCCGGGGGCGCGCAAGCGAAAGAGCCTCGGCTATCTCAAGCACCGCGGAGGTTCCTGATCCGTCATCGTCTGCGCCGTTGTAAACTTCGCCCGCATTCGATGTCTTGAGGTGATCGTAGTGCGCGCTGAAGACGACGTATTCATCTTTAAGTTTCGGATCGGAGCCTTCGAGAACGCCGACGACATTCCCCGTAGTCGGCGCGCTGCGGGCTTCGACTTTCATCTTTATCTGAGCCGTTGCCGCGATACGAGCAGGCTCAAGCGGCTTCCCTGCCGGCCTTGTGAGATATGCTTCATCCCTGCCCAGAGATCGCGCAATGGCCCGCAGCATTTTCGGCCCCGCAAGCAGAGCAGGAAAAGGTTTGCCCGAATCCGTCGCGCGAGGCGGCAGGCTGGGAGATTCCTGCGAGATGTAACCTTTTATCTGATCCCAGACGAGGAGGATTTGAGGCGGCGGCGCGACCAGCGCGCCGAGCGCCCCGCGAGCGCGAAGCGCATTGATCCTCGATTCATCATCATCCGCGGCCGCGCCCTTCAAAGCATCAGGCGCTCCGGGAACCATCACCACGATTTTGCCTTTCACGTCTATCTTCGCGAAATCGTCATAGTTGCTCCCAGGCGACGAGATTCCATAGCCGATGAACACCATCTCGCCATTCAAATCGATATCTTCGGGCGACTCGGAAACGAAGTCGTCACCGAATCTGAACTCTTCTTTTCCCGCGCTTGAGTTAAATATTATGCCGCTCGATTTATCGACAATGCGATAGCCCAAAGGCACTTTCTGAAAAAACGAGCCGTCGCGGGCCGCGCCGCGATAGCCATAAGATTCAAGCTGCGATGAGAGATAGCGCGCCGCGATGAGAATCGAAGGGCTGAAGGTGAAACGTCCGCCAAGCTCATCCGAAGCGAGAAAGCTCAAATGTCTTTTAAGATCGCGAACCGTAATGCTCGATGTCGCCGAGTCGGGCGGCAGCGGCAAATTATAGGCGCTTGCAAGGGAAGCCAACAGAAGGACGATGAGCGCCACAGCGCCCGACCCTTTTCTCAAACTGCTGCGATGATACATTGAATCTCCTTTAGTTGGGTGATGGGTGATGGGGAGAAACACCTCCGTACCCATCACCCATCACTGACCGGCCCGACTACGACAGTAGTCAGAGCTTCGGGGTGTATATGTCTTTCGGCGACTCGCGCTATGTCTTCGATAGTGACTGCGCGAATCAGATCGGGATACTTTTGCAGATAATCGAAACCGAGATGATAAACCTCTGCATCGATGAGAAAGCCTGCCACTTGCGAGTTGGTCTGAAAATCGAAGACGAAATTTCCTGTCAGGTACGACTTCGCCGACTCGATCTCGTCAGGTGTGACAGGCTCGCGGGTTATGCGTTCGATTTCGCGCCTCAGCCCCTCGCGCGCCAGATCGAGATTTCCCGGCGCGGTGCCTATGTAGGCCACGAATCTTCCCGCATCGAGACCGGCGCTCGAAGTGATATTGCTGAAAGTGGAGTAGGCAAGCCCCTGCTCATCGCGCAGAATTCTCGGAATGCGCGACGTGAATCCGGGGCTTGATCCCAAAATCGTGTCCATCACGAGCAGCACGTAATAATCCTCGTTAGTCCGCTCTACGCCGAGATGTCCTATGAAGATATTGACCTGCTCTTTGGGCGCGCGGATGAACTTCTCCCGGGGCGCAGTCTGCCCTGTGGGTCGAGGCAAAGCGGGAAGCTCGAACCGGGTGTCGCGTTGCCACTCGCCGAACGTTTGTTCCACCTCGCGGATAATATCAGCCGTCCTGAAATCTCCGACTATCGCAAGCAGAGTATTGTTAGGAACGAAGAAGCGGCGATAAAAATCAACAGCGTCATCGCGGGTCAGTTCGCTGACTGATTTTTCATAGCCTACCGGCGGGCGATGTCGGGGTGTGCCGCGAAAAATGATTTCATTGAACGCATCCGAAGCCAGAGTGCGAGGCACATCGAGTCGGCTCTTGATCTGCGCCAAGCGACGGTCTCTTTGCCTCGCGACCTGATCTTCAGGAAAAGTGGCGTTCATCAAAACGTCGCCGATAATGCCGAGACCCGTGTTGAAATCCTTCGCAAGCACGATGGTGTGAGCGCCGCTTACCTGATAATCGCCGACTGTTGCAAGTCGCGCGCCGACTGCTTCTATTTCTTCGGCAATCTGTTGAGAGGTTCGCGCGCGAGTGCCTTCATCGATCAACTCGCCGACGAGCGATGCGAGGCCGGCCTTTGCGTCTCCTTCATATCGCGAGCCTGCCATCACTACGGCGTTGATGGAAATCGAAGGCGTCGAGCGATCTTCCGAAAGCAGAAGAACGAGGCCGTTTGGAAACTCTATGCGCTCGACATCGAGGCGAATTCCCCGTGGAGCGTCGCTTCGGGCAAAAACTGAATTCAATCAAGCACCTTCCTTCGATTCCGAATCGCTGTTTATGAGATAGCCGACCGTGCGGTTGTCCTCAGAAAAATACCTGGAAGCCGCGCGCCTGACATCTTCCGCCGAGACTGCGCGAATGCGATCCAGAAAATTATCGAGATAGCGATATCCGCGCGACGGTTCCGGGATATGCTCCCCCGCAGCGATAGTTTCGTACTGGCCGAGCAGTATGGCCTGCTGCAAAAACTCCTCGCTGCTGAAAACAAGTTCGGCTTCTATCTGCCGTTTGGCTTTCTCCATCTCCGCCTCAGTGACCGCTTCGGTATTCAATCGGTCAATTTCTTCATAGATGGCGCGCTCGACCTGATTGAGCCAATAGCCCGGTTTCAATTCAGCCTGAAGGTAGAAGAGCGACGGATCGATATGATCGTTGTAGGTGGCCTTGGCCGTCGTCACCGAACTGTCTTGTTCGACGAGGCGTTGATAAAGCCGCGAGGTTTTGCCAGTCGAAAGAATCGCCTCTGCGATGTGAAGAGCAAAGGAATCCGCGTGACCCACGGCGGGCGTGTGATAGCCGATGAGCAATCGCTCGACGGGAGTTTCCTTCTTCACTGTGACGCGCTTTTCGCCCCGCTGCGTCGGCTCGACTATGCGCATAGGCGGAGGCTCAGGGCCGGGAGGTATGGGACCCAGGAGAGTGTTGATTCGATCAAGCGCGCGTGCAGTATCGAAGTCTCCGACCAGGACGAGCGTGGCGTTGCGCGGGTGATACCATTTGTCATAGTAAGCCTTCATATCGGCTGCGGTGGCCGATTCCAGGTCTTCGAGCCATCCGACCGTTGGCCAGTGATAAGGGTGCTGGCGAAAGGCGGCGGCCCACACTTCGTTTTCCAGAGCTTCCCAGGGGCCGTCAAGCCCTATGCGCAATTCCTCTTCGACCACCTGCTTTTCGGACTGAAATTCTTCTTCGGCGAATGTTGTATTTCGCATCCGGGAGGCTTCGATCTCCAGAGCCTGCTCCCATCGGTCTGAAGCAAAGGTGAAATAGTAAGCCGTGAAATCGAGCCAGGTGAAAGCGTTGTTGGCTCCGCCGTTTTGAAGCGTGACTAAATCGATTTCGCCTTTCCGGTAGCGGTCAGTTCCTTTGAAGAGCATGTGTTCGAGGAAGTGAGATTTTCCGGTCTGGCCTAGTTCTTCGTTGCGCGAGCCTACGCGATACCAGATGATGGCCGCGACTATGGGCTTGAAGTGCAATTCCTTCGTCACGATAGTCATACGGTTCGGCAGGATTGTTTTTTGCGCTCCGCGAGTGATGAAAGATGAGTTGCCGTTTGTTGATGTAGTCATAGTAATTTCAGAACAGGGAAAAATTGTAGAGTCGGGAAACGGGGGTGTCAAACTCGCTTGAAGCGGAGCGGTTTTGAAACCCGACTATTGAGCCAGAAAGTCTCACGGGGACTTGATTTCTGGTCGGACGATGTAGATACTGTTGCCTGCTTGTAACGGACGGGGACAGAACCTGAAACCCAAAACGCTGCTTGAGTAGAGGCGGCAATGAGGAGGCAGATGACTAAGGCAGAGCTTGTAGAGGAAGTGGCGCGCGCAGCGGAGTTGAACAAGCGCGATGCCGAAGTGATAGTCGAAACCGTCTTTGCTTCGATCATCTCTGCGCTGCAAAAGGGTGAGAAGGTTGAATTGCGCGGCTTCGGCAGCTTTCGCACACGTGAGCGCGGCCCGCGTCGGGGCCGGAACCCCAAGACAGGCGAACCCGTAGACGTTCCGGCCAAACGAGTTCCGTACTTCAAACCGGGCAAGGAACTCAAGGAATACTTCACCGAAGGGCCGGGCGGCGAAGGCGATGCAGGCAAGGCGACGGACGGGGCCGAAGAAGGCGGGAGCGCAGACGAAGCGGCTGGCGGAGCAGGCAGCGAGTAATCGGAGATTTTTTGAAGCGGTCAACCATTGAGTCGGGAAGCGATTGAATCGCCCCTGCCAGCTACTCGGTCGCCAGCCGAGCAGCAAAAGATTTGTTACTCTCAGGACGGTTTATCATCCTCGCTTCCCTTGATTCATCAACCCTGAACATCATTCCCCTGATCGCCATTATTCCCGCGCTATGGGTGTTCAATACGTCAGGAGTCGGGCCTCAGTCTAAAGCTGCCACAAAAGTATTGACCTCTGCGGCGACACAGACATAATGAATTTCTGAGTTATGGTTTCGGCCCGTGAACATCGCCCCTGGCTCCGACTCAATATCGCGTCGGGTTTTTCAAACTTAACCGGATTTCAAAACGAAAGGCTTCGAGACTATGCAACACATCAAGCTTTTCCTCCTTCTCTACGTTCGGCCCGCTAAGGCAACAAGCCGACTGATCGATGAAGGCCGCTGGCTCTACTCGGCGATGCTGGCTTTCGCGGTCGCGCTGCTTTTGAATTTCACCATCGCCGAGCGAATATACCCGGTTTACGAAGCAGCGCCTATTCCGCTCGATCATTTTTTTCCGGCGCTTGAATCTGAAAGCGGTGAAGAAGAAGAAAATATCGACCCGCGCGATTATCTGCCTCCTGAAATGCTTGTGACGAAAAAGCCGCTGCCGCTGGTGGGAAACGCCGGGTGGTATTTCGTATCGTTTTCTCAACTCAGTACGCTTGCGGCTCCCCTCACGCTTGCGCTCTTTTATATCCCCGCTGCAATTCTCGCGATGGTGTTGATAACTCAGACCGCGAGCTTCGGAGTAGCGATCCGTCGAGATTTCGGGCCGCTGCTCGTCTGCGCGCTGACGGCCTGGGCAGCCTCGCATCTGCCATTTGCTCTTGCCGGACTCGCGCTCGACCGATACGGGCTTGGAGCCAACAGCGCGCTCATTTTATGGGCCGCCGCGAAGATAGTTTTCGGGCTTTACATGATAGTCGCGCTTCGCACAGTCTACGGCGCGGGAATTGGCGAAAGCGCAGGCGCGGTTTCGGTATCATGGCTTTCAGCGCCTATTGAGATGATCTTTGCAGCTTCGCGTCTGCTGTGGCTTCTGGCTTCGCCGTGCATTTTTTATCTGGTCTATGCATCGCTTCGCAGCGGCGTAGGCGACATCGATTCGGCCTTTCGCGGCAGGCAGAGTTTTCGCCGCAGCTTGGAAGCTGCAACGATAAACCCGCGGGACGCGGAAGCGCATTATCAACTCGGATTGATTTATCAGTACCGCCGTCAGCACTCGGAAGCGATCAATCGTTTCAAGAAAGCAATCGAGATCGATGAGTCGGAAACGGACGCTCACTTCCAGCTTGGGCGCATAGCCCGCGAGCAGGGCCGCTTGCAGGAAGCGATAGATCATCTCAACACGGTCGTCTCTCAGGATGACAATCACTCGCACGGAGAAATATGGCGCGAGATCGGGGCGGTCTACGCAGATGCTTCGATGTTCGATGACGCGCGCTCGGCGCTGGAGACATACATCGAGCGGCGACCTTATGACCCCGAGGGGCTTTACCTGATGGCTTACACGTTCAGCAAGCTAGATCAAAAAGAGCAGGCGCGCGAGATGCTCGAGCGATGCCTTGAATCAGTTCGCACGATGCCTTTTTATCGTCGCGGCGCGGTTCGCAAATGGGGCCGTCTGGCCCAGAAGCAGTTGCGAGAGCTTGGGGCGCAGAGCGCATGAAGTTTGCCAGCAATCACCGCCTCACTTCTCTGATGAATTTGATCTTCGCTAAGAATATCACCACCGTGCGGTTGAATTTGTCCGGCTCTTCCATCATCAGGAAGTGACTCACTCCATCCCACATTTGATAATCCATGTCGGGCGCGATGCTGCGATAAAATTTTTCATTGTCTGCGGGCCAGAACGGAGCCTTTGCAAGCACTGCCAGCACAGGCACATCGATCTTATCCTCACCCCATATCGCAGGATCAGCCATCGCTTCCATCGCGCTCACCGCTACATGCTGAGGCGTCGAGAGCATCGAGGTTTTTATCTCTTCTCGCAGCTTGGGAGATTTGACCGGAGTCAGCATACCATCAACGAATCTCCCGGCGGCTTCCCCGTAGTTCGGCGCTCGAAGCGGAGCTATGAAGGCATCCATCATCTTCTTGTCGCCAAACGCTCTCAGCCCTCCATCGACTATCACGAGCGCCGCGGTCTCTTTCGGGTACTTGCGATAAAACTGGCGAATGACCGGCGTACCCATCGAATGGCCTACCAAAACAGCCCGCTTCACCTGCGCGTCGTCAAGCACGGCTTTGACTGCGCGGGCGAACATATCCATCGAATAAGTGATCTGCGGTTTGTCGCTCTTTCCATGTCCGGGAAGATCTATCAGGATTGTGCGCTTGAGTCTTGAAAAGGTATACCACTGCCCGCCCCAGAAACTCATATCGCAAGTCCAGCCGTGAATGAACACAACGGCCTCATCGCCTCTGCCATAGTTTCGATAATGAATCCGCGCGCCATCCAACCTGGCGAAAAGACCGGGCGAAGGGTCAGACGGCCCTTGCTCGTTGACTATCGCCTGAGCGTTGGCCGAAGTTGCCAGAGATGAAATGAAAAGAATCGCAATAATAAACAGCGCAGTCTTTTTCATGGCTTCCCCCACGGAAAATGTACGACGGGCTGCCAGCCTGTCGCAAACTTTCATTATTTCAGCCCTTGAACAGGCAGACTAGAACAGGCTGGCAGCCTGTTCTACATCAAAGACTCCCCAGACCGACAGATTGTGCCACAGGAC